>NZ_CP026363.1:0-152500 GCF_004117055.1 Brevibacillus agri
ATATGGCGATGATTGACTTGAAATACTTCGTGTTCGAGCAACCGACTCCATTCCTCGGTTTCCCCAACAGAGCAAGTTGTGCAGAACCTCCCCTTACATCGATGGTACCCGTCTAACATCATGACACCCTTCACATACAAATAGCTTAAACCCATTCTTTGGATTGCCACAGTTACGAAATTTCTCCACTTCTTTTCGGACAATGGGTCGTATTTTTCTACCATGCTTCTTTTCAAACCGATCCCAATGTTGATTCTCATCAAAGAAAATTTCTCTAAGAATGTTTGTCTCCATGACTCTATTTTACAAATAACTTAACAAGGATGGGTACTCCCCTTCCTCAAAATTTATACTTTCTTATCCGTCAAAAAAACCACTTGCTTCACCCAAGTGGCTTTTCCTCTCCAGTGCCTGATTCATTTTTAGAAATCAATGAGTCCCAAGCTGATTTGCAAAGACTCATTGACCCGATCCATCATCTCGTCGTCAAGATGGGTAATCTTATCAGTCAGCCTCTGTTTGTCAATGGTTCGTATTTGTTCCAACAAAATGACGGAGTCACGATCAAATCCATATGTTTTTGCGTCAATTTCCACATGCGTAGGCAGTTTTGCCTTCTGAATTTTGGGCCGTAATGGCGGCGACGATGACCGTCGGACTAAATCGATTTCCAATGTCGTTCTGATGACTAAAACAGGCCGCACGCCTCCTTGCTCAGAGCCAACGACCGGTGACAGGTCCGCGAAAAATACATCGCCACGTTTGACAATCACTGGTCACACCCCGCTAACTAAGCGGACAAGAGTATGGTCAGCCTCTTCTTCAGCGCCAAAAGCCTCCGATGCCATTTTCAGATTAATCTTCGCCATCTCCATATACCCTTTTTGCATTGTCTCGCGGATCGTACGTTTTTTACGCTCCTTCAAATACAAATGCATCGCCTGGCGAATGAACTCGCTGCGATTGGATTTCTCCTTTTGAATGACGCCATCCACTTCTTGTAGCAAGTGTTGCGGCAAACTGATCATGATGCGTTTCGTGTTTTGACTTCGACAAGACAAATCCACTCCAACCATGACCGTAACTTCCATCTACCATGCAGTTCTTGAAAGAACAGCCAGCATGAACAATACCATTATGTCGAAACCATTGCAAAAATATACCTATCCGTACGCTTTTCAGGCAAAAAAGCCCACATTTGCGCTTAACTAATATTCGCGCTCCAATACAAAATTCCTGCTGGTTTTTGTTTGCTAGTTATTTACACTTTTCCTGGCGCGTGTTTTCATCGCCAATGGATGGAACACTTCGGCCACTTCCTTGTTGCGAACATAGACGCGCGGAATCCGGTAATTCAGCATGCAGGGAACTTCGTAGTTGATCGTTCCGAGCAAAGCGGCAACCTCATCCAGCGAGATTTCCTCGTCTCCCTGCTTACCGTACAGAACGATCTCCTCATCGACCTGCCCTGCGCCCGGCTCCAGCCTGACCATGATCTGGTCCATGCAGACTCGCCCGACAATTGGATAGCGGGAACCATTGTACAACACTTCTCCCCGATTGGACAAGAGGCGGGAGTACCCGTCTGCGTATCCGATCGGCAGCGTCGCGATCCGCTCGCCAAGCTTTGCTGTGTACGTAGCGCCATAGCTGACCGTAAACGGCTCTACAGCGGTCTTTACATGCGCAATTCTGGTTTTCAGGGAAAGAGCAGGGACAAGAGGGACGTCCGCTCGCTCTTTCATGTACGGAGAAGGATACAATCCGTATAAACCTATGCCTAAACGGATCGTATCATACCCCCAATCGGGAAAAGCGATCGCTGCCGCCGTATTGCAGCAGTGAACTTTCGGCAACTTTTTCCCTTGCTCGCGCAGCGCCTGCAAAAGGATTGAAACGTCTCGTGTTGTCGTCGCACATGGGTCGTATCCGGTTCATCCGCGCAGGCAAAGTGCGTGAAAATGCCTGTCCATTCCAGCTTGGCGCTGTTTTCAAGCGCCGCTACCACTTCGAGCAAATCATCTGTCGTCCGAACGCCCAGGCGTCCCATGCCTGTGTCGGTTTTGACGTGCACACCGACAGGGCGAAGCTCAGCCTGTTCCAGCCGCTGATTCGCTGAAACGATCCATTCCGGGCTGTACGCCGTCAGTTCTACATTCAGCCTGCTGGCTTGCTCGACCGAATCAGCCGGGGTGTACCCGAGCACCAGTATCGGCGCGTCTATGCCCGCTGTCCGCAGGATGATCGCTTCATCGAGCATCGCTACTGCCAAAGAGTCGGCACCGCTTGCCAGCGCCTCTCTGGCGACATGCACAGCGCCATGACCGTAGCCGTCTGCCTTGACGACAGCCATAATGCCCGTGCTTTTCGGCAAGTGGCCGCGGAACGTCTCGACATTGGCCCGGATGGCGTCCAAATCAACCTCAACCCAAGTGTCACGACAAAACGGTTTCATTTCTATCTCCTCTTGTTCCCTTTATGATAGTAAAACAAGCGCTCATTCAAATGGCTGAGAAACTGCCTGGAAACCATCAGCGATTCTTTTTTGCCTCCCAAACGGTAGAAATGGCGGCCTTCGTAAACTTGCTCCACTTCTGACAGCGGGTAGCTGGTTTCTTTGCCAGAGATGCTGACAATCAGGTGAGTCTTCGTCAGCTTGTACACAGGACGCATGGTCGCCTTGTACAGGAACGGTGCCAGGCCGACGACCGCAATGGCAATCGCAAAGGCAAGCACTTTGAAGGTCGTGTCATTGCTCGGAAAAAACTGGGCGAGAATCATCATGCCCAAAACGAAGGCGACAGTCTCTGCGATGCGCATACTCCAGCTTTTTCGCAACAGCATGTCCACGTAGGTCGACTCTTCCTGGTACAAAACATCGGTAGACGGTTTTTTCATCTTACAGCATGCCACCTCATTACGGTATAAGTTACCTTGAATGTATCGTGTTTTCCTGCTGCGTGTCAATTCGGGGTTTGTCCTTTTTCCTCCTGCACACGCGAGCTTACAGGGGCAAATCGGCCGACTGCGCGCGATCCCGGAGCGTTATTTTGCGTGGCGAAAGATATCTCGCCATGCAGTCCGGCCTGCCATATGCGGAGGAAGGGAGACGGAGACAGCGACAGAGACGCAAAAAGCCAGGCGAGATGTGCTCCCGCCTGACTTGTTTGCAGCGCTGTTATTGCTCGCTCGCTGTGCCTTGCTCTTCTTTTTTCAGGTCATGTTTGCGGATGGCGATTTTCTCAAAGCTGCCTTCCACCATTTTTTGCACCATGGAAGCCAGCTCCTCGCTGCGCTTGTCCGCTTGCTCCTGCGTCAGCTTGCCTGCTTCGACCGCTTCCTTCAATTTGGCTTCCTGTTCTTTTACCAGCAGGGCTACCACATCATCCACAGATACACCTTGCGCTTCCGCTACGGCTGCCAATGTCTTGCCTGCTTTCAGCTCTTCTTGCAGTTTGGCGGCGTCGAGTTTCAGCAAGGACAACAGTTCTTCGTTTTTGTCGAAGCCAAATCCAAATCCGAAGCCTTTGCCTGGTCCTTTGCCCGGATGCGTGTTTTGCACCATTTCTTTTACGCGCTCTGCTGCGTTTTCGTTCAGTTTATCGGCTTGTTCCTGTGTCAGCTTGCCTGCTTCCACTGCTTCTTTCAGCTTGGCTTCCTGCTCTTTTACCAGCAGGGCTACCACATCATCCACGGATACGCCTTGCGCTTCCGCTACGGCTGCCAATGTCTTGCCTGCTTTCAGCTCTTCTTGCAGTTTGGCGGCGTCGAGTTTCAGCAAGGACAGCAGTTCTTCGTTTTTGTCGAGGCCAAATCCGAAGCCTTTGCCTGGTCCTTTGCCCGGATGCGTGTTTTGCACCATTTCTTTTACGCGCTCTGCCGCGTTTTCGTTCATCTTATCGGCTTGTTCCTGTGTCAGCTTGCCTGCTTCGACCGCTTCTTTCAGCTTGGCTTCCTGCTGTTTGACCAACAGCGCTACGACGTCATCCACAGACACGCCTTGCGCTTCCGCTATGGCTGCCAGCGTCTTGCCTGCTTTCAGCTCTTCCTCCAGCTTGGCTGCATCCAGCTTCAGCAAGGACAACAGCTCAGTGTTTTCTTTGAAGGAGATTCCTTTCGCGAATCCGCCCGGGTGACCCAGCTTGTTGAATGCGAACTTCACCTCTGCCGGTTTGTTCAATTGCTGTGCTTGCGCCTCTGTTTGCGCTGTATCTGCTGCCAGGGCGCTGCCCAAGCTCCCGATACTCAGAACCGCTGCCATCGTGCCCAAAAGCATACCCAGTTTTGCTTTGCTAAACATATTTGCTCAACCCTTTCATCTGCTGTAGTTATGTACCGCATCTCCCTGGTACAAGTCCAAGTGTACAGGGGCTTTATTAGGATGTGTCTGAAAACTCATTATTGAGTTAGTTTAAAGATGGACGCGACATATACAAACGCTAGGAATGATTTGGCCAGCTTGTCGTAACGAGTAGCGATTCGTCGAAAATGTTTGATTTTATTGAAGAAGCACTCCACCAAGTGCCGTTCTTTATAGCGGTACCAATCCACTTTCCAAGGATTTTTATTATTCGCTTTAGGCGGGATGGTGTACGCTGCCTGCTTAGCCGTAATCCAATGCCGAATGCCTTCTGAGCCGTAGGCTTTGTCACCAACAATATGGCTTCCCGTAAGATCAAACCCTTGAAGCAAATTGATCGCTGGAACGGAATCATAGACGTGCCCCCCCGTGAGAAGAAAAGCGAGGGGATTCCCTAATCCATCGACGACGGTATGAAGTTTGGTTGTCTTTCCGCCACGGCTGACGCCTATGTGCTGATTTACTTCGTGTCCTTCTGCGTTTTTTTAGCACCCGCACTGTGTTGATGAGCTTTGACCGATGTAGAATCGATGCTCAAGTTTTCAAAGTCAGGTTCTACGTGAAGAGCTTGGAAGATGGCGACAAGTAATCCGGTATCTCTCCACTTGCAGAAGCGACTGTAGACCGTTTTCCATGAACCATAACGTTCTTCCGGCAAATCTCGCCAAGCCGCACCACTTCGGGCAATCCAAAGAATGGCATTAAACATGGTACGATTACTTAATTTGGACGGACGTCCTGTTCGATAGGGGGGGAACATGTCCTGAATTTGTTCCCACTGTTCATCGTTTATTTCGTACCGTCTTTGAATCATGCTCGTTGCTCCATTCGTTTTTCCTAAATCATACCACATTTTCTTTAGTTTTCAGACACGTCCTAGATTCCTGTTTGAGAAAAATGGAAAACTTGCGGGAAAGTCAAGGAGTATTTGTAAGAGCCAAAAGCTTCCCCTATGCACAAAAAAAGAGGACGGTCACGCCCCGTCCCCTCTCCCGTATTTTCTTTCTTATTTCCCGCCGAGACCATATGTCGACTGGGCGACATTCACCATCTCTTCTTCAGGCAAATCGCCGGCGATCGTAAATTCTACTCCGTCCAGCTCCCACGTCAGAAGTCGCGTGTTTTCACCCGTTTGCGCCAGCACCCCAACCGTAAAGCCGAGGTTGACCGGCATGCCCTGTTCATACGAGACGGATGCTTCTGTCGGACGGGCTTCAATCAGCTTGTAGTTGTAAGCTCCCTTGTAATTGAGGATGACCGTTCTCGCCGTCGCGCGTGACAGGCTCGATATCGCCCTGTTTGACTCCTTCCGGCACATACGTTGGAACGATGACGCCAAACTGGCTGTTCGGCTGCTGGGCAACCTGTCCATTCGCCCTGCCATGGTAGGAATCGCCGTCAACGAGCTGGTCGTCATGTTGCGATCTTTGTCAAAGGCATCCTTGTCAAATGTCGGATTGAACGAAAATTCGGTAAAGTCGATTTTCACCAGCGGCTTCATGCTCGAATCCATAATCTCTGCATGGGTAGGCTTGAAGTCTTCGGTCAGCCAAATTTTTTGCTTGGTCAGAGAGCGATTGCCGGTGTAATTGGCTTTCACCTCAAACACGTACTGCTTTTCCTCCATCTTCATCTGACGCTCCGTGTCGTCGATGATACTCTTCGCCAGCGTCTCGTACAAATACAGGGGGCCGTTGTTTTCCGGCCATCCGCTCTGGAAGCGGAAGCTCTTGTTCAGATGTGGAGTCAGTACAAATACTCCTCGTTGTTGCGCAAAATGATCTGCGTGATTCCGCGCTGTTTGGAAGTAAGAGCTACCCGATAGTTGGTGGGCTTTTCATACCAAACCTGAACGTCGTACTCCATTGGAGTAGAGCCCGTCTGCATGGTCAAAACTGCCTGAGACTTGTACCCGCTCATTTTTCCCAGCGTCCCGTTCAGGTCACTCACCACATCTTCCGGTGTTTTCTGACCGAAGCAACCGCCGAGCAGCAACGTAAAGACCAACAATAACACCAGTGGTAAAGCTGCCCTCTTCATTCAATGAACTCCTCCTTGTCAACTTTTTCGACAAAGAAGGGCACCCCTGTCTATTTCCTGGGAAATCTGTCAGTCTTTCGCCTCTGGCCGCGCTCATCGTGTCAAAATGCTGTACTGGGTACAAAAGGACGCGATATCGCTTGATCGGCTGAAGACTTACCCTTCCTGTGTAAGAGCAGGTAGTCCCTCCTGATCTACGCGATATAAATGTATGTCCATCCTCGTCCCAATATGCAGACAAGTTTACAGCTCTTCCACAACTACCTGTGCCATGGCGTGTGTCTGACTGTGGGAAATGCTTACGTGTACGCGAACGCGCTGCGGGTCCAAACCGAGCTGGTCAAAACGTCGCCGTCTACTCGCATCATCGGCTTGCCCGTCTCGCTCGGGGTAATTTCCATATCCAAAAAGCCGAGCGCATGGCGATGCCTGTCCCGAGCGCTTTCCGCTCCGGCTTCCTTCGCCGCAAACCTGCCCGCCACCATTTCCGCTTGTCTCGATTCCGCTTGCCAGCCAGCAGCTTCTTTTCTGCTTCGGTCAAAAACCGTCCGATCGCCTTTCCTGTCGTTCATCAAGGCGGCGATCCGCTCAATTTCCACGATATCCACCCAATGCCGATAATCATGGACTCTCGCCCTCCCAGCTTGTAGATTCTGCTGTCACAGTACCATCCTCCTCGGCCTTTTTGCAAGCGCGGATGAAAAAACGAAAAAACCCCCGCATATAGCGGAGGTTGTTGTCCATAGCTACTACTCAGTAGCTTGACCTGCTTGTTGGCCGGATTTTTGAGCGGATTGCTGGTTTTGACGACGAAACTCCGCTACGTTGTTTCCGCTCGCGAATTCCAGTCGCAGTGTTTTGCGCCTGAGCTGCTTGGTTTGCTTTGTTCAAACCGTTTGCTTGTTTTGTTAGGCATCGTTCCATTCACCTCCTCCGACGTCACTGAATATAATTTGTACCGCCCCCCTCGCTGGTATCCATCCTCATTTTTCCAGATCGAGGCATCACAGAACGGCGCGGACGCTGCGTCCTTTCGGCAGGACGGGCATCCTATACGTTTTGCTGCGCAGGAAATCCGTCACAACCGCGAATTATGTTGTTCGACTACACTTGAAGGAGGAGCACCTGTATGGCTCAAACCGTTATTGTCTATACCCAAACTACGTGCGGCCCTTGCCAGGAAGAAAAAATGTGGCTGGCATCCCAAAACGTCGCTTTTGAAGACAGAGATATCCGCAAAAACGATGCTATTTCCAGGAAGCAATCAACCTTGGCGCCAGCATGACCCCTGTTACGTTTATCGAAAAGGAAAACGGGGAGCAATTCGTCATTCACGGCTTCGACAAGGAAGAACTAAGAAAACAGTCAGGGAAAAACGCCCTGACTGTCCCTTTTTTGCGCTAGAGGATATCCGAAAGTTTGTATTCATAGCCATGGTAAACCTTTATAATACTCAGGATACATGGGGTTTCCACAGTACTCACAACCAAATTGCGGTGGCACGGTTGGGTCACCATCATCCATTGCATCAAAATCACGAACAACACTTAGAGGTACATCCTCTGTTCATGACACGTCAAACAAACATATTTGACGACTTCGTTCCTCTCTTGTTTCCTTCGGAAACTGTCGAGTATGCTTTGTGATTTTTCTTTGCCTTTTCTTTTTTGACACCTGTGAGATCTTCAATCATCCTTTCCAGACAACGCCGAGATAGATCGCAAACAGCAAAGGCGACCGTAAGTTGTCCATCTTTTAGCAGGCTTCTCCCTTGTATTCATAGTACACTCACACTTTGGGCAACCATAGGGTCTTTCCCTGCATAATTTATCATCTTCTCTCGCCATGTTCTCGACGAAGTACATGCTTTGCTTTACGATCCACCTTTTCACAGTTTTTTTGCCACGCTGAAAGAACCTTTTACAAAGGTTTTCACTCTTCGGGCATACACACCATAATAACGAATCGTTTTAAATTGTTCGTCCGGAATATGTCTGATGAGGCGAGCAATAAATTCTCTACTGTTACGGTTTCTGTTTTTCCTGCCCATCCGTTTTATCCTTATACCGAAACGTCACAAATTGCCGTCATATTCCTCAATCCGGCCAAGAGCGATGGCGGGTCGACGAATATATCGGCCAATATAAGCCAACTGCGCTTTATTTCCCTTTTGTTTCGGAGCATGCACATAGAAGCCTTCCCCGTTAGCGGAGTAGGCCTTTTGTAGAAGGCGCTGTACTTCCTTTTTTCCTCTTCTGTCAGAAGACGTCTAATGAGCTTTAATACAATGGTTTGCCACTGCTTTCGAAGCATCTCGAACGGAAGGAAGTCGTAGGTTTTCCATTCACCGTTCGCTTCATCCCTCCCATTGTGACAACAAATGTAGATGCGGATTAAAGTTAATACTGATCCAAATGTATGCAAGCCTACGATAATGCCTGGATTTACTTTATGTTTCTTTTCAAAGTATTCTCGGATAAATCGCGCGCCTTCGTCCATAAACTCCTTTAACAGCTTGCGATGTTTGAGAACACGTCCCGTAAGCCTTCATCGATCGTTAGGATAATATGGCGATGATTGACTGAAATACTTCGTGTTCGAGCAACCGACTCCATTCCTCGGTTTCCCCAACAGAGCAAGTTGTGCAGAACCTCCCCTTACATCGATACGTACCCGTCTAACATCATGACACCCTTCACATACAAATAGCTTAAACCCATTCTTTGGATTGCCACAGTTACGAAATTTCTCCACTTCTTTTCGGACAATGGGTCGTATTTTCTACCATGCTTCTTTTCAAACCGATCCCAATGTTGATTCTCATCAAGAAAATTCTCTAAGAATGTTGTCTCCATGACTCTATTTTACAAATAACTTAACAAGGATGGGTACTCCCCTTCCTCAAAATTTATACTTTCTTATCCGTTAAAAAAAGCGTTGGATCTTAACTGATCCAACGCTTCCTACGACCGATCAGCCGAAGGAAGGTTCACTCTCGGCTGATTTTTGTTGACAATCGGTGACATATCCGGCAAGTGTGACAAGATTTGCTTGACTGCAGGAGAGCATTCTGTATTAACGGAGTAAAATACCCATGGTCCCTTGCGACGCTCTTTGACCAAACCATGTGTCTTAGCTTAGCTAAGTGCTGGGAAACAGAGGGTTGGGAAGTTTGCAGAATCTCCACGAGATCACGGACACATAACGATTGTACTTGCAAAAGAGCCATGATCGTCAAGCGCGTCTTGTCACCAAGCAGCTTATAAACCTCGGACAAAAACAAAACCTGCATCAAATCCGTTTCCATACGAACCCACCTTTGCCTTGCATATCTGTTTCCCAGTATACTATATGGCTTATAAGATGGGGAAGATATGAACGTAAAAGTTCCTTGAACACTTCTTAAACATCGCGTTGCCGCATCGCTTCGACCAGCTTGTCTGCGGTGCGCGCAGCCAGCGCCATTACTGTATTTGTCGGTTGCTGCCACCCGATGTCACGAACGTGGAAGCGCCCGCTATGAAAAGATTGGGAATGTCGTGCGACTGCCCAAATTCATTCACAACCGATTGCGCAGGGTCGTTCCCCATCCGGCAGCCACCCATCAAATGCGCGGTATCGGAGACGACGTGCTCCGGCTTGCCGCCCATGGCTTCCATGATCCGGTTCATTTGGCCGATCGCATGCTGATAGAGTTTGCGATCGTTTTCCTGATAGCTGAAAGTGACCTTGGGCACCGGCATTCCGTACTCGTCTTTTTCCCCGCTGAGCGTGACGGCATTGTCAGGGTGAGGCAAAACTTCGCCGACAAGCGTGATTCGCCCGTACATGTTGTAGTCGAGCATCGTTTCCCGCAGTTGTTTTCCCCATAAAAAGGTCTGGTCTTCCCGCTCCGTCGCAATTGCCCCCGCCATGGAAACAGGTCTTGCCCCGTGTGCGCTCAAGGTGTACCCTCTGGCAAAGCCGCGTTCCCGGTCTGTCTCGTAAAAATGCTGGGTCAGGGCAAGCACTGGCGTCCCTTTGTACAGGCGCACTTCTTCCGGGAGGCGGCCGTAGACGTCATGGCTGGAATGCGGCATGATCGCCTTGCCTACCCAGCCGCTGGAGTTGGCCAGCCCGTCGGGAAAGCGCGAGGTCGCGGAATTGAACAGCAGCCTGGGCGTCTCCACGACAAAGCCGGCGAGGATGACGACCCGCGCCATTTGCCGATGCATCAGCCCGTTGTGCGAGAACAACACGCCGCTGACCCGGTCGCCAGCCATGAGAATTTCCGTGACCATACAGTCTGACAGCACCTCGGCCCCTTCCGCAATGGCCTTCGGAATATGGTGGATCAGGCCGCTGTATTTGGCGTTGGGCATGCATCCCTGGTTGCAAAAGCCGCGGTTGATACAGGGCGGACGTCCGTCGAACGGAGCCGACAAAATCGCCAGCGGAGCGACCACACTCTCGATCCCGAGCTTGTCGCAGCCTTCCCGGAACAACTGCGCATTCGCGCTGATCGGCTCGCGGACCGGGTAAGGGTAGGGTCCCTGAAAAGCGCCCCAAGGAAAATGGCTCGGGCCAGAAACGGCAATTTCCCGCTCGATCTTGTCGTAGTACGGGGCCAAATCGCGGTACGTGATCGGCCAGTCTTCCCCTACGCCATCTATCGTTTTCGTCATAAAATCGCTCTCGTGAAACCGCAAAAACACCCCGGTAAAATGCACCGTTCCTCCGCCGACTCCCCGGCCGGAGTTGTTGTGCCCGAGGCGCAGAGGATCGTTTCCCGCTACCAGCCTCGTCTCCTGCCAGGCCAGACGCTGCATCTCCAGTTCGTCGCTGGCAAAGTCGCGCTGCGGGTCCCAAAAAGGCCCTGCCTCCAGCACGACGACGCGCAAGCCAGCTTTTGCCAGCTCATATGCCAGCACGCCTCCTGCGGCTCCCGCTCCGACGATGCATACATCCGCTCCGTCGGCGTATTTCCTGTTTTCCATCTGCCGTGTACCGCGTTCCTGGCTATCGCCTGCGCGCTGCTCCTGCTCTTTATTCGCCATTTGCCCTCGCCTCCCATGGGTCCGTCAATCCTTTTTCCACACGCACATAACCGCGGGGATAAGCAGGCCCGCCGTAGCCGATATCTGACCAGACGAGCGGATGCGAGTAATACGCCTGCACTGTGTCATGCAGCAGCTTTTTGAAAAATCGACGGGAGCGACCTGGCTCCATGCCTCTGTATCCTTGACGTTGCCCGTGGAGATTTGCCTCAGCACCTCCTGCTGTTCTGCGGCAGAAAGCGCGCCAAATTCCGTCCCGTACCCGGCGTGGCTCTCCGCCTCCACCCCTGCCAGTCCCAGACGGTACAGCTCTTTTTTCGGCGGAACCCCGACCTTGCGCTGCGCCTCCCCGATCGCGCTCGCCAGCGAATCGTCCAGGTGCGCGACAACAAAGGTCAGCACCTCCAGCCGATGGTCGTCGACGAGGACGCTTACGATTGCCTGCAACAGCAAAGCTTCCGCCTGCTGCAAGTACCGATGGGCAACCTGCGGCATTTTTCTGGCTCCAACGACTTGTCTCGTGTGAACGTCCCAGTTTTGATGCTGCTCCCACACGTCATAGGAAGGATAACGTCTATGCTTGGCCATCTATCTTCACCCCCAGAAAAGGGCAAGAAGCCCCAAAGCCGCGATGGCAGTAATGAGCAGAGGCAAAATGACGGGCGGGCCGACGAGGAAGTTTTGCGATTGCGAAAAGCCTCCTACCCGCTGTCTGACTCCGGCAGCATGCAAGTAAGCCCCGTACACGCCGCCGCCCATCCCGACGAACATCATCAAGGCAAACACTACGCGCAGCCATCCCGCATTTACGAACGATAAAACAATCGCCGTCACCGCAAAAATAGGCAGCTCAATGACAGGCACCCACATCGCCCAATGGCGGAAGTTTTGCCTGGAATGAAAAAGGGTGACCTGCACGGCAATCAAGACAAACGCCAGTCCCGTAAACAAAATGAGCACACGCTCTATCGGCCAGCTCTGCCACATGGAAACATCCTCCTTTTTACGCACGTTGCGCCTATTTTTCCCCTGACCGCCTCTCTTATTCCGGCAAAAAGAAAAAGCCTGCTGAGCTGTTGCATCAGCAAGCTTTTGTCATTGCTCGTTTCCCAAAACAAGCGTCAGGTACAGCCCGAGCAAAGCGATCAGCAAGGTCGGTACCGTCAGCACGATCCCCGTCCGAAAGTATTGCCCCCAGGTGATTTTGACCGCTTTGCGCCCCAGCACGTGCAGCCAGAGCAGCGTGGCGAGCGAGCCAATCGGCGTAATTTTCGGCCCCAAATCGCTTCCGATGATGTTGGCGTAGATCATCGCTTCGCGAAAGACGCCTTCCGCCTGCGTGCTGCCAATCGCCAATGCATTGAACATCACGGTAGGCAGGTTGTTCATCGCCGAAGACAAGACAGCGGCAATCAGCCCCGTCCCGAGCGTCGTCGCAAGCAAACCGTACTCCATCAGCGTATCGAGCGCCGCTTTTACCAGATCGGTCAGCCTCGCATTGTGCAAGCCCCAGACCACGACATACATCCCGATAGAAAAAATGACGACGACCCACGGCGCCTCCTGCATGATTCGGCCCATGGCAATCGCCTTGCTTTTTCGGGCGGCAAGACAGAAGACGAGGGCGGCGGAAGCAATGATAAACGACACCGGGACATGGATGGACTCGCTAATGAAAAAGCCGAGCAAAAGCACAGCGAGGATCGGCCACGCCAGGCGGAACAGTCTTGCATCACGAATGGCTTCACCGGGTTGCTTCAGTTGGGACAAATCCACGTAATGCGGGATGCTTTTGCGATAATAAAGGAATAAAACCAACAAACTCCCTGCTACGGAAAACAAGGTAGGCAAAACCATCCGCACCGCGTACTCGGCAAAGCCGATGTCAAAATAGTCGGCGGATACGATGTTGACGAGGTTGCTGACGACAAACGGCAACGAGCTGGTGTCCGCGATAAAGCCGCTGGCCATGACAAACGCCACAACCGCACCCCCGTCCAGCTTGAGTGCCCGAACCTGCGCGAGCACAATCGGAGTCAGAATCAGCGCCGTGCCGTCATTGGTGAACAGGGCCGACACCAATGTCCCGAGCAAAATGACGTAGGCGAACATCAGCCGGCCATTTCCTTTTGCCAAACGGGCCATGTGCAAGGCCGCCCATTCAAAAAGCCGATCTCGTCCAGCAGTAGCGAAATGATGATGATGCCGACCAGCGCAAACGTGGCGTTCCAAACGATCGAGGTCACTTCGGCCACATCGTCGAGAGACACCACGCCCGTCAACAGCGCCAGCACCGCTCCCCCGACGGCGGGATAGCCGATCGACAAGCCTCTTGGCTGCCAGATGACCAGCGTCAACGTGACGATAAAAATGAACAAGGAAATCCAGACCACCTGCTATGTCTCCCCTCCATGCAAAAAAGAGCGAACCCGCAAGCGGGCCGCTCCTCTACCTTACTACAAACAGTTGTTATCCGAAACGGCCAGTAATGTAGTCTTCTGTC
Organism: Brevibacillus agri; assembly: GCF_004117055.1. NCBI lineage: Bacteria > Bacillati > Bacillota > Bacilli > Caryophanales > Paenibacillaceae > Brevibacillus > Brevibacillus agri. The sequence continues at coordinate 13,940 of NZ_CP026363.1, forward strand.
CGTTTGTCCCGGGATTTTGGAAAATCGTTGGCGTCTGGTCAAACTCGACAAGCTCTCCGTTGAGGAAAAACGCCGTTTTGTCGGAGATGCGCGCCGCCTGCTGCATGTTGTGCGTAACGATGACAATCGTGTACGTGTCTTTCAGCTCCTCCAGCAACTCCTCGATTTTGGCTGTGGAGATCGGGTCGAGAGCGGATGTCGGTTCATCCATCAAAATCACCTGCGGCTGAACAGCGAGCGCCCGGGCGATACAGAGCCGTTGCTGCTGCCCGCCGGACAGCCCGGTTGCGGGCTTTTTCAACACGTCTTTCACCTCGTCCCACAGCGCTGCGGCCTTGAGGCTTGTCTCCACGATCTCGTCGAGCTTGTGGCGATCCATCAGGCCATGCAGGCGCGGTCCGTACGTGACATTGTCGTAGATGCTTTTCGGGAACGGATTCGGGTGTTGGAACACCATCCCGATATTTTTGCGCAAGCGCTCGACTTCCACGCTGGAACTGTAAATGTCTTCATCGAACACTTTTACCACGCCGGTGATTTTCGTATTTGGCACCGAGTCGTTCATCCGGTTCAGCGTTCGCAAAAACGTGGACTTCCCGCAACCGGACGGCCCGATCAGCGCGGTAATGGAATTCGGCTCAACATCGAGATTTATATTGTAGAGGGCTTGTTTGTTACCGTAGAAGAGATTTAACTCTCTCACCGAAATAACACTCATGCGTCCTTCGCTCCTTCGCGGTTGTAGCATCTGTCTTCCCAACCACTATAGCGTGCGAATGTTATGCTTTGATGTGAAGTATATTAAGTTTCCTTAAAGTTTTAAAGCCAGGTAAAGTTATGGTAAATGTTTCTGACAAACCATATACGCTCCCCATAGTACCCCCTACAATAAAGCTGAACGTTTTGTCGAATAAGGGGAGAGCATGTAATGCCGAGAAAAATACGAACATTGGGCAACACGTCGTTTCAGTACCGTTCGATTTTCACCAGATTATTTTTCGGGATTCTGACCATGGTTGTCAGCATGATGGCGATCGCCGCTTTTTTTATCAGTTATCAATCCGAGAGCACGCTCAACGAAAAGACAAAGCAGCAGCTCCACGATGCATCGAGTGCCGCCTTGCAGGAAGTGAACAGCCGCGTCCAGTCCATCATCACCGCCTTGGCTTCCTATGCTTCCACGTACAAAAACAGCAAGGTCACGAACAGTCAAAGCTTCGGCATTTTTACCGACATGGTGAACAACAATCCAACCATTTCCGAAATACAAGTCGTGACAGCAGACGGGCGGTATTTGACCTTCCCCGGCTCGCCGCTGGACAGCTCCTACGATCCGCGAACAGCCGACTGGTACAAAGGCGCCTGGGACAAGCCAAACGCATTCGTCTCGGACGTCTTTCAGTTTTCCGCCACGGAATTTCCGAAGATCGCTGTCTCCATGGCTTTGCGCAACGAGGAGGAAGAGCCTGTCGGCGTCGTCGTGGCCTTCGTCTCCGTGCCGAAGCTCAGTGAATCAATCGGACAGATCAAGCTGGGGCAAACCGGATACGCCATGATTGTCGACCAGCAAGGGAAGCTGCTCGCTCACCCGGATAAAGCCTACGCCCTGCAGCGCCCGCTCCTGACCGAGCTGCCTGTCGTCGCCAATGTCATTGCGGGCAATTCCGGCTTTGAATCGTTTCATATAAACGGCATGGACGCCTTTGCCGCCTACAAATTCGACCCGGCGCTCAAATGGGGCATGATCGTCGTGCAGTCCGTATCCGAGGTCAAACAGGAGGTGCGCCGCCTGCAGTTGACGATACTCGCGGTCTCCCTCGTCGGATTAGGCTCGTTGGCATTGCTGCTCTACTTGTACGTCCGCAAGATTATCAAGCCCGTCAAAGAGGTGCAGCAAAAAATGACGGCGTTCAGCGAAGGCGACCTGTTTCAGACGATGCACGTCCAGACCAACGACGAAATCCGCCAGCTCGCCGACAGCTTCAATCGGATGAGCGGGCAAATCCGCACCATCATCGGCAAAATCCAGCACGTGATCGCCGACGTCAAACAGGTGGCCGAGCATGTGGGCAAAGGCTCGCGACACTCTCACGCCATGCAGACAGAGGTCGTCTCCGTCACCGAGCGGCTGGCGCAAGAAATGGACAACCAGCAGGTGCAAATCGACGACATCCACGCCACGATGGCCGGAATTACAGCAGAAATGACACGCATTACACAGTCGATGGAAACAGCGGTCAGGCAAAACGAAAAGTCGCGGGAGCAGAGCGCCAAAGCGGCTACCTCGATTGATTTGCTGAAGGACAACATGCAAAAAATATCGACAGACATGAAAGCCTCCCTCCAGGCGATGGGCTCGATGCGCGAGAGCATGGACGACATCCGCGAGATTCTCGGCTGGATCTCCTCGATCTCCCAACGAACGAAGCTGCTGTCTTTCAACGCCCGCATCGAAGCATCACGAGCCGGCCAGGCGGGACTCGGCTTCGGGATCGTCGCGGACGAAATTCGCCTCCTGTCTGAACAGACAGAAGAAGCGACGGCCCGCATTCAACAAGTCATCGCTTCAGGGGAAAACCGGATGGAACGGGTGGCCGCATGTCTGGAAACGACCGATCACGCCACGGTCAACGGCATTTCGACGCTGCATCAGGCAACGGATATTTTCCAGCAAACCTTCGCCATCAGCGAAGCGCTCACCGCGCAGTTTGAAACGATCAGACATCTGGCCGAATCCATCGCAAGCCAAAGCCAGATCATCTCCCGCCGCGTGGACAGCCTGGCGGAATCCGCCCAGGAAGTCGTCTCGGGCACACAGCAAGCGGTCGCGGCCAACCAGGAAAGCCTCTCCCTCTCGGAGCAGTTCCTGCACGATTCCGAGCGGCTGGCGGGCATCGTGGAAGATTTGGAGCAGGAAATCCACTTCTTCCGGGCAGTGGAAAAGCCTTCTGCATAGAAGGCTTTTTTCTTGTACGATTGCACATCTGTAGAGAAACAGGTAGGAGAAAACGTCGGCCCCGGCAAGCTGCACGGCGCTATAGCACACCCATTCCAGACTGCGTTGCACCATGCAAAAAGCCCTCCGTTTGCGCGTCAGGCGCAAGGAAGGCATTTTTTTGTGCGGTTCAGCCAAAACGGCCGCTAATATACGCTTCGGTCTTATCGTTTTCCGGCGAGGTGAAAATTTTTGCGGTCTCGTCCATCTCGATCAGCTCCCCGAGCAAAAAGAATGCCGTTTTGTCCGAGATGCGGGCCGCCTGGTGCAGATTGTGCGTCACGATCACGATCGTGTACTCTTCCTTTAGCTGCGTGACCAGCTCTTCAATTTTCATCGTCGAGATCGGGTCGAGCGCGGAAGCCGGCTCATCCAGAAGCAAAATCGTCGGCTGCATGGCAATGGCGCGGGCGATGCACAGGCGCTGCTGCTGTCCTCCTGACAGGGAGAGCGCAGAGTCGCGCAGACGGTCTTTTACCTCGTCCCACAACGCCGCTTTGCGCAAGCTCGTCTCGACCAGCTCATCCAGCTCGCGGCGGTCTGTCATTCCGTGAAAGCGCGGAGCGAAGGCGATATTTTCATAAATCGATTTAAAAAACGGATTGGCGCGCTGAAACACCATTCCGACGATTTGCCGCAAGCTCTCGATGTTGACCTGCTGGCTGTTGATGTCAATGCCGTCGACGACGATGGAGCCTGTGACGCGGCAGGAAGGCACGAGATCGTTCATCCGGTTCAGGCTGCGCAAAAGCGTGGACTTCCCGCAGCCGGACGGCCCGATAAAGGCCGTCACCGAGTTGCGTTCAATGTCCATCGAAATATTTTTGACCGCTTGCTTATCCCCGTAGTAAACCGAGACATTGTTCGTCTGAATAATCGTATCTTGCATGGTGAGTACGGACATCGCTATCACCTCTCCTTAGTTGGAACCTGACGTCATCTTTTTGTACACCCACGTCCCGAACCAGCGGGCCGAGACGTTAAAGAGCAGCACGGCAATAATCAGCACAGCGGCAGCGCCATCCGCCACGTCGCGCGCATCCGGCGTCAGCCCTTCGCTGTTTACTTTCCAGATATGCACAGCCAGCGTTTCGGCCGGGCGGAACGGATTCAGCGGCGAAGTCGGGCTGTTCAGCGAGAAATCAGCAAAGTTCAGGTTCGGTGAAGACATCCCTGCGGTAAACAGCAAGGCAGCCGCTTCCCCGAAGACGCGTCCGGAAGCGAGAATCGCCCCCGTAATGATCCCAGGCAAAGCCGCCGGAAGAATGACGGAGACAATTGTCCGCCATTTGGTGATGCCAAGCGCCAGGCTCGCTTCTTTTTGGCTGCGCGGCACGTTGCGCAACGCATCCTCTGTCACGCGCACGAGCAGCGGCAGGTTGAAGACGGTCAGCGCGAGGGCACCGGAGAAAAGCGTATAGCCCCAGCCTGTCATGTTTACGAAGACGAGCAAGCCAAACAAACCAACGACAATGGACGGCAAAGAAGAAAGCACTTCTATACTCATGCGGATAAACTGCGTAAACTTGTTATCCGGCGCGTATTCAGCCATATAAATACCTGCTCCGATTCCAATCGGCAAGGCGATCAGCATGGTCAAGACCAGCAAATAAAACGAGTTGAACAACTGCGGACCAATCCCGCCCCCTGCATTGACGATATCTGGCGGCGAGGTCAAAAAGTCCAGGTTCAGCTTGTGCCAGCCTTGCGTCAAAATGAAGCCGAGCAAGCCAATGAGCGTGCCGATAATCAAAGCGGCAATCAACGTCAAAACGATCGTAGCAACGCGGTCCATCAGTCTCGCTCTCATCTACTTCACCAGCCTCTTTCTGCCCAAAAAGCGCAAGATCATAATGAAGACGAACGACATCAGAAGCAGCAGAAGCGCCATGGACCAGAGTGCATTGTTGTACGGGGTTCCCTGAATCGTATTCCCCATGTTCAGCGTGATGCCGCTGGTCAGCGTGCTGATCGGGTCCAAGAGACTGCCCGGAAGCTTCGTCGTGTTCCCGATGACCATCTGTACGGCGAGCGCTTCGCCAAAAGCGCGAGCCATCCCCAATACAACCGCGGTCAGGCAGCCGGGAAGCGAAGAATGCAGCACCACATTCCAGATCGTCTGCCAGCGTGTGGCTCCCAAAGCGAGAGAAGCGTTGCGCAAATCTTGCGGTACGGCTTCAATGGCGTCTGTCGCCACGCTGGTGATCGTAGGCAGGATCATCAGGGCAAGCACAAGCCCCCCTGCCAAAAGACTGAAACCAAGAACGTCAAATTGTTCGCGAATAAAAGGAACCAGAAGAGTAAGACCAACATATCCGTACACAACGGATGGAATGCCAACCAAAAGCTCGATCACCGGCTTCAACACTTTTTTGCCGAAGCCCGGAAAAATTTCCGTCATGAAAATAGCCGCCCCGATCCCGAGCGGTGCCGCGATCAACGCAGCCAAAGCCGTCACCAAAAACGATCCGAGAATGAACGGGAACACACCGTAGAGTGCAGGCTCGCCCTCCGGGTCCCATTTCACCTGTGTTAAAAATTCGCTGATACTGACGCCGTCGACAAAAAAGGTGGACAGCCCTTTTGAAGCGATGAAGTACGTAATCGACAAAACGACGATGACCAGCAAGGCCGCACAGACCATGGCAATCGTTCGGCCCGTCATGTTCTCTGTAAATTGACGTTTGTTATATGTCAGCATTTTTCGCGCAATCAGCGATTGGCGATTTGTCTCTACCCCTTCAATACGATGGTTCATGTTCTCCCTCCTAGAAAGAAAACGGCTTTCGCGCAAGCAAAATGAGGGGTAAGGCCCCTCCACCCCTCTATTTTGCTGTTGACCCGTGAGTGTCTTATTTTTGTGTTACTTTTCCTTCAGCGTCGCGTTCTACTTTCATGTCTGTGATTGGCAGGAAGCCCAGATCGACAATCGTTTTCTTTTGCACTTCTTCAGACAGGATGTAATCCAGGAACGCTTTTGCGTTACCAGTAGGCTCGCCTTTTGTGTACATGTGCTCGTATGCCCACACTGGGTATTTGTTCGTTGCGATGTTTTCTGCGTTTGCTTCCACGCCATCCAGTTTCAATGCTTTTACGGAGTCATTGAAGTAGGACAGAGCCAGGTAGCCGATTGCGCCCGGTGTTTCGGCAATGATTTTGCGAACAGTACCGGAGGAATCCTCTGTGATGCCTTCTGCTTCTTCTTTTCCGTCCAGTGCGAATTTGCTGAATGTTGCACGAGTACCGGAAGACTTCGGACGGTTCACCAGCGTGATTTTCATGTCATCGCCGCCAACTTCTTTCCAGTTGGTGATTTTGCCAGTGAAGATGTCGATCAGTTGTTGCTTGGTCAGGTTGTCTACTTTTACTTGCGGGCTAACCGCTGCTGCCATTCCGACAACGGCTACTTTATGGTCAACCAGTTCGTTTGCCGGAATGCCTTTTTTCTCTTCTGCGAAAATGTCGGAGTTACCGATTGTTGCTGCGCCGCTTGCTACCTGGCTCAGCCCTGTTCCGCTTCCCCCGCCTTGTACTTGAATTTGTACACCTTGATTTTTCGCCATAAAGTCTTTGGCCGTTTGCTCGACCAGAGGCTGCAAAGCGGTGGAACCAACTGCTGTGATCGGTTCACCGGATGTTGTTGTAGTCGAACCAGAGTTGCTTTCCGGAGCCGGGGTAGCTGGTTGTTGCTGCGCTGGTTGTTGTTGCGATGGAGCCGCACTGTTGCTGCCACATCCGGCGAGCAGTGCCCCTACAAATGTCAGCGCCATAAACATTTTGCTGAGTTTTTTCATTGGATGAAAATCCTCCTTAACAGGTTCGGTTTGTTTTTCTCTCTTACAAGTACAAACTATACAGGTCGAATGTTGTAGGATTGTGATGCGATTGTTAAGCTTTTTTAAAGATGGAGCCAACCCTGTATAAAACGAAAACAAGCCGCTTGACGAAACAGCAAAAAGGCGGCACAGCCTGGATGCTACCAGGTTGTGCCGCCTTCACTCGGCGATTGCCTGTTTAGTTGTCGCGCGTCAATGGCTCCGATACATCGACATGGCCCATCAACGATTCGACTTTTTTGCCATCTTCCAGGAAGACGATTTGCTTTACTTCCGGGAACTGAAAAAAGGTTTTCTTCAGCGCGTCCAGCGCCATCCCTTCGCCGCTTGAGCCGAGGTTGTACTGGTTTTTGCTGTCGGCATCAATCGTCAACGTGCCATCCGCAAAAGTGATGTCATGGTATCGGAAGTCTTTCCAGAGCGGAAAGTGCTCTTCTGCTTTTGTCGGCTTCTCCAAAAGCGAGAGGGTTTTCTTGTACTTTTCGATGTCTTCTGCAAAAGTGATTTCTTGTTCCTCTTTTTGCAGCTCCATCAGGTCGCCGTCGGAATAGTAGACGGTAACGACCTGTTTGTTGAGTGTCGGCTCTGCTGTCGATGGGTCAGTGTTCGTGCCAGATGGCTGTTCAACAGGTGCCGTAGGCTGCGGTGCAGGAGCCGCATTTTGTCCGCAACCAGCCATTAGCAGCACAGCCAAAGCCGCCACCCAGATCATCCGACTTTTTTTCATCGTGAAAGCCTCCCTTACTGATAAGACTGATAGTATTCACGGATAGCCGCAACGAGGGCTTTCGCGATTTTGTCCTGGAATGCAGGCGAGGTCAGCAGCGCATTTTCTTGCGGATTGGACAGGAAACCTGTCTCTGTCAACACGGCTGGCATTTTCGTGTTCTTGATAACGTAAAAGCCGCTCGCCTTGACTCCCCGATCCGGGAACTGCGTTGCTCCTTGTAGGTGCTTGTGCACCAATTGCGCAAACGTCTTGCTGTTTGCATTGTAATAGAAGGTTTCCGTACCGCCTGTCGTCGGTTTCGGGAACGAGTTGGCGTGAATGGACAAGAACAGGTCCGCCTCCAGCTCATTCGCGATTGCCACACGCTCGGACAGCTCGTAGAACACATCTGTCGTGCGCACAGGCACTACTTGAAACTCCGGATATTGCTTCAGCAAAGCGACTACTTTGTTGGCGACAGCCAGCGTGTAGTCTTTCTCGTGGTTGCCCGCCACGCCCAATGCACCTGGGTCTTTTCCGCCATGACCCGCGTCGACTACGATCAGGTAGCCTGTTTTCTTAGGCTTGGGCGTCAGCTTCACTTCAATGCCGTCTTTTGTATAGGCCAGATTATACTCGCTCTTCTGGTTCAGCTCAATCACGACACGCACGGTCTCTGGCGAAGCACTGTACTGGCTGTACCGCAGGCTTGCGATCAGCGGCTCTTCTTTTGGCTCGCTGGCTGCTGACTGCTCGTCCTCTTCGCCGGAAGAAGCTGCTTGCTTGCGCTCCTCTGACTCTCCGATACTGCCGTTTTCTTCGTTCTTTTTCAACTCTTCCACCAAATCGTCCGCCAAAGCGGTTTGCGGGAGGTCCAGCACGATGCGATGGGGGCCTGTGAGCACAAAAGAATTGGCCTGCACGGGCAGCTTCATCTCAATATGTACGCGATCCCCATCCTTTGTAACACCTGTCAGCCGATTGAGTCTTTCGATTTCAAGCAGATTCTTTTTCTTGTTCCAAGTGATCGAACCGCCTAGCTCGTCCTCTACTTGCTCAATTGGAAGAACCAGTTGACTGTCGATCGTCATGCCGCGTTCCGGGCGATTCCATACAAAGCCTTTTTGTCCGACCTGCTCCGCGACCGCATCGGCAGACACGTACATGGTGTCCGACACTTGATACAGCTTGATCGCTTTTTCAGGAGCACGGCCGTTCAGCGTAACCTGTGGCGTTTCGTTAGCAATGACGGTGCGGGAGCTGTTGTCCCACCCTACAGTGATCCCGAGCGATTCCCCGACAAACCGCAGAGGGAGCAGCATGCGCTGCTGGGAGATGACAGGCGGCGTATCCAGCTTTACCTGCTTGCCGTTCAATAGCGCTGTGCGCGAGTCCAATGTGAGGGAAAGCTGCGTCGTACCCCGTGTAATCACCGCTGTCCGCTTCGCTTCGTTCCAGGCGACATCCGCGCCCAAACCTTCTGCGATGACACGCACGGGAACCAATGTCCGCCCGCTCTTGATGACTGGTGGCACGTCCGGGGTCACTGCTTGTCCACCGATCATCAGGTTGACGGCTTCCTCAGTTGCACTACTTGCCGCAGCCGCCCAACCGGGGATAAGCAGCAGGACCAGCAGCGCCAGAAGCAGAGGGTAAAATCGTCTTTTCATCCTGACCTCCTCCGTGATGTCTGTTCTGTTGTGTGGCGTTAGACCATTGTGCAACGTTCACCATTCTATTAGACGCGTCAACATCTGTAAAGTTTATAGTCTTTTCGTACCAAAAAGACAAAAGACTGCTCCTTTTTGACAAAGAAGCAGTCCAGAAAACCAAGAAAGTTGTCGATTAGCGAAACAACCCGCGCCGTTCTCGTCTGCTCACTTCTTCTACAGGCGCTTTCAGCATGTTCAAGCCGCCGTTGGCGATAAACTGTTGAATCATCGACAGGACGGCCGGATTGGACAGCACTTTGATGGAATCGGCCACCTTCGGATTTTTCAGTTGCGGGATAGCCCCGCTCAAATGCGGCAGCAATGGCAGCAAATCCTCAATGGAAATCGCAGGCTTTGCTTTCTCAGGGACGGACTGCACGGGAATCGGACGCCGGCGCGGTCCAAACAGAATGCTGCGCCGCGGCCCCTGATTGGGAGCGGCCTTCAGCCTTCCGAGCGTATCCTTCATGTCCTGCAGTTCTTGCTTCATCTGGCTCATCTCGCGCATCACCTGAGCATTGCTCACATTGTGCGCATCCGCCAGCTTGTTCATCGTCTCTATCAGTTGCCCCTGGGCACCGGCCTGTTTCTTTTTCTTTCTCGTTTTGGCAGCGATAATCCCACCTCCCTCCTGGTAAGCCCCCCTTTATTTAAAGCGCTTTTTCAGGCTGTCGATGTCTTTGGCGTTGACGCCTTTTTTGGAAAGCTTGTTCAGCAGGCTGCCGACGTTTTCTGTCTTGGACATATGCCGAAACTGCGCCACATATCCGTTCAGTTCCTTATCCGTGAAGTTTTTACCGGCTTTTTTGCCCAAATCGCGGATGACTTCCTTCAAGCCTGCATCCGTCTTCAGCTTATCCTTGGGAATTGACCTTACAATACTGAGCAGTTTGCCAATATCCACAGCGATCCCCCCTGGTTGCAGTTTGTTCCTTTTTACTCTATGTAGCCAGGAGCACAATGGATTGGTCATTTGTCCATGCGGGAGAAAAAAAGAAGAAGGGCAGCGGCACCCCTCTTCTTTGAATCATTTCCTCTATATAAGATTAAGGCTTGATATCGACGTACTTGAAGTCGATCATGCCGAGCCCGTCCAAAATCGCGCCGTCGACTTTCTCGCTTTGCAGCCAGCTCTGGGCATAGTAGTAGATCGGCATAATCGGCATTTCGTCCATTAAAATTTGCTCGGCCTTGGCCAAAATCGCCTTCCGTTTTTCCGGGTCCTGCTCCAAAGCGGATTGGTTCAAGAGCTCTTTGTATTTGGGGTGTTCCCAGCCCGTGTCGTTGTTTCCGCCGTTTTTGTCCTTGAACATTTCCAAAAAGTTGATCGGATCGTTGAAGTCGGCTAGCCAACCCGCACGCGCAATCTGGTATTTCCCCTGGTGTACGTCCTCTATGTATACTTTCCACTCTTTGTTTTCCAGCTTCACGTCTACCCCGAGCTTTTTCTTCCACTGGTCCCTGATTTCTTCAGCAATCGCTTTATGGCCCATCGACGTGTTATAGGAGACGGTGATGGGAGGAAGTTTTGCGATTCCCGCTTCCTTCATGCCCTCCTGAAGCAGCTTTTTGGCCTCTTCTGTGTGATTGTCTGTAAAGTAGCCACCAGATGCAACAGCCATGCTCGGCGGCACAAAACCTGTCGCGGGAAGGTGGTTGGCCAACATGGTCTCCACCAAAGCTTGACGATCCAGTGCATAAGCAAAAGCTTTGCGGATTTTGGCATTGTGAAAAGGCGCTTGCTCTGTGTTGAAGCGGTAGAAGTAAGTGCCCGCGATCGCTTGCGTATGAAACAGCGCAGGCGACTTCCAGGAAAGCTCGAAATCCATGGGGACTTCAGACAAAGGGGCGCCTGCCCAATCCAGATCGCCGTTGCGAAACATCTCCAGCTCTACATACCCGTCATCAATCATAGAAAAATCAATCTTGTCCAATTTTACATTTTGTTTGTCCCAGTAGTTCTGGTTTTTCGTCAGAACGAGCTGGTGCTTGGGCTTCCATGTCTCGATTTGAAACGGACCGTTCCCTACTATCGTCTTGGGATTGCTTGCCCATTCCTTGTCGGCTTCCACGACTTTTTTGTTAACAGGATAATAGGTGTAAAAAGCCGTCAACTCCGTGAAAAACGGGGTCGGATTCGTCAGTTCCACAACCAATGTTTTGGCGTCGACGGCTTTGACACCAACGTCACTCGCCGTCCCGGTTCCCTTGTTATACGCTTCCGCTCCTTTTAAATAGTAGAGCTGGTAGGCGTAATTCGATGCTGTCCTGGGGCTTAGCGCACGTTTCCAGGCGTATTCGAAGTCATAGGCGGTGACCGGATCGCCATTGCTCCATTTGGCAGGGCGAATTTTGAACGTATAAGTTTTGCCGTCAGCCGAAACGGTATAGCTTTCTGCCGCTGCTACATGTACTTTTCCGTCTTTGCCCAAACGAGTCAACCCTTCGAAGATTGCCCTGCTTATTGTGCCGGACGTTGAATCTTCAGCAATGCCCGGATCTACGGTTGGGGGATTGGAATGCATGTTCATTCTTAATACTTTTGCTTTTGGCTCCGCCGCTTGCCCGGCATCCGCATACCCTGCCAAGCTCCCGCCGAGAATCAGCATCGCACCTGCGACTGCAACGACATTCTTTTTCACGATCAAGCACCTCGTTTTTTTGTATACACTTCTATCATCAGTATACAAGAAAAAGGGATTTTTGGATGTTTTTTCTTTTAGTTAGTTTTGATGCAACTCGACTAGGAAAAAAATGGTTCGCCCCTTTTCGGGTGAGAATTTTCAGCCCCGATCAACACCCGCTTTTCAAACAAAAAAGAAGAGAAGCGTCAAAAACGCCCCTCTTCCTTAAATCGGTTGCTTTGCTTCTATTATTGTTTGATGTCAGCGTATTTGTAGTCAACAGCACCCAGACCGTCGATGATTACGCCGTCAACCTTGTCGTTTTTCACCCAAGATTGCGTGTAGAAGTAGATTGGCATGACTGGCATTTCATCCATCAGGATTTGCTCAGCTTCAGCCAGGATCGCTTTCCGTTTTTCCGGATCTGTTTCCAGAGCGGATTGGTTCAGCAGCTCTTTGTACTTCGGATTTTCCCAACGAGTATCGTTGTTTCCGCCGTCTTTTTCCTTGAACATTTCCAGGAAGTTGATCGGATCGTTGAAGTCACCCAGCCAACCAGCGCGAGCTACTTGGTATTTACCTTGGTGTACGTCATCCAGGTATACTTTCCACTCTTTGTTTTCCAGCTTCACGTCTACACCGAGGTTTTTCTTCCATTGGTCTTGGATTGCTTCTGCGATCTTTTTGTGACCTTCGGAAGTGTTGTAGGACAGAGTCAGAGTTGGCAGCTTGCTGATGCCAGCTTCTTTCATACCTTCTTCCAGCAATTTTTTCGCTGTTTCGAGGTCTTTGTCCTTGAAGTAGCCATCTTTGTTCAGAGCCATGCTCGGTGGTACATAACCGGTTGCTGGCAACTGACCTGCCTGGAGGATGTTGTCGATCAGGCTTTGACGGTCGATCGCGTAAGCAAACGCTTTACGGATTTTCGCGTTGTTGAATGGCGCTTTTTCTGTGTTGAAGCGGTAGAAGTAAGTACCCGCGATTGGTTGGGTTGTCATTTTTCCAGACTCTTTCAGAGCAGGAATCGCGTCAGTTGGCAATGCGGAAGTTGGAGCACCTGCCCAATCCAGCTCGCCGTTTTCAAACATGGACAGCTCAGTGTTCTCATCCTCTACCATGGAGAACTCGATTTTGTCCAGTTTTACGTTGTCTTTATCCCAGTAGTTCTCGTTTTTCACGACAACCAGTTTGCTCTTGTGTTCCCATGTTTCCATTTTGAATGGACCGTTACCCACGATTGTTTTCGCGTCAGTAGCCCATTTGTCGTTGGCTTCAACTGTTTTTTGGTGAACCGGGAAGTATGTTTTGAACGCTACCAGCTCCAGGAAGAACGGAGTTGGGTTTGTCAGTTCCACTTCCAGTGTTTTGTCGTCGAGCGCTTTTACGCCAACGTCTTCTACTTTACCAGTACCTTTGTTGAATGCTTCCGCACCCTTCACATAGTACAGTTGGTAAGCGTAGTTGGAAGCTGTTTTCGGATCGAGCGCGCGTTTCCAGGCGAATTCGAAGTCTTTCGCTGTTACAGGATCGCCGTTGCTCCATTTTGCATCGCGAATTTTGAATGTATATTTTTTACCGTCTTCAGATACGGTATAGCTTTCTGCTGCTGCTTCATGCACTTTGTTGTCTTTGCCTACGCGAGTCAGACCTTCGAAGGTAGCAGTGATGATTGTGCTGGAAGTAGTGTCTTCCGCGATACCTGGGTCTGCTGTTGGCGGCTCGGAGTGCAGGTTCAATTTCAGTACTTTTGGTCCCGCTGCTGGTGCAGTGGTTTCTGTTTTATTGCCTGCTGCGTTGTTATCTGCTGGCGCTGCTTGGTTGCCGCCGCCGCATCCTGCGAGTGCCGCACCAAGAACGAGGATAGAACTCATTGCTACGAAAACATTCTTTTTCATACAAGTAATCCCCCTTTTCTAAATCTTTTTTCAATATACATGCTTTTATATTATTTTTAAATATGTTTTAGAATGATTTAATAAATTTTTATTTATTTATAAAGATGATTAATGATTTATAAAAAATAATTTATTGATAAAACTCGATGGAAAATGATTCCCGTTAGTATAGACAGCTTGAAAATGTTGATTTATCGCGGTTTTCTCCATGGACCTCCCCACCTTTTTCTTTGCTGCACACAAGATTACCATGAGACAGCGTCAGTGAGAGGCTTGTCCCACGCCTCGTTTGAATTTTAAAAATATTTATAGTTGCGAACAGCTCTCCTCCCCATTTTGTTGATAGATGAAGAATCTCCCATCCTTTGCGCTTTATTTTTCGCCAAAAAAAGAAGGGCTATTCGCCCTTCTTCTTATCGTTCGCTTGGCTTTCTTATTTAATGTCTGCCCATTTCCAGTCTACGAAGCCGAGACCGTCGAGCACAACGCCTTGTACTTTGTCGCTCTTCACATAGGAATGCGTGTAGTAGTAAATTGGCGCGGCTGGCATTTCGTCCATGAGCAGCGCTTCCGCTTGCGCCAGGATTTGTTTGCGTTTTTCCGGGTCTTTTTCCACCGCGGATTGGTTCAGCAGCTCTTGATACTTGGGATTTTCCCAGTTGGTATCGTTGTTGCTGCCTTTTTTCAGTTTGAACAGATCCAGGAAGGTGTACGGATCGTTGTAGTCGCCAGTCCAGCTAGAGCGAGCGATCTGGAACTTGCCTTGGTGCAGGTCGTCCAGGAATACTTTCCACTCTTTGTTTTCCAGCTTCACTTCTACGCCGAGCGCTTTTTTCCATTGGTCTTGGATAGCTTCCGCGATTTTCTTGTGACCTTCGGACGTATTATAGGAAAGAGTCAGAGTTGGCAGCTTGGTGATGCCTTCTTCCTTCATCCCTTCCTCCAGCAGTTTTTTCGCTGTTTCCACGTCGCCGTCCTTGAAGTACGGGCTAGTTGCCACAGCCATTGTTGGAGGTACCAGACCCATTGCCGGCTCCTGGTTCGCTTGCGTTACGTTGTCGATGATCGTTTTGCGGTCAATCGCATAAGCGAACGCTTTACGGATTTTCGCGTTGTTGAACGGCGGTTTCTCCGTGTTGAATTTGTACAGGTACGTACCCGCAATCGCACGGGTTTGCATTTTGCCGGACTCTTTCAGTGCCGGGATTGCATCTGTTGGGAGTGCGCTTGTAGGAGCACCTGCCCAATCGAGGTCGCCGTTGTCAAACATGGACAGCTCGGTGTTTTCATCCTCTACCATGGAGAAGTCGATCTTGTCCAGTTTTACAGCATCTTTATCCCAGTAGTTTTCGTTTTTCGCGAGAATGAGCTTGCTCTTATGCTCCCAAGTCTCGATCTTGAACGGACCGTTACCTACGTGCGTTTTGGCGTCACCCGCCCAGTTTTGTGTGGATTCGACCACTTTTTGGTTCACCGGGTAGTAGGTGTAGAAAGCAGTCAGCTCCAGGAAGAACGGAGTCGGGTTTTTCAACGTAACAACCAATGTTTTGTCATCGGTTGCTTTCACGCCCACATCTTCTGCTTTCGCTTTTCCGGTGTTGTACTCCTCAGCGTTTTTCAGGTAGTACAATTGGTAAGCATAAGTGGAGCCGAGCTTCGGATCGAGCGCTCGCTTCCACGCGTATTCAAAGTCTTTCGCTGTTACCGGGTCACCGTTGCTCCATTTGCTGTCGCGCAGGTGGAATGTATAAGTAAGTCCATCTTCAGAAACGTCGATTTTTTCCGCTACGGATTCATGCGGTTTGCCATCTTCACCGATACGAGTCAAACCATCAAAAGTCGCACGCAAAACAGCACCGGATGTGGAATCTTCAGCCAAGCCAGGGTCAGCCGTCGGCGGCTCACTCTTCATGTTCATGCGCAGAACTTTTGGACCGCTAGTTTGTTCACTTCCAGCAGAATTTCCTTGCTCTCCTGCTTTCTCGCCGCCGCCACAGCCAGCCAGCGCCGCACTCAGAACCAGGATGGAACTCATCGCTGCAAATACGCTTTTTTTCATTAGTGTTGACCCCCTTTGTATGTGTAACACTCCATGGAAAGCTACTTCAACAAATATACTGCATTTTTAGTAATATTGAAGACATTTTAAGCAAGTTTAATTATGTTTTATTCAAAGATCAAATTATATTAAGGGAAATAAATTCACATTCTTCATTACATGAAGTATGCCTCGCACAAGAAAAACTATGCAAATCTTAGGAGTATCGCCGCTCACCGAGGCAAAACAAAAAGCCCCCTCCCATCGCGAAAAAGCGACGTCACAGGGGACTTTGTTTACAATTATAAAGTTTGGGTCTGCCGGTATTCTTGCGGCGATACACCGACAATCGCCCGGAAGTCGCGGATAAAATGCGAGTGGTCGTAGTAGCCGAGCGCGATGGACAAGTCCAGCCAGTCGCTGACGGCTCCCTGGTCGATCATCTGCGCCGCTTCGTGCAGTCGGTAGCGCTGGATTACCGATTTCGGACTGACGCCAACATAGCGGTCAAACAAGCGCTGCATCGTCCGGATGCTCATTCCGGACAGTCGGCTCGCATCCTCTACCTTCAGCACCGTCCGATCTGCCTGAATCAAGCCGACCAGCTCGCTTACTCTCTTTACATTCGGATCGCGCTCCGGCAGACGCTCGCCCAAAAACGCTTCGATGCGGCGAACCATCTGGGCGTCTTCCGGCATGGCAAGCATCTCGGCTTCCAGCGGGGCTGTCTCCACCTGAAACACTTCTTCCAACGTAGTAACCGTGCCGTACAACTGCGAAACCGGCTTTTGCCAAAATGGATAAAAGCCGCCTGGTTTGAACTTCACTCCGAACACATGGCCTTGGCCAGCCAGCAAATGCGAGGACGTGGACAAAGCGACACCGAATATGCCTGTGGCGCCCTCTTCAAACACCAGATTCACATTGGGGTGGGCCAAAACGGTTTGGGAGTAAGGAGCTTGCCCGCGCAAATCCCACCTGACCACCCAGTAATGCTGGACGAAGTAACCGACGTCGCCGCCTGGTTCATACCTTTGCAGCGAAAACTTTTTTCCGCCAAGCATGGCATGCAGCACACCTTTTGGCAGCATGTCCTGCTTTTTTTCCATAGCGCCGCCTCCTGTCGCATTTTTACAATACGCCCCTCCATTATCTGCCTATACTAAGAGTAGTAGCAACAGCAAACGATTACAATTTGAAAATGAATGGAAACAGGAGGCACTGCTATGGAACTGCGTTTCGATTTTTACATCGGGGCCACCCCGGAGCACGTCTGGCACGTTCTTACCTCGGAAGAAGGAGTCAAGCATACGTTTTTTGGCTCTGTCATCCGCTCTACTTTTCAGGTAGGGGACGATCTCGCTTATGTCGGTCCCGGAAATGATGGCGACGAAACTGTCCATGTGTACGGCAAGGTTTTGGCGTTTGAGCCGCAGCAAACCTTCAGCTTCCTGGAACATCCCGGCCCTTCGTACCACGCCAACCACGCCGAGCTTCAATCGCGCGTAACTTTCCAATTGGAGCCTGTTGGCGGATGCACGCGGCTGACGCTGATTAACGACCAGTGGATCGAAGATCACCCTTCCTTCGCCAACGCGAGCAACCATTGGCCGATGATTCTCTCCAACATCAAAACATATGCAGAAACCGGAAAAACGTTGGATTTTGGCTATTAATTCCGGGCAAAAAGGAAGGAAAACCCCAGCAGCGAGCTGCCTCGGCACTTCGCCTCTGGGGTTTTTGCCTGTTACTCGACCATTTCCGCCCACTTCAGATCAATAAAGCCCAGTCCGTCCACTTGCACGCCTTTTACCTTATCACTCTGCACCCAGACATCCACGTCCGTAAACAGTGGGATTACAGGCATGGCATCCATGAAAATTTGCTCGGCTTCCGCAAAAAGCTGCTTGCGCTTCTCCGGATCACTCTCCATGGCCGACTGTTGCAGCAGCTCCTTGTAGCGCGCGTTCTCCCAGCCTGTGTCGTTGTTTCCCGTCTTCGCATCGCGGAACATCTCCAGGTAGTTGATCGGATCGTTAAAATCGGCATTCCAGCCCAAACGGCCAATCTCGTAATTCAGTTCATGCAAATCTTGCAAATGCACCTTAAATTCCTTGATCGCCAGCTTCACGTCGATGCCAAGGTTGCGCTTCCACTGGTCCTGCATGGCTTCGGCGATTTTTTTGTGGCGGTCTGTCGGGTTGTACGACATGGTGATGGTCGGAAACTGACTCAGCCCCAACTCCTGCATGCCTTCCGCCAGCAGCTTTTTCGCTGTCTCCACGTCGTTGTCGCGGAAGTAGCCCTCCGGCTTGATAATCATGGATTGCGGCAGCATCCCCATCGTAGGCACCTGGCCGACCTGTGTGATGTTGTCCACGATGCTTTGGCGATCAACCGCATAAGCGAGTGCTTTGCGAATTTTTACGTTTTGCAGCACTCCTTTGGTGGTATTGATTTTGTACCAATACATCGTCGCCTTTGGATGAACGACGAGTTTGCCTGCTTCTTTCAGGGACGGAATCGCATCGGTTGGCAGGCCGCCAAGCGGTTGACCCGCCCAGTCCAGCTCGCCGTTTTCAAACATGGACAGCGCTGTGTTATCATCCTCAATCATGGCAAACTCGATCCGGTCCAGCTTGACAGCGTCTTTGTCCCAATAGTTTTCGTTCTTCTCCAAAACGATCTTGCTCTTGTGCTCCCAGCCCGTCATCTTGAATGGCCCGTTGCTCACGTGTGTTGCTGCTTCATTCGCCCAGTTCGGATTGGCCTCTACGACCTTTTTGTCTACAGGATAATACGTGTAAAATGCCGTCAGTTCCAGGAAGAACGGTGTCGGGTTTTCCAATGTTACTTCCAGCGTCTTGTCATCCAGAGCTTTTACCCCCAGCTCGTCTGCTTGCGCCTTGCCTGTGTGTACTTTTTCCGCATTTTTGATGTAGTAGAGCTGATACGCATACTCGGCTCCCAGCTTTGGATCGAGGACGCGTTTCCAGGCAAATTCAAAGTCGTGCGCCGTCACCGGATCGCCGTTGCTCCACTTGGAGTCGCGAATCGTGAACGTGTACACCCGTTTGTCGTCGGATATTTTCACATCAGACGCAACCGAGTTCATCGGCTTCGCGTCTTTGTCCAGCCTGGTCAAGCCGTCAAAAGTGGCACGGACGATCGCCCCTGAGGTAGTGTCCTTGGCGAGCCCAGGGTCTGCCGTCGATGGCTCGCTGGTCAGATTGGCCCGAAACACTTGCGGCTTTGTGCTGGCAGGCGCGCCAGACGAAGCCTCACCCGCAGGAGCAGCAGCAGGTGCAGTCGAAGTCGGACTGCCTCCACAGCCTGCCAAAAGACTTCCGACCACCAATGTCAGGCCGACAAACATTTTGAATGTTCCCTTCATCAGAATTTTCCCCCTTATCAAATTTTTTCTATCGCCACCACAATATACTCGACGACAGATTTCTTGAAAATGGGGTTCGGTGATATTTAATTAAATTTTATGAATATTTATTCTTTTGTAAACAGAAATAAACCCAACAGCCTTAAAGGGCCAATTGGGTTTATTTGTTGATCCATCAATTACTTTTCCTTAGAATGCCGGGATGATGGAACCTTTGTATTCGTCTTCAATGAATTTTTTCACTTCAGGGGAGTTCAATTCCTTCGCCAGCTTTTGGATGGCTTCGGAGTCTTTGTTGTCAGGACGAGCTACCAGGAAGTTCGCATATGGAGATTCCTTGTCTTCGATGAACAGAGCGTCTTTGGTTGGCACGAGCTTCGCTTCGAGCGCGTAGTTGGTGTTAATCAGCGCCAGGTCCACTTCTTCCAGAACGCGCGGCAGCATCGCTGCTTCAACCTCTTTGAACTTCAGGTTTTTCTTGTTTTCCACAATGTCTTTCACAGTTCCGCTGATGCCAGCGCCTTCTTTGAGCTTGATGACGCCGTTTTTCTCCAGGAGAGCGAGGGCGCGGCCGCTATTGGTCGGGTCGTTTGGCAGCGCGATAGTTGCGCCTTCCGCCAGTTCGTCAACCGATTTCACTTTTTTGCTGTAAGCGCCAAATGGCTCGATGTGAACCGCAACTACAGGTTGCAGATCCATGTTTTGTCCTTTATTGAAGTCTTCCAGGTAAGGCTTGTGCTGGAAGAAGTTTGCGTCGAGTTGTTTTTCGTTGAGCTGTACGTTTGGTTGTACGTAGTCGGTGAACTCTTGTACTTCCAGGTTTACGCCTTGTTCTTTCAGTTTTGGTGCGATGTGCTTCAGGATTGCTGCGTGTGGAACCGGAGAAGCGCCTACTTTCAATGTCACTTCTTGTTGTCCGCCTTGTGCGCCGCCTTCGGCTGGAGCTGGAGCAGTCTCCGTTTTGCCTCCGCACGCTGCCAAAGAAAATGCCAATACGGTAGAAAGTACAGATACGACTAGCTTTTTCATAAATGATTTCCCCCTACTTTTTTTGATCTTTGTACTTGCAAACTTCTATGGGAAAGACCTTACTTGCGGCTGAAACGCAATACCAGGCGATCACCCAGCGACTGTAAGATCTGCACCAACACGAGCAAAATGACGACAGTGACAATCATGACATCGGTCTGGAAGCGCTGATAACCGTAACGGATAGCCAAGTCGCCCAGACCGCCGCCGCCGATTACCCCGGACATGGCCGTGTAGGACACGAGCGCAACGGTCGTAATCGTAATTCCGGCCACCAGTCCCGGACGAGACTCTGGCAGCAGGACGTTCCAGATGATTTGCCAATTGGACGCCCCCATCGACTGGGCGGCCTCAATGACTCCGCGATCTACCTCGCGCAGAGAGGTTTCCACCAGCCGCGCAAAAAACGGGGCGGCCCCGATCACGAGCGGCGGAATCGCTCCGAGTACGCCGAGCGAAGTGCCGACGATCAGTTTCGTGACCGGAATCAGCAAGATCATCAGAATGATGAACGGCACGGAACGCAATACGTTGACGATGAATGAAGCAACCGAGTAAAACGCCTTGTTTTGCAGCAACTGTCCACGTGAAGTAAGGAATAAAATGATTCCCAGCGGCAAGCCGATCAGGATCGTAAACAACGTGGAGAAACCCAGCATCGTCAGTGTGTCTAGTGTACCCTCAGCGATCTCCGACCAATCCACATTTTCCATTGTCCAGTCCATCTATATCACCTCTACTTCCAAACCACGCTGACGCAACGTCTCGATGGTTTTTTCGTTTTGACGGACATCGCCTTCCAGTTCGACGACCAGTTGGCCGTACGGCGTATCCTTCATGCGGGAAATCGTTCCCTGCAAAATGCTGAATACTGTGCCTGTCTCCTGCATCGTCTGGAACAAAATCGGCTGGTACGTCTTTTCTCCCAGGAAGGTGACGCGCGCAATCGTGCGGTTCCCCGCTGCTTTTTCGTGCGCGACAGCTTCGCGCAGCTCGGTGGAATCTGCCACCTGCTCGACAAATTCCTGCGTAGTCGGATGCTGCGGCTTGAGAAACACGTCCAGCACCTCGCCCGACTCGACGATTTTTCCGCCGTCGATCACGCCTACGCGGTCGCAAATGGAGCGGATGACGTGCATCTCGTGCGTAATCAGCACGATGGTCAATCCCAGCTTGCGGTTGATGTCCAAAAGCAGCGCCAAAATCGAGTTGGTCGTCTGCGGATCGAGCGCCGAGGTCGCTTCGTCACACAGCAGCACTTTCGGATCGTTTGCCAGCGCCCGCGCGATGCCGACGCGCTGCTTCTGGCCGCCGGACAACTGGGACGGGTATTTGTCCCGGTGCGCTTCCAGCCCTACCAGCTTGAGCAGATCGTCCACTTTTTTCTGAATCTCCGCCTTCGGACGCTTGGCCAGCTTGAGCGGAAACGCGACATTTTCCCCGACGGTGGACGAGGACAGCAGGTTGAAGTGCTGGAAAATCATCCCGATCTCGCGGCGCTTTTCCTGCAGCTTGACATCGTCGAGCTTGGTCAGGTCGACCCCATCGACGATGACTTGTCCCGACGTAGGGCGCTCCAGCAGGTTGATGCAGCGGATCAAGGTACTTTTCCCCGCCCCGGAATGGCCGATAATCCCGTAAATTTCCCCTTTATCTATAGAAAGATCAATCCCGAGCAACGCCGGAATCGTCTTGCCCTGCACTTGATAGCTTTTATGCAAATTTTTCAATTGAATCAACGCATCCACCTCCCAGCAAAATCCTTGTGAAAAACGTAAAAACCCCTTTTTCATAAACGAAAAAGGGGCTGCAACGCATGTATACGTTCGCATCCACCCTTCTCATCTATCAAGATCCAACCAATCTTGTAGGAATTGGCACCGCGACGTCCATTTCAAAAAATGAACCGGTTGCCGGGCTTCATCGGGCCTGTCCCTCCGCCTCTCTTGATAAGAAAGATTTCCACGTATATTATGTTCGTTTTTCATATTTTCATGATACAAACCGGATTATATCCTTTTTGAAAATATCCCGTCAATAGCAATCACAGGAAAAACTTTTTTAATCCATTACTCCGTTGCGAATGATGGTGGCATTGACGTGAAAATGAAACGTCGCTTTCTCAAGGATTCTCGCCTTCAAGCGTATGCGAATATCGAACACCGGCGGCGATACTTGCTCCAGCTTGATTCGGGCGTTGCTGGAAATCGTGTCAAAAGCAAGGTGCACCATATCCTTGGGATTGCCGCGGTTCTTGTCGGTCTTCCCGAAAATTTGCGCCGGGACGGACGTGTCGTAGCTGCCAATCCGGAATTTCCCGTGCACGAGCTTGATGAGAAACGCTTCCTTGGGCGATAGCCTTCGAGCAGGCGCTGAATCGCCTCCTGGGTGTGATAGACCCGATTGCTCCCGGCTCCCCCGAGCTGCCGCTCCACTTCCCCTATGCTTGCCTCAGCCAGACAAATTTCTCTCAGCTTCGGGATGAGCTCGCTGTAAACGACTTGGCATCCGCCATGCTGGTCAAAAAATACAGCCGCATGCGGCCGTCCGGCTCGTCGATATGTTCCGTTCGCAAGTCCCCTGTATGGGAAAACCATTTACGCGCAATCTCCTGGTCCATTCCCCTCACCCCCATACATAGCAAATCATGGTTAGTCTGCCCGAAAACACAAAAAAACAGCACGCTCAATTTGGCGTGCTGTTTTCGTTGCTATCGGTCGTGCTATTCGTTTGCGAAACCGCTTCTTCTGCTGGCGGTTCCAGCTTTTCCTTGATAAAAGACTGGATCTGGTCGACATCCGGAATGAGCACCGCGCCTGCCCGATGGGATTCGCGGAACATCCCCATTGGCGGCAATTGGTAGTTGCCTGGCTCCGCGGTGTTTAATTTCAGCCCAAGCGCAGACAGCCTCAGCATATCCATGGAACTGATATTCGTCTGGATATACGGCGTCACTTCTTTCAGGATGGACGGCAATTGAATCAAGGTCGTGCCGCTCTTCATCTGGCTCACCACAGCCGTCAGCAGCTTGCGCTGACGCTCTGTGCGCGTGTAGTCCGATGTGGCGTCATGGCGAAAACGAACGTATTGCAGAGCCTTGTTGCCATCCAGTTGCTGCAGTCCCTTTTTCAAATTGATGTCGTAGATGCCTTTATCGGTCGGGTCGTGATAGTACATATTTTTTTCCACATCAATCTCGACACCACCGACAGAGTCAATCAAAGCCTTGAAGCCTTCAAAGTCGGTGATGACGTAGCGGTCCACCGGAAGCCCTGTAAACTGGCTGACGGTCTTCATCGCCAGTTCCGGTCCGCCCTCCACGATCGCCGAGTTGATGCGCGAGCTGCCGTTCCCCGGAATGTCTACGTACGTGTCGCGCAAAATGGAAAATACGTCGTAGCGCTTGGAGGCCGGGTCGATACTGACGAGCATCATCGAGTCCGAACGGGGGAGTCCGTTATTTTTCATTCCCCTGCGGTCCACACCCATCAACAGGATGTTCACCCGCTCTTCGCCATCCCATTCCGGAATCTCCGCCGCTTTCGTCGCGGCACCGCCATCCGGCGGGGCTGGCCGAATGACATTCGGCTCTTGAATATTGTGAGCAAACTGATAAAAAGAGTATCCGTAATAACCTGCTGTCGCGGCAATCGCGACAAACATCAGGAGCAACACCCGTTTCCACATTCGCATAAAGAACTACTCCACCTTTTATTCTCTGTATCACATGAACTCATCTCACCACTTGTTTAGTATACTCGAATCTATAGGATGTGGAGCAGCCTTTATTTGGGTGCTTTTCACTTTTTATATTTTTATGTTTGCAATGTTTAAAATATTCGTTATACTACAAGCAACACAATCCCAAAGGGGTGACCGGCCGTGATTTCTCCCACTTCCTTTTTGCAGCGGTATCCGCGAGAAGCCCTGTTCTTCCTGGTTGCGAGCTTCATCAACTCTTCCGGCAGCGCTTTCATGTGGCCGCTTACCACTTTGTACGTACATACGATTTTGCAACGCTCCATGACCGAGGCAGGCTTTGTGCTGATGGTTTAATCGCTGGCAGGAATTGTGAGGCAGTTCGTCGGCGGGACGCTTTTTCACTGCCTGGGCGCCAAACGGCTGATCGTCGGGGCCTTGCTGGTTCAAGGACTCATCCAGTTGTCGATTCCGCTCACGAATAGCTGGCCTGTTTACATCGCGCTGATGACCGGGCTTGGCTTTACCTTCAACCTGTCGTTCCCGGCGATTCAGGCGTTCATCGGCTTTCGCTGGAAAGAGCAGCGCCGAGAGCTGTTCAACATCGTATATGTCGCGAACAACCTGGGAATGGCCATCGGCACCTCGCTGGCCGGGGTCATTGCCACTTCCTGCGGCGAGCAGGAACGCAGCATGGAGGTGTCAATACTGCCGCCCGGATCGAGCGCCACGGCCGAACGGCCACAGCCTGCCACGCTCCAGCCTGCTTCGTGAAATCGCTCTGCCATCGACCTGCCCAATCCTCGCGTAGCTCCGGTTATGACCACCAGCTTGTTTCCAGCCATGCTCTAAAAAACAAAAAGAAAGCCCCTTCCAGAAAATCAGAAGAGACTTTCGCTTTTGTCAAAAAGACAGCTCCGGCAACTGATACCATTCGCCAGCCATCCATTCGCGCGCCTTCCAGCGCAGCACGTCCGGGCGCACCAGCGGCATGATCTGTTGAAACAGCTCCACGCGTTCGATGTCCGTCATCGGCACGAAGGCGTTGGCCGCGGCCAAGTCCGCTTCCAGCTCGTCCATTCTGCTCACGCCGAGGATCGCCGTCGAAACGGGGAGACTCCACGTATAGCGCAGCGCTTGCTCTGTCCACGGAGCCAGCTTGCCCAGCCCCATCACTTTCATGCCGATGACCGCGACGCCTTTTTCCACCGCTTGCGGAACGAAATCGTGCGCAAAGCTGTAGATGAAATGATCGAGAGCAGACAAAGCGACGAGGGCGCTGTCAAAAGGAAAGCGGCGAATCGCTTCTGCCAGCAGGCGCGGGTCTGTGTGCCCGCTGATGCTGATTTTGCGGATCAAGCCTTGCTCTCGCGCTTCCAGCATCGCTTCCAGCGCGCCTCCTTTTGCAAAAATCGCCTCCAGATCGTGCGGCTGCATGATGTTGTGCATCCGCCACTCGTCGACGTAATCGGTCTGCAGCCGCTTCAAGCTGCCCTCCAAATCTTTCAGGGCCAGGTCGCGCGTGCGTCCTCCCGTCTTCGTCGCGATCCACACGCGGTCGCGCAAGCCTGCAAGCCCCAGTCCTACCCGTGTCTCCGACTGTCCAGCGCTGTATGTAGGGGCTGTATCAAAGTAATTGACTCCTGCTTCTACGGCGCGCCGAATGATGGCGATTGCCTGCTCCTCGGTGCAATCGTGCTCGTCCACAATTCGCTGGGCGCCGAAGCCGAGCAAAGAGACTTGATGCGGATCTCGTCCAAACGATCGGGTCTGCATGCTGCGGGCAGCTCCTTTCAGGTTCATCGGGATGTGAAACAAGACGCCCGTTCGCGAGCGTCTTGTCATGGCCATGCTAGCTTATTTGTACGTGTCGTAAGCGGTAGTCAACAGGTTGGAGATCGTTTGCAGGTCGTTGTTCTCAATCTGATGACGCTCGATCATCGTCATGATTTTGCCGTCCTTCATGATCGCAAAAGACGGGGAAGATGGCGCGTAGCCTTCAAAGTACTCGCGGGCTTTCGCTGTCGCTTCCTTGTCTTGTCCTGCAAATACAGTGTAAATGTTGTCTGGCTTGGTGGAATGGTTCAAGGAATGAACCACTGCCGGACGAGCCAGCCCTGCCGCGCAGCCGCAAACCGAGTTTACGACTACCAGCGTCAGACCTTTTGCGTTTGGCAGCGTCTGCTCAACCTCTTCTGCTGTGCGCAGCTCTACAAATCCGTTGCGCGTCAGTTCGTCGCGCATCGGTTGAATTACTTGGCTCATATATGCTTCATAAGACATCATGGGGCAACCTCTCCTTTGTATCACGTATCCATTTACGTATTATTATAACCCGATCGCGTCCCCGGGAGAACGAAGAAGTGCTCCAGTCCTACACTTCCATCAAAATGGTGAGAATCATCGGATTGCGGCCCGTCTTTTCGTAAATAAACGGCTTGATGACTTCGTTGATCTGGGACTTCAACTCCGACCATTCCTTGATCTTCTTGTCCAACGCTTCCTGGAGGCGCTGGCGAACCAACAGCGTCGCTTCCTGGATGAGCGATTCCGAACCGCGCACGTACACAAAGCCGCGGCTGACAATGTCAGGTCCGGTGAGAATCTTGAAGTTTTTCATATCGAGGCTGACGACCACGACCATCAGGCCATCCTCTGCCAAATGCTTGCGGTCGCGCAGGACGATGTTGCCCACGTCGCCGATGCCGCTGCCGTCGATCAGGACGATGCCGGCGTGAACCTTGCTGAGCCATGCCTTTTCGCGGTTGCAGTTCAGCACCTCGCCGTTGTCCATGAGGAAAATGTTGCTCTCCTCAATTCCTACCTGCTGCGCCAGCTTCGCGTGCGTCTTCAACATCCGGTACTCCCCGTGAATCGGGATAAAGTACTTGGGACGAATGAAGTTGAGCATGAGCTTCAACTCCTCGCTGCTGCCGTGACCGGACGCGTGAATGTCAAACACGTGGCTGAGCACGACGTTCGCGCCCGCGCGGTACAGCTTGTCAATCGTCCTGCTGACATTGATCGTGTTGCCTGGAATCGGGGAAGCCGAGATAATGACGGTATCCTCCGGGTAGATCGACACGGTCCGGTGCGATCCGGAAGCGATTCGGGTCAATGCCGCCATCGGCTCGCCTTGGCTTCCGGTGCAAATAATCAGCACCTGATTGTCGGCGTAGTTGTCAATGTGCTTGATATCAATCAGCATGCCCTCCGGCATCTGGATGTAGCCCAGTTCTTGTCCGATCAGGAACACTTTTTCCATGCTGCGGCCAATCACCGCTACTTTGCGATTGCACTGCTCGGCAGCGTCTACTACTTGCTGCAGGCGATGCACGTTGGACGCGAATGTCGCCAGGATGATCCGCCCGCGCGCTTTGCGCACCACGTCGAGAATCCCTTCGCCAACAGTGCGCTCCGACATGGTGAAGCCGTAGCGCTCGCTGTTCGTACTGTCAGAGAGCAGCGCCAAAACGTCGCCGCTCGCCCCGATTTTCGCAATCTTGCCGTACTCGGTCGTCTGTCCGACTGGCGTCATATCGAATTTGAAGTCACCTGTATGAATGACCATCCCTTCCGGCGTATGAATCACAACCCCGAACGAATCCGGAATGCTGTGATTCGTGCGGAAAAAGGACGCTTTCAGGCGGTTGAAGGGGATTTCCGTATCTTCTGAGATCGGAATCATCTTCACGTCATTTTGCATGCGATGCTCTTCCAGCTTCGCCTTGACCAAGCCCAGGGTCAGACGACCACCGTAGATCGGCACGTTAATTTGCTTGAAAATATAAGGAATCGCTCCGATGTGATCCTCATGTCCGTGCGTTAACAAAAGTGCTTTAATCTTGTGCTGGTTGTCCACCAAATAGGAAATATCGGGGATGACCAGATCAATACCGAACATTTCATTCTCGGGGAACTTCACCCCGCAGTCAATGATGATAATTTCGTCCTCATACTCGACGCAATACATATTTTTTCCGATCTCGCCGAGGCCGCCCATCGCGAAAATCTTAACGTCGCTCAAACTCTTTCCTCCTAACATCATCGTGCATGATTTTGGGAACCCGAACCAAGCATGCCATTCTTATTGTAACACAACGCGAGGCGTTCGTTTCATCCAGTCTTGACAATTCGACACATTCATCTTCGGTCAATAATAGAAAACTGATACGCAATCGCCGCTACTCTCTCATCCGTGACCGTACTGACCCGCTCCCAAAAGTTTTCTTCCATGTTTGTATCTTCTGTCCATACCGGCACGATTTCCCCCGCAGCGAGCTTGAGCGGCAACGCCTGTTTGTCTTCGATGACGGCCCCACTTTCGTTTTGCAGGCGAACCAAAAGCTCAATGCCCAGCGGCTGCCCCGACTGGTTCCGGACCAAAATCAGGCTGTCGTAAGGTTGGCCAGCACACCTTTTCAGACAGTCCCTTTTGCTGTAGACGAGCGTGACGTCAATCGGCTTATTGCTCGACGCCTGCACGGGCACGGCCTGCCACTTGTTTTTTACACTCTGCACAACCGAGACGTACTCCACCTTCGACATAAACGGCCCCATGCCTAAAAAAGCCCCGGCAAACAGGAGAAACAGACCAGACGACGTGGCGAGAAACAACAGATTCATTTTCCAGAACGGTTTGCGCATCACAAAGAAAAAGACGAGGTACATAATAAAAAACACGAAGACGAGGAACAGGCAAAAATAAAGAAACAGCTCCAGATCGGCTTTGGTCGGAAGCACCGGAATGCCGTACTGTACTTGCCAATACACGTTGGCAGCGAGGCAGCCTCCGTAAATCAGCAGCGCTGACACGACAGGCGGCCACCATTTTTTCCAGAAGCCGCTCCGGCGAGAGCGCAGCGCAAAAATCGCCAGGATGAGCGGAACACCAAATAAGGGAATGAGCAAGTAGTACATGAAATCCCCCGCTTTCCAAATTGTAAATATTTTCTACGAATGACATGAAAAAAAGGCTTCAAAATAGAGGGCAAGCTTGTTTTCCAATACAAAAAAGGGGGTCTTACGCCATGCAAGCCTCTGTATCCGTTCGCCTCGCGCGAAGCGTCCTGACCGCCATCGCAGCAAGCCTGCTGTTATTCTTCTTCCAGTATGCCCCTGCCTGCGCCCAGCCGCCATATGCCAAATGGGGCAGATTGGCGATGCAGGAGACGATGAAAAAATATCCGCATGCCCAGATCGTCGACTACCTGCACGTCGGGCGCACAGCAAAAACGCCCACCACGTCAGAGGAGACGTTCAAACTCTTGCTCCAGGAGGGCAATCGCAGGTGGGCGTTACTCGTGCATATTGAATTTGAAAATCAAACCGAGCATGTCGTGCAGATCACGTACGAGGAATCAGCCTGATTAGTCCGCAAGCTGCTCCATTTCCTTCAGCATCTGCTCCATGTCCATGTCGGCTGCCATGCCGTAGGCGCGGCGCATGTTTCCATCGCCATCGACGAGGAACATGCGGGCGGTATGGGCAAAGGAACCGTCAGGCTGCTTCAATACGGCAATCCCGAAATCCTTCGTCACCTTTTCCACCGCCTGGGCATCGCCGCGCAAAAACTTCCAGCCGCTCTGATCCGCCTTGAACTTCGCCGCGTACTGCTGCAACACTTCTGGCGTGTCGAAATCCGGGTCAAAGGTGATGGAAATGAACTCGACCTTGTCGCCGAACAGCTTTTTCTCCTTGAGCTGCTCTTGCAGCTTGGACATGTTGTACGTCGTCGCCGGGCAAATGTCAGGGCAGTTGGTGAACATGAACTCGACCAGCCGCACCTTGCCTTTGCCTTCCGAAAACGTAAACGAAGTGCCGTCACTGTTGTCCAACGTAAAATCGGCAATCGGCTTCATCACGGGAATCGGCTCTTTTGCCATGTATTTGTAGCCCAACACGCCTACAATCGCGAGGATAATCACGCCTGCGAGCACCGTAAACCAATGGCGCTGCAACGCGGATCCTTGTTGCTGTGCTCCCTCACTCACGATTTTCTTCCTCCCCTGCTTCTCTCATGCGTCCGCCGCTATACCGCGTAAAAGCGCATGTTTCTTTTTGTGTGGAAAACGTCTCGGCGTTGCCAGTGCGGTCGTGACCGTATGGACCGTACGGCTTACACTTCCTTCTCGCCAGGCCAAGCCAGCATGCCGCCGACCATATTGGCAGCGTCAAAGCCAAGCTCACACAAATATTCGGTCGCTCTGTGGCTGCGCGCACCGCTGCGGCACACCATGACGACCGGGATCTCCTTGTCCAGCTCGTCGATGCGATGCGGCAAAAAGCCGAGCGGAATCAGCTTGGCTTCTTTGATATGGCCTTCGTTCCACTCCTCCACCTCACGCACGTCAATCACCTGAAGCTTTTCGTTGGCCGCGAGCTTTTCCAGCAGCTCCTGCGGGGTAATTTCCTTCACGCCATGGCTCATCGCGTATGTTCCTCCTATATGTACAATCGTTTGGTCGTTTTCTGCCACTCCCATCATATCATAGGGCCATGCCATTTTCTAACGACGCGGGCGGCGAAAGCGCGGAGATATAGGGACAAATTTGTGACAGTGTGAGGGTGGGTTTGTTTTTGGACAGGGAGATGGTTGGTCGGTACAGGCGGGTGACACATTTACAAAAATAACCATTCTATATATGAAGACTACTATACAAAACAGCATTCTCTTTTTGGTTTGGAAAAAGGCGGGTGCAAGAAACGCAGAGCACCCTTGGAGTGCGGGGCATCAGCCTGCAAACCACGTCAACAAGGCGTATCACACAGGTACTTTGGACGTCATGGGAAACAGCATGAACGGGTGAGCATGAACAAATCTCTCAACGCCTCAATCCCACCAAATCCAACCTGATAACTCATTATTGATTATTGACAGCGAAGTGTGGTTTTTCATACAATTATGACAACAACTGAAGCAACAGTTCATCAAGAGCGGTGGAGGGACAGGCCCTGTGAAACCCGGCAACCAGCAAGCGTGCCTTGCGCGGTGCTAATTCCTGCAGAATCCATAGATTCTGAGAGATGAGTGCACACCCGTGTATAGCCGGAGCCTTCTTCTCCTCAGAGGAATGCTCCGTTTTTTTATCCCTAATCCCCATATATAAAGGAGAGATAAGCATGTCTGACCAGCAACAATGGAAACCGGAAACCCTCGCTGTACATGGTGGACAAGAAGTAGATCCCGTAACAGGCTCGCGCGCCGTTCCGATCTATCAGACGACTTCCTACGTCTTCCGCGACACGGAGCACGCCGCCAACCTGTTTGGCTTAAAAGAGTTCGGCAACATTTACACCCGCATCATGAATCCGACCCAGGACGCCTTTGAAAAGCGCGTGGCACTCCTGGAAGGCGGCGTCGGTGCTCTGGCAACTTCCTCTGGTCAGGCAGCGATCACCTTTTCCATTTTGAACATCGCCCAAGCCGGGGATGAAATTGTCGCATCCAGCAGCTTGTACGGCGGTACGTACAACCTTTTTGCGCACACTTTGCCGCGTCTTGGCATCAAGGTTCACTTTGTCGATCAGTCCAATCCGGAAAACTTCCGGGCGTTCATCAATGAGAAAACAAAGGCGCTCTTTTGCGAGACGATCGGCAACCCTCGCATTGACGTGGCGGACTTGCAGGCAATCGCTGACATCGCGCACGAAAACGGCGTGCCGCTGATCGTGGACAACACGTTCGCTTCGCCGATCCTGTGCCGTCCATTCGAGCATGGCGCAGACATCGTCGTCCACTCCACGACCAAGTTCATCGGCGGGCACGGCACAGCGATCGGCGGCATCATCGTCGATTCCGGCAAGTTCGACTGGAACAACGGCAAATTCCCGGGCCTGACGACACCAGACCCGAGCTACCACGGCGTCGTCTATACGGAAGCAGTCGGACTGCTCGCCTACATCATCAAGGCGCGCGTCCAACTGCAGCGCGACATCGGCGCAGCCGTGGCCCCGATCAACTCCTTCCTGTTCCTGCAAGGTCTGGAGACGCTGCACCTGCGCATGGAACGCCACAGCCAGAACGCCCTGGCCGTAGCCCAATTCCTCGCCGCGCATCCAGCGGTCGAGTGGGTCAGCTACCCTGGCCTGGAAGGTGACGCCAACTACGCGCTGGCACAAAAATATTTGCCAAAAGGCGCTGGCGCCATCCTCACCTTTGGCATTCGCGGCGGCGTGAAGGCAGGCAAAACACTGATTGAATCCGTGAAGCTGTTCTCGCACCTGGCCAACGTGGGCGATTCCAAGTCGCTCGTCATCCATCCGGCCAGCACGACGCACCAGCAGATGAATGAGGAAGAACAGGCGGCTGCCGGGGTCACGCCAGGGCTGATCCGACTGTCGGTGGGCACAGAGGCGATCGACGACATCATCGGCGATCTGGAGCAGGCATTGCAACGCGCCGTTCAACCTTCTACTGTCAACTAAGTTTGCTTTTGTCTCGTAAAAAGTGGCACGCAACTCTCGCGGGAGAGGCGTGCCGCTTTTCTTTTTTCGGGTGCTGTCTTCTGCTTGCTGCTTTCAGGCGCTCGCCCCTCTTCCTGCCACACTCAACGATTCTGGTTCGAAATCCATCTAACCAGTCATACGAAAAATATTGAATTTACAATTCAAAACATTTAGAATGAGACGTACTACAAATACTGGAAGGATGATCCCCTCTTGAAAGTATGGAACATCGGGAGCGAACGCACGACCTACGAGGTGCAATTCGCCTTTTCGCCGCTTTTTGAAGCAGCGCTGGGCATCGCCGTTGCCACTTACGAGCAGATTCATCACACGCTGGAGCAGCCGCCCGCCCACTGGCGCGAGCTAATCGAGGCGCTGCCTCCTGCTGTCCAGCGCGAGGTCGCTTACGCCAAGGCGCACAACACATGGAAGACGCTTTTGCATCTGCTTCACCAGTACCGCCAGCAGCCTTTTGCCGAGCTGAAGTCGTTTCTTGGCTACGTCAGGCAGTTGCCAGAGGAAGAGCTGCGCTACCAGGCACTGCCTTTTTTGGGCGAAGCGCAGCAAGCTTCCCGGCGAAAAGCCGCGCAAGGAAGCAGCGCCGATCGCGAACTGTTGCAGGCGGCCTGTCGCAGCCATCTCTTTTTCGAACGGTACATCGCCCATATTACTTCGGTGGACGCGGAGGAATTGCGCCAGCACCTGCTCGTGCTGATGGAAGGCTGGTATCAGGCGCACATCGAGCCGCAGGAGGAGCGCATCTGCCGCATGCTCGAACGGGAGATTGCCCAAAAGCGCGGCATGCAAGAAAAGCTCGACCCGGAAGCGCTGGTGGAATGGGCGACTGGAGCAAGCTATCCGCCTGAGCCGACTGTCACCCGCGTCCTGCTGATTCCGCAGGCGGTCTATCGCCCCTGGACGGTGCAGGCCGATGACGCAGGCTGCAAAATTTTTTACTACCCGGTTGCCGATGAAAACTTGCGCGAGCAAATCGACCCGTATCAGCCGCCGCAGACGCTGGTCCAATCCTTCAAGGCGCTCGGAGACGAGCAGCGGCTCCGCATGGCGAAAATGCTCGCAAAACAGGAGCTGACGCTGCAAGAACTGACAGAAGCGCTCCAGATGGCCAAATCGACGGTGCATCATCACTTGTCGATGCTGCGCTCCGCCCGGCTGGTCGAGACGAGCGGAACCCGCTATCGCCTGCGCAGCCAAGCTCTCTCGCAACTCCCGCTGCTACTCGGGCAGTTTCTCGACACGGACAAATGATGACAGCAGCCACGAGCACATCCGCCCTCTGGAAAGACCGCTCCTACCGCTACATCCTGCTCGGCCAGCTCACCTCCGAGCTGGGCGCCTCGCTCGGCACGCTCGCCAATAGCTGGATCATCTACCAGGTGACCGGCTCGCAGGCAGCCGTCGGGCAGATGTGGCTGCTCTACTTTGTACCATCGCTCGTCGTGCAGCTTGTGGCCGGACCGTATCTCGACCGCTATGACAAAAAACGCGTCATGCTGTTTTCGCAATGGATGCGCAGCATCGCGTTCGGCTGTTCCTTCGCCGCGATTGCGACCACGCCCGGCTCCTTGTGGCCGCTCTACTTGACCGCGCTCGTGAACGGCCTCGTCCAGCCGCTGTACGTCCCGGCAAGCCAGTCATTGCTTCCTGCTCTCGTCCCAAAAGAACAGTTGCTGCAAGCAAACGCCTATCTGGACAGCGCGCTGCGCATCGCCATGATCGCAGGTCCGCCGCTGGGCGGGGTTCTCGTCGCCAGCATCGGTGGCGATCAGGTGCTGGCATTGGTCGCCGTCGGCTATGCGCTCAGTGGAGCTTTTCTTCTCCCGTGCAAAAACGCTCCCGCCCTCCCTGCCCGGGTGGCCGAATCGTGGTTTTCCATGTTCAAAGCCGGCCTCGCGATTTTTGGGGAAAAGCCGCTGCTTCTCTATCTGAGCCTGTATTCGGCTCTCGTGCAGTTTGCGGTAGGGGTCACGCTCGTGCTCAACCTTCCGTTTGTGGCGGGAGAGCTGCACGGAACAGCCTTTCACGTCGGGTTGTTTTTGGCCAGCTATCCGTTCGGCTACTTGTTTGGGACGTTTCTCGTGCCGCGGCTGCGCAATGGACGGGAACAGCCGCTCATCATGCTAGGCTCTCTGGTCGCAGGCGGGGCGAGCTTCGTCACTCTAGGGTTTACCCATATGATCGAACTGGCGATTTTGATAGAAGTGCTGGCGGGTGTCGCCGCGCCGTTTTTCCAGTTGCACAGCACCCGTCTCTATCAGCTCCACGTCCCGCCCGCCATGATGGGGCGCGTCTTCTCCGTGCGCCTGCTGATCGTCCGCACGACCATGCCCGCAGGCATCTGGCTGGGCGGAACACTCAGCGACAGCGTCGGCGTTCGGCCCCTCTACGTCGCCATCGGCGCGTTAATTGTCGTCGCTGCCGTCGGCGGGATTACTTTACAAAAAATTTGTAAAATATAGGATATTCCATGTATAATGAAATCCAGCAACTGCCTCTCCATCCTATCTACTTAAAGGAGAATTTCCATGACTCATCCCGCTCTGGATAGCCTTTTGACTTCCGTAAATCGCGTAATCGTAGGAAAAGAAGAGCAGGTTCGCCTGCTGGTGACCGCTCTGTTGGCGCGCGGGCACGTGCTGCTGGAAGACTTGCCTGGCATGGGCAAGACCGTGCTTGCCAAAACGTTGGCGCAGGCCATCGGCGGGACGTACAACCGCCTGCAGTTCACCGCTGATCTGCTGCCTTCCGATGTAGTCGGACTGCACGTGTTCAACCAGCGGACGAGCGAATTTGAACTGCGCAAAGGACCTGTTTTCGCGGACGTTTTGCTCGCGGATGAAATCAACCGCGCAACGCCCCGCACCCAATCCGGTCTGCTCGAATGCATGGAAGAACGCCAGGTCACCATCGAAGGCGTCACGCTGCCGCTGCCCTCAACGATGCTGGTGATCGCCACCCAAAACCCAATTGAATCGGAGGGGACCTATCCCCTGCCCGAAGCCCAGTTGGACCGCTTCCTGTTCCGCCTGTCACTCGGCTACGGCACGCGCAAGGACGCCAAGGAAATACTCCGCAGATTCCGCAGCACCTCTCCTCTGGAGACGGTGCAGCCAGTGATCTCGGTGGAACAAATCGCCGCCCTGCAAAAAGAAGTGACGGCCGTCCATGTCAGTCAGGCGGTAGAAGATTACGTCATCGACCTGACGGAATCGACGCGCAGCCACCGCTCCGTCGATGTCGGCATCAGTCCGCGCGCCATGCTCGCCCTCTTGCGCGCAGCCCAGGCTTACGCTTTTGTCTCGGGCCGCGCCTATGTATTGCCGGACGACGTGAAGGCTGTTTTCCCGAGCCTCGCCGTCCATCGCATCCGCCTGTCCATGGAAGCGGAGCTGCATGTAACCGAGCAGGAAGTGGTAGCGCAGATCATGTCGAGCGTGCCAGCCCCCGTCGAGGAAAGCGTGTAGCCGGATGGATACGAAGCAAACTTTTCATGTGATCGGCTTTGTGCTTCTGCTTTTCGCGCTGTTTTCCGGCAGTTGGTTTCTTTGGCTGCTCGGCGGGTTTTTCTTTTTCATGCCTGCCGCCCAAAAGTGGTGGGCCGAGTCGCTCCCCAAATGGATCAAGCTGGAGTGGACAAGCGATCAAACCCGCGTCATGCCTGGTACGCCTGTGACGATTACCGTGCGCCTGTACAATCGCTCCTGGCTGCCGTTGCCCTCGACATGGCTGCGCTTTTCCTTGCCTGAGCACGTCACGGCCGACGGCGGGGACGAAGTGAAAACGAGCAACCAGCGGACGATTGTGCGACTGCGCTTCGACTTGCCCATGCGCCAGAGCGCAGCCCGAACCTTGACGCTTACTCCCCACAAGCGCGGCACCGTCTGGCTGACAGAGATTCAATCGGAGACATTGCCGCTGTTCGCCGGGGAAGTCACTTCCTTGCCGTTGTCGCTATCGTTTTCCCTGCTCGTCTACCCGTTGCCGCTACCGCTGCCTCCGCTGTCACTGGAAGAGACGCAGCCGGACGGAGGCAGGCTCTCGCGCCAACGGCAACAGGAGGATGTCACTTTTTTGCGGGGAGCGCGGCCGTATATGCCCGGGGATCGGTTCAAGCATATTCATTGGAAAGCGACTGCCAAGACGGGCACGCTCGAGACAAGGCTGTTCGAGCACACCGCCCATCCAAACTGGCGGATCGTCGGCCATATTTTGCCGTCCTATGAACCGTTGCAGCAGCGGCATAACGATGTCGTCAATGAACGGATTATATCCAGCCTTGCTGCGCTGTCCATGCTGTGCCGGAAAAAGTCGATTGGCTACGAGCTGCTTCTCACCGTCAAGCAGCGCGGCCGCGAGCATTTTCACATGCCTGCCGGCAGCGGCAAGACGCACCATCTGCACGTCATGACCCAACTCGCGCAAATGCACCATTATGTGACGACGCCGCTAGCCAGCCTGCTCCGCCGTCTGGAGGAAAGTCCGGCCAAGGAAGCGATCATCCTCGTGACGGCGCGGCCGGAGGAATTGCCCCAGACGACTTTGGAGCGATTGGTGCGGCGCGGACACAACATTGCCGTGCTCGACGTATCCGGGGAACAGGCTACGGTCAGGCGATATGAACAGGCGCGTCTGGAAAAAAGGAGCGTGATGGCGCGATGAGCTTTTCCCTCGTGAGCCGATGGACGCTGACGTTTTGGCTGGAGGCGCTGCTCGTTGGCGGTTCGCTGATGATGCTTGGCTGGATGACGGCAGACTTTGGCGCGCTGCTGTTCTTTTGCCTCGCTGGCTGTCTGCTCCTGATCGCGGGAAGCTGGCTGTATCACCACGGCGGCCGCCATACCGTGCTGCATCTCTTGCTCTATCCGTTTGTGCTTGGCGTCGGGGTGCTCAGCTTTGTTCTGTTCGGCTCGTGGCTGATCGCCCTCGCCCTGGCAGGCGTCTTTTTTTGGCGGATTCAGGGAGCGGCTGCAAACGGGATCAACCATGTCAGTCTGCTGCGGCGGTTCGTTCTGGCCTTTATGGTTTGCCTGATCCAGTTGGTTGTCGCGGCTCTGTACGGAACTGCCGTTGATTCGGAGACGTTTTCGCCTGCCCCTTACTTCGGCATGCTCGCCCTCGTGACCGCAAGCTACGTGCTGATCGCGGTCGGGGCTTACCTGCTGCGGGAGGAAGCCCTTCCCATCCGCCTGCCTGCCCGCCTCCGCCTGATGCTCGCGGGTCAGGTGCTGGGGACGCGCCTGCTTGTGACAGTTGGCTATGTGGCGGCTGCCTCTGCCCTGCTCGGTTTGTTGAGCCTGCTCTGGTCGTGGGTGAAAGGACCGCTTGGCACCGGGCTTTACATGCTGATCGAGCCTGCCTTGCAGATGCTGGCGGAGTGGATTTCCGGGCTGTCGCAAGTATTGGACAAAGACCAGCGCGTTCATAATGTGCTGAACAACGAAGGGCAAGGCGGCAATCCTCCCCTGGACCCTGTCAGCCAGGGCGAACCGCTCTTTTCCTTGCTGGAGCCTTATCTGATCTCGCTTGTCGTCGTCGTAGCGCTGTTTCTGTTGGGCAGGTACATGTGGAAACGGCGCAATCGCAACTGGCAGGAGGAAAAAGCAATCACGGCTGCCCCGGCGATTGATCTGGCCCCGCTGCCCCCCGCTGCTGAAGGCGAAGCGGCGGAATGGGATGTCTCCAAATGGTTCAAAAAACCGCTTGGCCCCGCAGACGACGCGACCCGCTACGCCTACTTCCAGTTTTTGCAGACGATGGGCAAGCAAGGTGTCACGATCCACCCGCATGAAACGACGCAGGAGTTTTTGCAGCGGCTGCAAAAGCATCCTGCGCTGACGGCGGCACAACTGGAGCTGGCAGGCAAAATCACCGACTTTTACGAGCAGTATCGTTACCAGGAACATCCCTTGTCGCAGCAAGAACTTGCGGACATGCAGCAAGCTGTCCAGGCGCTGGTGGCCTATGAGCAGACCAGCAGTCCGAGTGAACCAAAAGAAGTGTAACGGGCACGATCATGAAGCAACCACGCGCTCCCGGCGTCTGTGGTTGCTTTTTTTCGCTTGACAACCGTTTCTTCCTCTTGCATAATTTTTTCACTTTTGCCCACTCGTAAATTCAATTCACCAAACGGTTAATCGAAAAGAAAGGAGGTTTCGCAATGCAAGACCTGGCTGCCTGGCTGCAAAAGCATTTGTCGATTGCGTACGTGCCGGGTCACGAGTTTTTTCTCAGCCTGCACGTGCTCGCCAACCCTGACCACCACACGAGCCGTCTTGGCTGGGCGCAGGAGTCTCTCTCCGCGCTTCCCGCATCGCTTGTGAAAAAGCTGCACCAGTTCAGCAACATGTCCAACCAGTTTCTCGATGCAATGGACTTCCTGGTGCCGTGGGAGGAGCGATACGAGCATTCCGTCGAGGCCAGCCTGGAGCAGTTGCAGGCAATGGATGCGGCACAGTTTGCCCAGTTGATGCTGGGGCCTGTCTATCACCCCCGGCAACTGCAACAGTGGATGCAAGGGCACACGGACGATCTGTTTGAGCAGCTCAAGCCGGAGCATCGGGAGTTACTGCGGCATCCCTTGTCCACAAAACGCCGTTTTCTTGAGTTTTGCCACGCCTACCTCCCTTTTTTCCGGGCAGAGGAACGGCGCATCGAACCTTGGCTGGTACGCGCGGTCCACGAGGGACAGGAGCGGATTGCCGCGGATCCGGTCGGCTTTTTGGCGCAGGTGCATCCTCGGCTGAAGGTGCATGAGAACTTTTTGCAGTTTCACAAAGCGCAGACGTACACCTTCGCCTACTCCGAGCTGGCGGGCATCCACCTGCGCGCCTCCACCTTCGTCTCGCCCCACCTGCTGCTCGGCATTTGCGGGGAGCATATTTCCGTCGGCTTTGCGGTCGACGTTCCGGGCATCTCCACAGCCTCAACCATTCCCGCGGACTTCACGCTGAAAATGAAGGTGTTCAGCGACCCGACGCGGACGGCTATTCTCAAGTCGCTGCTCGATCACCCTTACTGCACGCAGCAGTTGGCAGACTTGCACGGCATCAGCGAGCCAGCCGTCAACAAGCATTTGAAGCTGCTGGTAGAGGCGGGCTTCGTCTGGAGCGAGCGGCGCGGTCGGTACGTGTTTTACCGCGGCATCACTTCCCGGCTGGAACAACTGGCTGTCGATCTTCACGAGTTCATCGACATGCCTGCCCCTGGCCTTGCACTCTCGACGCCAAAACCATCTGAACGGAGGAACTGACGTGTTTCGAGTTGCCAAAGCAACCTTTGTCCGCAATACGCTGGTAATGATGCGCGCCTACCCGTGGTCGTTCGTCATCGGCCACATCCTGTCTGGCGTGTACACCGTGCTGTTCGCCTACTTTGCCTATCATTACGTATTTGCCGGGCAGTTGGACGGCCGTTTCCTGCATTTGACGGGGACAGACGATTATTTGTCCTACGCCATTTTGGGCGGCGCCTTCTACGCTTTTGCCGTCTCCACGCTGATGAATGTCAGCCGCTCGCTCATTACCGAGCTGCGGGAAGGAACACTGGAGGCGGTATTGCTCACCCCGTCCCTGCGCAGAGGATACTTTTTGGGCAACGTTGCCCAACAGCTCATGCGCACAGTGTTTGAATTTTCCGTCATCGTCATCGTCGGCGCCTTGTTCGGGCTTACGCTTGTCCACGCCCACATCGGGAGCGCTATCGTTGTCTGGCTTTTGTCTACCGGGGCGTTTTTCTGTCAGGCGCTCGTCTTGGGCAGCCTGATGCTGCGCTTTCGCGATACGTACATCACGCAAAACACGCTGTTTGTCATCATGGCGTTTGTATCTGGCGTCACGTTTCCCATCCCGTACTTGCCGGAATGGCTGCAGCCGCTGGGCGCGATCATGCCGCTTGCCCCTGCGCTGGACGCTTTTCGCCAATGCGTGATCCAGGGCAAGCCGCTGATCGCCGTTTCCCCACAGCTTTTCCACATGGCGGCTCTGTCGCTCGTCTACCTCGCGATCGGCGTGTGGGGCATGCGGCGGATGGAAAAGCGCGTCGTCGAATCAATCTTTGGATAACAGGAGGTTTTTTCTCATGCTGATTGTGGAAAATGTGCGGAAAGTATATCGGGTGAAGGAGAAAAAAGGCTGGCTCCGGCAGCAATGGAAACAGGTCGAGGCGGTCTCCGACGTTTCGTTTCGGATGGTGCCCGGCAAAATCATCGGGCTGTTGGGCATCAACGGCGCGGGAAAGACGACGACGATCAAAATGTGCTCCACGCTGCTCACCCCGACCAGCGGCACGATTACGGTTGACGGATATGACGCGGTAAAAGACGATCGGTTCGTGAAGGCCAAGGTCAACATGATTGCGGGCGGCGAACGGATGCTGTACTGGCGGTTGACCGGGCGGGAAAACTTGCAGTATTTCGGCAGCTTGTACGGACTGCACGGCCAGGCGCTGCGCAGCCGGATTGACGCCTTGCTTTTGCAGGTCGGACTGCTGGACGCGGCCGATACGCCTGTCGAGCGCTACTCCAAAGGGATGAAGCAACGGCTGCAAATCGCCCGCGGACTCATCAACGACCCGCGCTACCTGTTCCTGGATGAGCCGACGCTGGGGCTGGACGCGCCCATCGCCAGACAGCTTCGCAAGCATGTCAAGGAACTGGCTGTAGAGCACGGAAAAGCGATTCTTTTGACCAGCCACTACATCCACGAGGTCGAGGAACTGTGTGACGAGGTGTACATCATCGACAAAGGAAAGCTCGTCGCCCACGACACGCCCGAGCAGTTGACTCGCTCGCTCCACCTGGAGACGGCTTTGCACGTCGTGATCCCCGCCCTCTCCGACACGCTGGACACCGATCTGCAAAAGCTCGCCCTGCGCAACGGCGGCACGCGGGAAATCGCGGAGACGGACGAACAGACATGGGAAGTGACCTTGCGCGGCAAAACCGATATGACGACTCCGCTGCTCTCGCTTTTGGCCGCCCACCAATCGCCTGTCCTGCGCCTGCACACCGAGCAGCCGTCGCTGGAGGACGTCATCCTGCACATGGCGGAAAGGAGAGGCGCATGAAACAGCTCGCTTCCTTGCTGTGGGCGGAAATGGTGAAGGAGCACCGCCATTCTTTTCACAGCAAAATGGTGTACTTCAGCCTGCTCATCTGGCCAGCCATCATGTTTGTGACCGCGTATTATTCTTTTGCCCCTTTTCGCCTGGGGGCTGACTCGCCGCTTGCCCGCTTTCTCTCGCCGGAACAACTGCCCCTGTTTTTGCTGACCGGGTATCTCGGCTACATTTTTTTCTGGTGCCTGGTGCAGTCTGCCTGGCAAATGAGCTTTGAGCGGGAGGCGGGGACGATGGAGATGATTTTTATCAGCCCGGTCAATCGTCTGGCCTTTCTATACGGGCGCTCGCTGTCTTCGCTCGTCGAGGGGGGCTGGCTGTTCTTTTGCTTCACGCTGCTTGCGCTTTTGTTCGTCGGCGGCGTTCACCTGAGCGGATGGTGGGCAGTGCCGCTCGCCTTTGTCGTCCTGCTCGGCTCGGCGATCGTCTGGGGTGGATTTTTGAGCGTCCTGTTTCTGTTTTCCCGCGATTCCAGCTTTTTGTACACCGTGCTGGATGAGCCGATGCTGATTTTCTCCGGCGTCCGCCTCCCGCCCATGGCTTATCCGCTCTGGGCCAAGGCGATTTCCTTTTGCTTTCCGTTGACCTACGCTCTCCAGCTCGTGCGCGGTTTGCTGATGGAAGGGGCTTCGCTCGCGTCCTTGCTGCCCGAATTGGCGCTTTTGGTCGGTGTCTTGCTTGTGCTGGTGATGGCGACGGTCCTGCTGTTGAAAAAAGCGGAAAGGCATATGAAAGAGACGGGGAATATGGTGATGTATTGAGGTTTTTCTGGAAAATCAAGGATGGGTAGCCTATATTGGGGACATGAAGGTACAAGCTGGTATGACGACAATCGCTGGTTCTGAGTAACGAACGTCAGTCGGCCCGCTCCAATGAAGGGTGGGCTGGCTAGTACCATGCGGAAAGGGAAAGGCAGGTGGTCATGCATGAAAAAGTATGTAGCCATGTGCTGTTTGTCAGTCGTATAT
This sequence comes from Brevibacillus agri, assembly GCF_004117055.1. Taxonomy (NCBI): domain Bacteria; kingdom Bacillati; phylum Bacillota; class Bacilli; order Caryophanales; family Paenibacillaceae; genus Brevibacillus; species Brevibacillus agri. The sequence continues at coordinate 56,422 of NZ_CP026363.1, forward strand.
ACTTTTTTTGGAGAAATGCTCGTATTTTTGCTAGCCGATCCCCATGCCCTTGGCGATACTACTATTTATCACTTTTTGAAAAATGGTTATTACATCATGGGGTTTGTTATTGTCGTGTGGACTGTGAAAGTGATATATAGGAAAGGTTTTCATAGCAATAAAAAGGAGCTTGTACTCGATTATGCGATATATGCTGTGATGGTTATGTTGGCGTACACTTGCACAAATATTGTAATTGATACGTATTTTGCGCATTTGGTCTGATAATACTTGGGGCCAGTCTGGATCGCTCTTTGCCGCTGGCGGATTTCTTCTTTCAGCCGTTCAAAGCTGAGTTAGATGGTCGGCTCATCTCCCGCGTCGGAAACGGAAGGAGCGTGGGAGCGTGGCAAGTACTTCCTGAAACGCTTTCGCTCATGCTCCAGTTTGGCGGTTTTCTTGTCGGACTGTTGAGCCTTGTCGTAGCAATCGTCGTTGCCCTGACCAAACGAAATGACCGCCCTTAAAGCTTTGACAGGCTAAGGCGGTCATTTTGTCAGTCGTGCAATAAACTTGAGCCGATCCCCTGAAAGGGGCCGTCTTGTACTGCCGACATAGTGTTCCCGCACCGTGTCGGTTTCTTTTTAGTGTTCCCGTTGCATCAGTCGAAATACTGATAACTTTTCTATTTCCATCCTAGCACCCTTCCCGCTTCACTGACAACGGGCTTTGGAGATCGGCTGGCCTTTGAAGCAGATTGTCCCGTCCAGATCGAATATAAATCTCATCTCGTGTTTGTCCCCTTTGCTTTGTCGCTTTCTTGTCCATCATAGAGGGTCAAGGGCCACTGCTTGAAGGGACAGATGGAACAAGGTGAGCGGGACAGAAAAAAAGGGTACAGTCACCCGAACCAGGCAGAAGCGAGCAGGCGAATGCCTTCCTCGATCTCCTGCTCGCTCAAAGCGCCGTACCCAAGCAATACCGTCGCATACTGCCGCGTGTCATGCACCCAGTACCTTGCTGTTCCGTACACCTTCACGCCGCACCGCGCAGCACGCTCCATCCACTCCGCTTCGCTGCCCTTTTTCTGCACGGTCAAAAAAGCGTGCAGTCCCGTGTCCTTCCCTTCCACTTCCACGCGCTCGCCCATCCAGCGGGAGACGGCCTGAAGAAATGCCTTGCGCTTGTCAGCGTAGCTTTTGCGCATGGCCTGCACGTGCCTGTGCCAATAGCCGTCCGACAAATATGCAGCCAAAGTCAACTGATCGAGCCTGGAAACGGGTTGATCGTATTCCGGCACCCGCTGGTGAAAGCGCGCCAACAGCTCATACGGCAGGACGAGATAGCTGACGTTGCAGACAGGCAGCAGCGCTTTGGACAGGCGTCCGATGTAGACCACCTTTTGCGGAGACAGGCTCTGGATCGCGGGGAGAAAGCTTTCCTCGTACTTGAACTCCCACTCGTAGTCATCCTCCACGATATACGCCCGGGACTGCACCCATTCGCTCAACGCATGCCGTTTTTCGAGCGGCATGACCAGCTTGTGGATGAACTGCTGCGACGGACTCACGTACATGACATCGGCCCCGCTATCGACCAGCTCCTGCATAGAAACGCCGTCCGCCCCAAGGGATATGCCCCGCACCTGATAGCCGCCGTTTGCAAACGTGTTTCGCGCCCCGTCATAGCCGGGGTTTTCCACGCCGATGACCTGCTTTTCCCTGTCCAGCAACTGAACGAGAACCGACACAAGCTGCTGTGGAGTCGCGCCGACGATGATCTGCTCCGGCGCAGCCGCGACTTTGCGCGTCTCGTGCAGCAGCTTCACCAGCTCTTTGCGCAGGGCAAACTCGCCCTGTGGCTGCTCCTCGACCATATAGCGCTGCTGGTGGTCAGCGATTACGCGGTTGCGAAGTTTGTTCCACTGCTGAAACGAAAAACGCCCCAATTCGATATCGCCGTAGCGAAAATCTATGCGAATGTCCGCCGCTTGCGCTTCCCCCGGACTTGCGGCTGGCGTGATCGAAGGACGCTCTGCCTGATACACGACCTGGTAGCCTTTTTTCGGGATGCTCCTGGCGTAGCCTTCCGAGACGAGCAACTGGTATGCGACTTCCACCGTATTTTTGCTGACGCCAAGCGATTGCGCGCAACTGCGGATCGAAGGCAGAAATTCCTCGTCCTGCACATGGCCGTGCCTGATTTCGTCTTTTAGATAATGATAAATTTGCGTAAAAAGCGGTTCCTTTTCACGAAACCGGATGGCAGACAGCTCCCGCAAACCGCCTCCCCTTTTCCAGCCGTCCTTTTTTCCTTAGTCTACCATACTGGCCGTTTTGGGGGATTCGCTTCAACTGTTGGCCTGCAAGCCGGAGCTACGGGTTTTGCCGAAGCGGAAATAGTAGAACAGGAAAATCAGCGCGTGCAAAGCGGCAAGCACCAGGTAGATATTGCTGTAAACAAAGGCGGCCGCGTACGGGTTCACAGGATTCCACTGGGTCGTTGCGCCAAGATCAATCACTTTACTGTAAATCCCCGAAGCAATCCCCATGGAGATGAAGTTCAGCATCGAAAAAATCCCCATCCCTACTCCCGCCTGCTCCTTCGCCAAGGTTCCGGAAATCGAATTTGCCAGCGTAATTTGCATGAACGACTGGCCCACATTGCCAAAGATCAAAAAGCAGGCAATCCCGATGACTGCTATGCCCGTAAAAGTAGAGAGCAGTCCAAAGCAGACCAGCAGCAAGCCGGACGCCAGAAAAAACAGGTACGCGTTCCCTTTCCGGTCTGCGAGCTTCCCGCCCACTCTGCCGAGAAGCGCCGAGGCAACGGCTGCCGGGACCATGACAAAGCCGATCCAGTTTGTCGACAGCTCTTGCACGGACGAAAGCAGCAGCGGGCTGACGTAGTACAGCGCGATCCCCATTCCGTTGATAAGAACCGCGAGTACAAGTCCTGCCGTGTAGCGTTTGTTGGCAAAAATTTTCGGCTGCACAAACGGATCGGCAGCCCGGCGAATCCGCACGATGAACAGCGCCAGTGTAAGCAGGCTGCCAAGTAGGAACCACCACGTACCGTTCGTGACTCCAAGAAGCAACAGCGCGACCGAAACGCCGAGCAGAGCGCCGCCCAGCCAATCAAAAGACCCGCGCGAGAGCGTATCTTCCTCTGCCAAATATTTGCGGTAAAACGGCAGCGTCGCGAGAATCAAAAGCGGCACGGCGAACAGCCAGCGCCAATGCGCAAAGCTGACGATGAGCGCCGACAGCACAAGCCCAAGCGCCCCGCCGAGCGCCAGCCCGACTGCCGTCATGCCGAGGACAGAGCCACGCCTCTCTGGCGGGAAATAGCGAACGGGAATGAGCATCGCCGTAGCCGGAATGGCGGCCGCCCCTGCCGCCTGCAAAATTCTGCCGAAGAGCGCCAGCGCAAACGATTGCTGACTGACATTCACTTGATAAAAAAACTAGGGAGTCAACGCCCTAGCAAAAATCTCCACGCTTTCCGCGATAAGCGCCTCCAGCGAGACACCCGAAAAGTTGTCCGGCCCATCCAGATTGTTCATGAACGCTCCGAAGTTCATCATCATGAAAGCCGTTGCCTGTGCCTCCGGGTTGGTTCGAACCATTTTGCCCCTTTTGCCCATCTCTGCGAAGTAATTCGTCAACCAGGTCAAAAGCTGGCGGGGATGCTTTTGCGTGCGCTCGCGGAAGCCTGGCAGTTGTCCTTCGTCTTTGATGCTGATCCAGATCATTTTCCGGTTTCGGTTCATCAGCTCATGGTACGTCCGGCTGACCAAAAGCAGGTCTGCGCGCAAATCCCACACGAGCCGCTCCGCAAACAGCTTTGTCATTTCCTCCGTATAATGAAAACGGTCAAAAGCGCTCTCCAGCAGATTGCGCTTGCTGCCGAACTGGCGGAACAGCGTCTTTTCACTCAAACCTGCCGCTGCCGCGATTTCTTGCGTCGTGACGCCGTTATAGCCTTTTTCCGCGATAAGATCAATGGCTGCCATCATCAGTCGTTCACTGCTGCTGAGACGATTGCTGTCCATGCTTCCCTCATCCTCAAAAACGATTGTCAGTACTGACTGACATTTATCTTATACGTCTTTCCAGGTTGTGTAATCCCTGCACAAGAAAAAGGGCTTCCCCCCATGTCCGCCACATCGCGGCATGAAAGGTTGCCCCGCTTTCTTCTGAAAAATGTCATTTAGAACGCGCGCGCATACTGCTTGGGCGGCTGGGCTTCTTCAGCCGACAGCGCGTGGATTGCATGCAGCGCCCAGTACGGATCGCGCAGCATGCCGCGGCCTACTGCAACCAAATCCGTGTCGCCGTTGCCAATCACTGCTTCTGCCAGCTTCGGATCGTCGAGGTTCCCTACCGCGATGACCGGAACATCGAGCGCCTGCTTGATCGCCCGGGCAAGCGGAACCTGATAGCCAGGATGGATTCCCGGACGTCCGCCGGAGCCGATCGGGCCCTCGCCGCCACTCGACAGGTGGAAAATGTCAACGCCTGCTTCCTTGTATCTGCGGCACAGCTCTGTGCTGTAGTCCAGGCCGTATCCGCCATCTACGTATTCCACGGCAGAGACGCGCATGATGAGCGGCATGTCTGCTGGAATCACTTCTTTGATGGCGGCGATGACTTCCACGCCAAACAAAGCTTTGTCGCGTCCGTACTCATCTTCCCGCACGTTTGTCAGTGGGGAGTGGAACTGGTGGATCAAGTAGCCGTGAGCGCCGTGAATCTCGATCGTGTCCATGCCTGCTTCCACCGCGCGTCTTGCCGCTTCCTGAAACTTGACAACCATCGCTTTGACTTCTTCTGTGGTCAGTGCTCGCGGCGTTTTGTAGCGGGAGCCTGGAAACGCAATCGCGGATGCAGACACGGGAACTTCCGCGTCTTCCGCTTTGCGGCCCGCATGCCCGATCTGGATGCCGATTTTCGCGCCGTATTTGTGAACTTCCGAGACGATTCGCTGGTACGCGGGAATCTGCTCGTCGGACCACAGTCCGAGGTCGTAGTTGGAAATGCGGCCGTCCGGCTCTACGTCTGTCATCTCTACGATGATGAGGCCTGTGCCTCCTACCGCGCGGGACACGTAATGAACGAAGTGCCAGTCTGTCGGCGTACCGTCCTGCGCTTCCACGGAGTATTGGCACATCGGCGGCATGACTACGCGATTTTTCAAGGTCAATCCTTTGAACTGAAACGGGGTAGACAACAAAGCCATTTGTTCCACTCCTTACTTTTTTTCATTATCATGCCAAAAGTTAGCGTGCTCTGCAATCCCTTGGCTGCACTTTGGGGATTTTCTGGTGGGGCGGTTGGAAAAGGTCAGCATGGTTTGTTTTGTCGGTGCTTTTGTTGGGGGAAGGAATGAGACGAGATGGCTGGAGCTTCTTGGGATACCCGCTGGGGGTTAGACTGCCCGGTCGGTATCCCAAAGAGCTTTCGCGGATTTCTCCTCTTTCCTCGTCAGGAGCGAATGTGTTCGTCGATGGGTTACAAAAAGCAAGAAAAAAAGAATTGGTAGCGAATACTCGGAAGTCTATTGCCGATGCCGCTCGACCAGCCTTCCAGCTAAAAGCCAAAACACGCCTTTTATCATCTTCAACCTCGAACCAGCAACCTGCCCAGACTCCCTTCATTTAACGCGTTTTCCCTCCACCCATACGAAGCAGACAGCCCCAACTCCCTTACCGGAAGCCAAAGCACCTAAACCGTTTCCTCTTATTTTCTCCGTCCATCGCTACGACCACAATTAACCGTCAGCGCACGGTGTCTCGCTTACGAAAACTGCCGTCTTATCACCTCACCTGCACAAGCAAGCCCTGCCTGATCTGACCCGGCGTACAGCCTTGCCCCAACTCATTTCTGCAGCAAAAAAAGCCACCCGCGCCAACGGATAGCTTTTCTCCAAAACAAAAGACAAGACGCCTTCTCTATTATTCCGGCATGGTGCCGATGTAATTCGATTGAGGACGGATGATCCGGTTTTTCGCGGCTTGCTCCAAAATGTGAGCGGTCCAGCCAACCACGCGGCTGACGGCGAACGTCGGCGTGAACAGGTTGTCGTCCAGCCCTACCGCGCGCATCACTGCGGCGGCAAAGAACTCGACGTTTGTATTGAGCTTGCGGCCTGGCTTGTATTCTTCCAGCAGTTGCAGGCCGACCTTTTCTACGTGTGTCGCGAGGTCAAACCACGGATCGTTGGCCGACAGCTCGGAAGCGACGACGCGCAAAGCGGTTGCCCGCGGGTCGACGGTTTTGTAGACGCGGTGTCCGAATCCCATCAGGCGGCCGCCGTTTTCCAGCTTGTTGCGAATCCACGGCTCCGCGTTTTCCTTCGTGCCGATCGCTTCGATCATCTCGGTCACTTCGGACGGAGCGCCACCGTGCAGAGGACCTTTCAAGGTGCCGATGGCCGCCGTAACCGCAGAAATCAGGTCAGACTCTGTAGAGCTGACGACGCGGCCTGCGAAGGTAGAGGCATTCATGCCGTGCTCCTGCGTCAAAATCAGGTACGCATCCAGCGCCCGCACATGAGCCGGATTCGGCTTTTCCCCTTTTAACATGTACAGGTAGTTTGCCGTGTGATCCAGCTCCGGATTCGGGTCGAGCGGCTCGCGGCCTTCCAGACAGGCGAAGCGGTACGCGACAATCGTCGGCATTTTCGCTGCCAGCGCGATGACCTCATCAATGGTTGGCGGGAAGCCGTGGGAGGAACTGCCCAGAGCGGAAACACCCGTGCGCAGCACGCTCATCATATCGACATCTGCCGGAATCAGCTTCAGGATTCCTTTGACATGTTCCGGCAGTTCGCGGTTTGCTTTGAGCTTGTTCTTCAATTCTGTAAGCTCCTGCTCGCTTGGCATATGTCCGAACCAGAGCAGGTGTGCGACTTCTTCAAATGTGTGATGAATAGCGAGATCGCGTGCCCAATGCCCGCGGTAAACAAGCAGTCCGTTAATTCCATCGACCAGGCTCAGGTCTGTTTCTGCTACGGCGATTCCATCCAGACCAATTGCCAAAGGATGTTGTTTTGTCATGATCGCCACTCCTTTTTCATCTCTTTTCCCTCCAGTATATCGATTATCAATATGAAAGGGAAATAGAATTAAAACCCGCTATTAATCACATTTCGTAATCATTCGGGTTTACAGCAGCCCAAGCTATGCCTTGCTTCCTCCTTGCATGACCGGAGACATCGGCGGATACAGCGCCTGCAAAATCTCCATGAAGTGCTTCGCAGGCTCGCTGATCCCGGCTTTGGGCACGAGCAGGTAGGAGGCGACCTTTGGCAACACAAGTCCCGGCGTAGGCAGCTCGATAAAGCGATTTTCGAACAAATCCCGGCTCACGGCCGAACGTGGCAAAAAAGAGACGCCAAGCCCGTCTTCAATGAAGCGTTTGGTAATGTCCACCTGCGAGACAGCCATCGTGCGCAAGGCCAGCCCTCTCTGGCGCAAAAGCAGCAGCAGCTCGTCCCAGTAGCCCGGGTGATTGTGGGTCAGCAAACGGTTGGACTGCACCTCCTGCTCCCAATCGGGCAGCGGTGCGTCTATGTCCCCGCCGCTGTGCGGTACCGCAAATACAACCGGGTCCTCGTACAGCATGTACGTGTCCAACTGGAACTCTCCGGGCACCATCCGGGTCAGTCCCAGGTCTACTTGTCCACTCTGAACCAGCGGGCCGATCTCGACGGAGTCGGCAATTTTGATCGAGATGTCGACATCGGGATACTGCCTGGTAAAACGGTGAAGCAAATGGGAGAAGCGGGCACGGGCAATGATCGGCGAGACTGCCACCTGGAGCTTTTCCCGATACCCTTGGCGCCACGCCTGCAAATCCTCCATGCTGTGGTGCCACTGTTCCAAAAGCCCTTTTGCATGCGGCAGATAGCGCTTGCCTGCTGCCGTCAGCCGAACGCGCTTGCCGACGCGTTCAAACAGCTTGATCCCCAGCTCCTTTTCCAATTGCCGGATATGTTGGCTGACAGTGGGCTGAGCGATAAACAACGCCTCAGCCGTCTGATGAAAATTTTCGGTTGTAGCCGCCACCAGAAACGTTTGCAGCACGCGAAAGTCCACACGATCTCCTCCTATCCATCTCTTGTCTCTATAGCCCCCAAAAACCTGCTTGTACCATCCATTTTCGTCGATTCCCACCGAAAACGAAAGAAAGGATCAGACAAAACGGTCCCAGGGTGAATTTGCATAACAGCCTGCCCTATTTTTGGGTCTTTCTTCCTCTTTTTTGAAATATTTTACTGGAAATCACTTTCATCCATCCTCCTTATGGTACAATACAAAATCGAGTGCGAAAAACCATTTGCATTCGCACGCCAAAGAGAGATAGTCACAAAGGGGAGGAACTCATGGAAACCACAACAAACGTGAACCCGCCACGCAAAAGCTTGAAAAAGCCGCTGTTAATTGCCGGAGCGGCTGCTGTCGTAATTTTGGGCGGGCTTGGAACAGCCTACGCCAAATTCGACTTGTTCAAAAGCGCGAAAACGATCTACCTGCAATCCGAAGCTGAGAGCATGCTGAAGTTCTCATCTGACATGTCCAAGGCTTATGGGGAATACGAAGACTACATGAAGCCATATCTGGAAAAACCTGTCCACTCCACTACGGAGCTGTCTGACATTACAGTAGATGCTGCCCTCCCGGACCCGCAAGCCCAGAAGGTACTCGAACTGTTGAAAAGTGCAAAAATTGTGATGCAAAGCAACATCGACGAGCAAAAAAACCAGCAGCAAGGCAACTTCGAAGTCCATCTCAAGGACAAGAAGCTGGCTACTATTGAATATTTCCTGAACGACACCCAGTTCGGTTTCCGTCTGCCTGAGTTTTACTCCAAGTATGGCTATATGGATTTGAAAGACCGCGATGCGCTCAACCAAAAGTTCGGCCAAGAGCTGCCGAAGCGCTTCCTCACTTATCGTGACCTGATGGAAGCTGTCCGCATCAGCCAGGATGAAGTGAAAAGCACGCTGACGCCTTACGCGATGCTGTACGCGGAATCGATCAAGGACAGCCAGGTGACCATCAACAAGGACGCTTCCTTCACGGAAGAAGGCTTCAAGGAAAGCGCGCGTGAAATCACCGTAACCTTTACCGAAGAAGAAGCGAAAGCCCTCGCAACGAAGCTCGCGGAGAAGGCAAAAGCGGACCAAAAGCTGTTTGACCTGATCTACACCCGCTACCACAATGTTTCGACATTGATGGCTGACAGCGGCTACGCCGTAGAGGAAATTTCTAAGGAAGAATTCAAGAAAAACTACGACCAAGGCTTCGACGACTTGCTGAAAGACATCAACGACTCCACTACAGAAAGCAAGGAACAGCTCAAAATGGTCGTGCTCGTAGACGGCGATCACCAAATTCTGTCCCGCAAGCTGATGTTTACCGGGAAAGACAACAAGGAAGAGCAACTGTTCTTCAGCGGCATCGCTTACCAAAAAGGCGCAGACAGATTCTATCGCTACGCCCTGCACAATCCGGAAGACCCGAAAAACGGCGAGCTGTCCTACACGTACAAAGCGACCGAGCAAAACGGCAAAACAAACGGCAAGCTGAGCGTGATGGTCAAAGACAACGAGCAGCCTGCTCTGGATCTGGCTACCACGTTCGAATCCGTGAAGGAAGGCCAAAAAGTAACAGGCAAATACGACTTCGCTCTCGTCGTAGCGGATGAATACTCCGAGCCAGTCGCTTTGAACGGGAACATCACTGTATCCGAAACGACGACAGACAACGGCCGCGATTCCGATGGCAGCGTGAAAATCAACTTCGACAATCCGACTCCTGACATGCCAAAAGGATTCAGCCTGAAAGTGAAGTCCAAGCAAGAATTCGGAAAAGCGCTGGAGATTCCGGCGATGACGGCTGATAATGCCATCAACCTCGCAAACCTTACCGACGAGCAAATGATGGAAATTCAGCAGGAAGCAGGAACCGCAGCGCAAAAATTCATGCAGGAAAACGCCGAGCTGGTGCAGCAATTCATGATGCCGTAAGCCGCGCACCTGCGATAAGCAAAGAACCCTGTCCACAAGGCAGGGTTTTTTTTCTACCGATATCCCATGTAGATGATGAATCCGATCGCCGCGTAAAAGACGAGCCGGTCTACCGTGCGATAGAGCGTCTTCGACAGCCGCAGGCCGATCCACCCCGTCCGCAGCGGCCAAAAAAGCTGAATACGCCCCACCAGCATATCGCTGACCAGATGCGACAGCACCCCCCAGAGAGCAGCCCAGCCCGCTGGCGTATCGCCCCAAAAAAGGGCCGGCAGCAGCAGGATGACCCAGGAATGAGTGATCGTCCGGTGGCCCAGTCCTCTTTGCAGCATTTTCGAAAAAGGGCCGAAAAGATGCCCCAGCTTGCTTCGCGCCTGATCGATATCCGGCACCAGCGCCATCGTGGCTCCAATCACGCTGCCCTCCCAGGAGGGGTACGCCCAGTAGCCCGCGATTGCGCCCAGAAGCATGTGTGTCTTCCACGTCATTTGCTGTTTCACACCGACTTTCCAAGATGTTCTCGTTCGCTTTTGCCCAGTTGGCGTGAAGAGCTATGCTTCCAAGAGCGGCATGAAACTTTGCGGATCGAGCCGCTCGCCTTCGATGACGATCGCCGTCATGCCGGACTCGGTTCCCGATTCGTGCCCTTCTCCCGTCTCCCAAAAAGCCGCCTGTCCCGCCTGAATCGGAATGCGCTGGTCATCCTCTCCCCGCACCCAGCCTTCTCCGCTGACCACGAGAAAAAGCTGCGGGCAAACAGCCGGATGGTAGCCCACTACTCCGCCAGCCTGCAGATGAATGCAGCCGATGGACACTGGCTCGTCTGTGCGCACGATACGGGAAAACACAGCGCTGACAGAATCAAAACGTTCGATCTCCTTGCCTGCCTGTCTGTCGAACCGGAAACGCTTCATAGCCTCTCCCCCAGCTTTTGTCATTGAACCCCTATCTTAGCGCAATTGCCGCCTCGCGGACAGACTCGGATTTCCCTCAGCTTTATGTTATAATAGAAGCAGGAGGAACTAGCCAATACACCTCCTCTTTTTTATGCCCGCGCGCATGCGTGTTCCGTCAATCTGTACCGGCAGCATGCTCCTGTTTGAACCAGATGTCTTTGTAGTTGGCCTGTCCGAGCGCATTCAGCGAGACTCCGGCAAGCGCCGAGTTGTAGACCGAATGCTGCCGCGTATGGTACAGGTACAAGAGAGCCGATTGCTGTTCGAGCAACTGCTCGATATCGCGCAGCCTCCTTTGCTGGCACTCCCCGGACTGCTCCTCCATCAACTGCTCCAGCTCGCGGTCGATTTGCTCGCGCAAGGCCGGACTCCACAGTTGACGCACAAAGCTGATATCCGAACGGAAAAACTCGACCATGCCCAAAATCCACTGTTCATCAAAAACTTCGCCCGCCAAAACGAGATCGGCTTGCCGCAACACGTCCGGCTTTTTCAACTCCTCGATCGGCACGACAGTCACCTCTACATCCACGCCGCATTCCGCCAAATGCCGCTGTACCCACTCCGCGTTGTTTTCGTTTCCCGCTCCTTCGTATGTAAACAGCTTCAAGCACTCTCCGCGGTAGCCGCTTTGCATGACGGCAGTCCGTTTTTTCTCGCAGCTCTGCTCGGCTAACGCTGGCTCCACTCCGGCGACCTCGGGGAAAAAGCTGAAGGCACGCCCGTAACGATTTCCGCGCAGCTCCGCGATCATTTGCTTGCGCGAAAGGATGCGATCGAGCGCCTGGCGGAAAGCGGGAATTTGCTGCGGTCCTTGCCGATTCAGGTTAAAGGCGAGATAAGTCGCTCCCCGCTCTACCTGCTTCAGCTCCTGCCATCTGCCCAGCGGCTTCGGCATGCTCCACGCTGTCTGGAAGTGCACCTCTTTCGCTGTGGCGAAAAATTTTTCGCTGCGCTTGTCGAATGGCGGCACCACCCAGATTTCCACCCGATCCAAATGGGCCCTCCCGAGAAAATAAGTCGGAAATGCCTCCAGCACAAACATCTGCTCGTCGTTTTCCACCAGGCGAAAAGGCCCGCTCCCGACTGGCAGACGGCTGTACTCTTCCCCTTTTTGCTGCACCACGTCCCAAGGAACGATGGACAGCCGATCCGAGGCCAAATAGGCGGGCAGCAAACAGTTTGGGCGGCGCAGCTCGATTTGCAGTACGGTGTCCCGCAGCGCAGTCATGCGCACGACATCCTGCAGCATCCACCAATACGGCGATTTCGTCTTTGGGTCAGCTACCCGCTCCAGCGTCCAGATCACATCATGAGCCGTAAGCTCGCGCCCGTGATGGAAAGACACGCCTTTTCGCAAATAAAACGTCCAGCTCGTCCCGTCCTCATTCGTCTCCCAGTAATGGGCCAGGTGCGGCTTGTACGTGTTTTGCTTCTCGTCGTACCGAATGAGCGTATCGAAAATTTGCCTGACCATGTGCGATTCGGTCCGTCGGTTGACAAACGCCGGGTCGAGAAAAGGAATTGTCCGGTAAAAGGCCATGCGCAGCGTGTCCAATGTGCGCGTTTCCACTGTTTGACTGCGAAAGCCAAACTGACCGGAGAGCCAGTCGAAAAAGCGTTCCCTGCCCCTTGCAGACAGCTCCGACTCATGGAGAAGCTGCATGGCCCGCTCCAGGTCGCCGTGCTGGATATGCGCCTTGGCGAGCGGGATGACGATCTGCTCCGCACTGCGCACGAAGACGAGCCGCGATCCTCGCCCGCGCCCCCGGCCCGGCATCCACTCAATCCAGCCTTGCTCCGAGAATTGCTTCAAAATGTTTTTGACATTGCGAACCGTACAGCAAAAAATCTCGGCCAACTCGCTCAACGTAATCTCCAGCGCCTCGCCCTCCGGCCTGTCGGCAAAATGCTGGCGCAAGCGCAAGTAATGATAAACAATCTGCATCGTCCGCTCACTCTTTTCGTTAAAAGGGGAACTTGTTCTCTTATTACTCTACCCTTTTTCTTCCCCTTTTTCCAACTACAATGGAGTACAAAGAGGGGGGTTATGATGTCCATGCTGGTCAGCCAAACAAAACCGAAGGCCAATCCGCAATCGCCGCAGAGCGCCTCGCTCTGGCGCAACCGGCCGTTTCTCGTCCTGTTTTGCACCTCGACTTTGCTCGCTTGCGGCAGCAAAGTGTACGAACTCGCCTTGCCGCTTATTTTGTACGACATGACCCAGTCACCCGTAGCGATGACGACGATGAAAAGCATCGAGTTTTTGCCCAATTTGCTGCTCGCCATGTTCATTGGCGTATGGGTCGACCGCTTTTCCAAAAAGCGCTGGTCGCAATGGATGGTGTTCGGGCAAATGGTGCTGCTGTTTTTGCTGTACGGCTTGTCAGCGGCGGGCCAGGCCCAGATCATGCACTACTACGTGGCCGGATTTTTGCTGATGGCCCTGCACTACGGCTTTCAAAATGCCCGGGTCAGCATGCTCAAGCAGGTTGTCCCCACACCGCTGCTCACCTCGGCAAACGCCCGCTTTTCCTTCATGACTACGTTCATCGAGATCATGGGTCCGGCGCTCACGGGCTTTATCCTGCTGCTCGCCAGCCTGCACGCGGGTTTGTTGATTACAGGCTTCGCCTATTTGCTGGCTTTTGTCGCCATCTCGTTTCTGGAAAAGACCGATACGCCCCCGGCGCCAAAAACAGGCTTCTGGCAGGAGCTGAAGGCCGGCTGGATCGAGCTTTTGCGCAATCAGGCGCTGTGGCGCATCAGCCTGCTCGTCATTTTTCTCAACGCGACTTCCGGCATGTACGACGCGATGATTATTTTCTTTGCCAAAGACCAGTTGCGGCTGGACACGTCTACGCTCGGGCTGGTTCTGTCCGCGGCCGGTCTCGGCGGCCTTGTTGGCAGCTCGGCGGTAGCCTCCCTGCGGCGGCGCTTTCCGATTGGGCAGTTGATGGGCACGACGATTTTGTTGCTCGGCTTCTCCTACCTGCTCATGGTTTTTGCCAGCAGTACGTGGTTGCTCTGTCTGTCGCTGTTTCTCACCGGGCTGATTTCTACCGTTGAAAATGTGTGCATCTGGACGTTTCGCCAGGAGACTACCCCGGCCCATTTGATCGGGCGGATCAGCGGCATTACCGGCTCCATCTTCAAGCTGGGCATCGTCTTTTCCATCTACGGCTCCGGCTTCATGACGGTATCGTTCGGCCCGTGGGCGGTATTTCTCGCCGCAGCCGTCGGCAATGGGCTGATTTTTTTGCTCTATCGCAAGCTCGCCCTGTGGCGGCTGGCATGATTGCGGGCAGCGAGGCTCAGGGGGGTGGGGGTGCTTTCCGGCTTTCTTGGCTGGCTCGGCCCTCTCCGCTGGCCCAACTCTATCAGCTTGCCCCGCCCCCTCAGCTTACCCGACTCTCTCCGCTGTCCCGGCTCCCTCGTCGTCTTGCCCGTCAAAAAAGCCACCCGCAGGTTGTTCACGCCTGCAAGTGGCTTTTCCGCTTTCCAGCTACTCCCTTATCCTCACGCCTTGAAACGGCTGATTAACTTCTCCAAATCCTCTGCGAGATTGGCCAGCGAGGCCGCCGAAGAGTGGATTTCCTGCATGGAGGCCAACTGCTGTTCGGTGGCGGCGGACACATCCAGCGTCCGTGTCACGGCCGTTTGCGTGACGGAGGCGATCAGTTCCATCGACGACGCGACTTTTCCTGTGCTCTCGGTCAGGACGCGGGAAGCGGCCGAGACATTTTCCACGTCGTTTGCCACGCCGACAACGGCATCGCGAATATGCGAAAAGACTTCGCCTGCCTGCGCTACGCCCTCCATCCCGGCCGCCACTTCTTGCGAGCCTTTTTGCATGGACGAGACTGCTTCGAGCGTCTCTGCGCGTATGGCCGTAACCAGTTGCGTGATCTCCTGAGCGGACGCGGAAGCCTGCTCGGCCAGCTTTCGCACTTCATCGGCGACAACCGCAAAGCCTCTGCCCTGCTCACCCGCCCGTGCCGCCTCGATCGCGGCATTGAGCGCCAGCAGGTTCGTCTGACCAGCGATTTGCGTGATGACCTCGACAATTTGCCCGATTTGCTCGGAACGGCTTCCCAGTCCGCTGACTGCATGCGCAAGCTGCTCCATAGTCTCGCCTACGCCATTCATCTGCTCCACCGCAAGCTGAACCGTCCGGGTTCCGCCAGTAGCCAGCTCTGAGGCGTTCATCGCGGCAGCGGAAACGTTTTGGGCGCGGGCGGCAATACGCTCGATGCCCGCAGCCATTTCCTGCACTTCCTTGTCGCCCTCTTCTACTTGATGCGACTGTGTGTCCGCACCTGCTGCCATTTCCTGAATCGTTTCTGCGATCTGCTCGGTCGCTTTGCTCGTCTGCTCCGAGCTGGCCGTCAACTGCTCTGCCGCCGCCGCTACCTGCTGGGCGTGCCCGCGAATGAGCGAAACGAGCTGGCGCAGATTCGCCAGCATCCGATTGAACGACGCAGCTAACTGTCCGATCTCATCGTTGGATGATACCGTAAGCTCATGGGTCAGGTCGCCTTCTCCGTCCGCTATGGCCGCAAGCTGGGCATTCACCCGGTTCAGCGGACGAATGATCGCCCGAACCAGCAGTCCCCCGATTACGAAAGCGATGAGAAAGCCCGCGACACTAAACGCAATCTGAATGTTCACAGACACAGCTTCCTGCGCTGCCAGCTCCTGCGTGTCCGCCTCTTTTTCCTGGCGCACGTCCTCCATCAGTCCGCTCACCGTCGAGTCGAGCGTCTTCCGCGATTGGCGCTCGATGCCGAAATGATGGCTCAGCGCCTCTTCCCGCTTGCCTTGGTCAAGCGCTTCTACCGCTTTGTTGCTCGCCGCCAAATATGCCTCGTATAGCTGCTGCGCTTTTTGCAGCGTCTCTTTTTGCTTGGCGGTAATGTCCTCATACTCGTTCATTTTTTGGAACAAGGCTTCCACTTTGCCCGCCTTTTCCTTCAGTTCCTCGCGAAATTCCTCGTCTCCGGTGAGCAAATACCCGCGCTCGTCATTGTTTCGGCCCGTGATCGTAAACTGCATCTCCCGCAAGTCGGTCAAAAGGTCCCCGTCATCGAGCATTTCTTCATAAGCAGCTTTCAATGTTTTCGTATGAATATACATATATGTACCTGAGCTAAACATGATGGCCAAAATCACGCCAAAAGCGAGAATAAATTTCGTTCTAATCTTCATCAGAGCGCCTCTTTCTGTCGAAATAAACAAATTTATGTCGAAAATACTCGGCTGCCACCCTTTTTCTTTCCCCGTCGCCATCGGCCCTAAACTAGTCGGAAAATTCATGCACCATTGCTTGCCAAAAAGAAAAAGCACCCGCGGAGCAGTCCGTGGATGCGTTGCAAGCATATGATCTTTTTATCGGCTACAGCTTTTCGATTACTTTATCAATCAAGCCGTATTCAAGCGCTTCGGCTGCCGACATGAAGTAGTCGCGGTCGGCATCTTTTTCGATTTTCTCGACTGGCTTGCCTGTACGCTCCGAGATAATCGAGTAGAGCATGCTGCGATGCTTGAGGATTCGCTCTGCGGCGATCTTGATGTCGCTCGCCTGCCCCTGGCTGCCGCCCCACGGCTGATGAATCATGACTTCCGCGTTTGGCAGGGCGTAGCGTTTGCCCGGCGCTCCCGCTACCAGCAGCATCGCGCCCATGGAGGCCGCCATTCCCGTGCAAATTGTGGACACGTCCGGGGCGACGAACTGCATCGTGTCGATGATCGCCATTCCCGCTGTCACCGAGCCGCCAGGCGAGTTGATGTACAGATGGATGTCTTTTTTCGGGTCTTCCGCCGCAAGAAACAGCAGTTGGGCCACCACCGCATTCGCAACCTGGTCGTCAATGGCGCTGCCCAGAAAAATGATGCGGTCTTTCAGCAAACGGGAGTAAATATCGTACGAACGCTCTCCATAACTCGTCTGCTCCACCACTACCGGAATCAGATTCATGCAAAACCCTCCTTTATTATTTGTTCACGGATGGAATGGATTACGCTGCCAGCCTCATGCTGTTGGCCTGTGGCGTCGCAACAGCCGCCTTGCTTTTGCCAAACCCGGAGGAGACTTGCGTGACGATAGCCGGGTTGTCGCTTGGCCCCACTGTCCACGCGGTCACAGCGGCTTCCCTGTCGACAGCGTCGCTGCCGCCGTCTCTCGCAGGCAGCGCAATGACATTGCCCCGCTTTGATTCGGTCCGACTTTCCCACACGACGACTGGCCTTGGTTGGCCTGCTGCTTTGGCTTCAGCCTTCATGACTGATCGCCTCCTTCTTTTGGATAAACCGCGAGAATGACCTGATACGTCTCCTGCCCCTGCGCTGCTGTCTGATACTTTTTGACCAACTGATTCACCAACTGCACGTATTCCTCGACAAAAGCGCTCCGCTCCTCCGCGCTGGCGAGGCGAATGCTGGTATCGAGTGTGGCACTCGGAATTTCTTTTTCCTGATCCGAGCGCTCCAGCAAGAACAGGGCATCGCGCTTGATCCGCTCCGCCGTATGGATCAAATGCGACAAAGCCCCCTGGTCCTTCATCTGCTGCACCGTGTCGTTCGCCCAGTTCAGCCCTTCGGAGAGCACGTAAGTCCGGGCGATTGCCAAATACAGCACCTCGACCAGATTGCGGACTTGCCGACTTCCCACCCGTCTGACCAGCCCGACTTTTTCCAAAGCCTTCAGGTGATAATTGACGCGCTGTGGAATCTCGTTGATTCCCCGCGCCACTTCTGCCGCTGAAGCAGGCTCCACCAGTCGGCTCAAAATCTCCGCCCTGAGCGGATTCAACAGCGCCATCGCCTGCTCCGGCGTCTCGACAACATACGTTTCAAGCTGTTCGTGCGCCACAACAACACCTCATGACATTAATCATTTACGTAAAAACAGTTTATTACGTGAGATTCGATTTGTCAAATGCTGGACCAGCCCGAAAAATGACCGTACGAAAAAAAGCAGCTCCGCCCGTTCGCGAAGCTGCTGTATCTGTCTTTTTCCGTCGGGATTTTACCGGGGAGCAGGGTAGGCGATTCTCTCTCCATCTGCGGGTATCCGCACGCGGTCCTGAAGCTTTCTTTTCGCCAAAAACTTATGCAGCTCGGCGCGTGACAACAGGCAGTGATTCCACGTCTCCATGTGCGCAACGAACAGGTGGCTGTCCGGTGCGGCGGCCGCTACAAGAGCGATGTCCTCCCCCGTCATGGTGATCGGATCACCTGCCAAAAACTGGGCCGCTCCGGCAAACACGACAATCACGTCGGGAGCAAACCGCCCGATGGCCTCCTCCACCTCGGCACACCAGACCGTATCCCCTGCCACGTACAGCGTCGGCACGCCAGGTGCCTGCAACACAAAGCCGGACACTGGCCCCATCTGTTTCCCGATCTCGCCTGTCCCGTGCCTTCCGCCTGTGCGGTAGAGGCGAATTCCTTGCCATTCCTGCTCGCTTTCGATCGCGTTTACATGGGAAAAGCCCTCCTGGTGCAGCATGTCCGCATCCGGCGGCTGGCAAAAAACAGGCAGGTCGGCGGGCAGCAAGCGGAGTGCTTTTTCGTCCAGATGATCTCTGTGCGTATGCGTCACCAAAACCGCCTCCACACCATCCAGCACTTCTTCCGTGGAAAAAGGCAGCTCCACCAGCGGATTCGCTCGCTGATTCGGCGTATTTGGCACAGCAGACAGCTCCCCCGCCGCGCTGAACATCGGGTCGATCAAAAACGTGCGGCCGCCGTAGGTCACTTTGAGCGTAGCATGTCGAACAAGTTGGATGTGCATGTCTTCTCTTTCCTCCAATCGCAGGCGTATAATCGTGGTAACTTGCTTTTATTGTAAAAGACGCACGCAGGTAGCCGCGAAACAAATCCGGCGCCTCACTTTCACCGCGAAAGGAGATTTTCATGCTCGACCAAACCGACCATGCCATTCTGGCTTTGCTGCGTCAAAACAGCCGTCTTTTATGGAAAGACATCGGCGAGCAGGTCCATCTGAGCGGGCAAGCCGTCGGCAACCGGATCAGAAGACTGGAGGAGCAAGGCGTCATTATCGGCTACACGACCATCGTCGACGAGGCCAAGCTGACTCCTTCGCTCACCGCGATGGTCACGATGTTCATGAAGACGACCGACCATTCGAGCTTTGCCCGCTTCGTCGCAAGCCGCAGCGAAGTCATCGAAGCTCATCGCATTAGCGGGGACGGCTGCTACACGCTGAAAATCAACGTCGCGGACCACACCGCCTTAAACCGCTTTTTGGACGACCTCCTGCCCTTTGGCAACTACCGCGTCAACCTGTCTATCGGCCAACTCAAATAGTGCAGCGATTCCGACCAGAAGCAATCTCCCTTCTTTTACGTATTGCCTGATGATGTGAACAAGAGTAGAATGATGGGTACGAAAGGAGGGGAATCGCCATGGAAGATATGCTGTTGCTGCTTTCGCTGGAGGATTTCTTCGCCTTGCTCGCCCTTTTTGTGGGCTGCTTTACGTCTGCTTTTTGTCTCAGACGTTGTCATCGCCCGCAAATACAGGCGTTTCGTTGGAGTTCCAGTGACACCTATCGACCTTCCATCAATCCTTGCCTGGTTGAGACTTATCCGATGGCAGCAAGGCAACCGCTGCGCTTCCGCATGCTCCGGCGCGCGCGGCATGCGAATGGCGACAAGGATACATACCGCTCCCTTTTGGATCTGGCTGTTTGAACAAAATCCAAAAGGAGGTAGATCATATGATCGCCAAGTACATCGGAGAAGCTTTGTTGTTTGTGGTAGGTTTGCCGCTTTTCGCTTACCAGACCGGAGAAAGCCTGCACGCTTTGGCAGACGCTTTCGCGCAAATGTCCGATTTCGTTAACTGGAAATAAGCACGCCGTTTTTGGGCGGAAAAAAGTAATAAGCCTGGCTGTCTGTGGTCATAGCCCCGTCAAGTAGACACTAAAAAAAGACGCTATCTTAAGCGGCGATCGATTCCCGGTATTGGACTGGGGAGAGGTCGCCGAGTTTTTTCTGGAACCGTTCTGTATTGTAGAATTCGATGTATTCAGCGATCAGTTTGCGAGCGTGAGCTATATCTCTTGGTTTCTCCAGATACAACTTTTCCGTCTTCAGGTGTGAAAAAAACGATTCAACACAAGCGTTGTCGAAGCAGTTCCCCCGTCTGGAATGGCTTCCGGTTAGCCCTTGTTCTTGCAACAGATTTGCGTATGTCTTGGTAGTGTACTGGAATCCTTGGTCGGAGTGCAGGATCGCATCTCCATTACCCAGTTGCTTCACCGTAGACAGCACAAGATCAAGATCGTTTCTCTCCGACACTTCCCAAGCAACCGTTTCGTTATTATACAGATCCAGGACCACGGACAGATAAATGAAGTCATCGACGACTCGAATATAGGTAATATCGGTTACATATTTCTTTCTAGCCTCGTCCGCAGCGAACTGGCGATTAAGGACATTGTTGAACACGATGGAGGGCTTGCGGCCGGCAAATGGACGCTTTTTGCGGATCACTGAGCGGATGCCCAATTCTCGCATCAGTCGGCGAACTTTCTTCGTATTTACTTGTAGTCCCTCTTTGCGTAGAGCCGTGCGCATTCGTTTATACCCAAAGTATGGGCGAATGCGGTGAATTGCCAGTATATGTTCCTTTAGGTCGGCATCCTGCTCCACACGTACCTTACGAACCTTCTCCGTCGCCTTCCACTTGTAGTAGCCCGCCCGGGAGACCTCCGCTATTTCGCATAGCATGACCACAGCGTACTTGCGACTCATTTCTTCGATCGTCCTAAACCGGGTTTGCTTATCCAACTTCCCTCCCCGTGTAGATTTGGATTGAGCTTTTTTAGGTATTCGACCTGCGCTTTCAAGTAGTTGTTCTCTTCCTCTAGACTGCTGAAATACTTCTTGATCCATCGCCCTCTATAGTCTTCAAACGTTTCACCGTTTTGCCGTTTCTGTACCCACTCCCGAATCTGCGTCTTACTTTTAATGCCTAATTTCTCCATTATCATTGGGTAGCTCCAATGCTCCTCAACCCGCAAACGTACTGCTTCGCTCTTCGTTGCTTCGTCATATTGCTGCTGTTTTTGCCCTTTACGTGGCGGCATAAGAAAATCCCCTCCGGTCAACAGTGTTGATCTCATCATACCATGAGGTCTTTTTTCACTGTCTACCATGAGGGGATAATACCATCTGTTTCTGATGACAGTCAGGCTTTTTGTTTTGGCATAAAGGGGCGAAGAGCAGGTAGGCTGAGGCAGGAGAGGAGTCTTTTCCTTTTCATGCGCTCGCTAGTGCTTTTCCTGCCCTTTCCCCGCTCGCTGCTGCCTCGCCCTCGCCAAACCGGCTACTCCACCTGGATGCGATCTCCCCGCGTGGTCGGTTGCGAAATGACGAGAAACTCCACGTCTTCGCCGCTCTCGTTTTTCATCTGATGCCGTGCTCCCGGCGGCACTTCTACTCCTTCCTGCGGGCCGATCTCGTGGCGAACGCCCTCCACCTCCAGAACAGCCTGTCCAGAGAGCACAAAGAAAAATTGGCGGGAGCGCTCGTGGTAGTGGCGCACCTCAGCCGTTTCTCCCGGCATCCGCTCAAAAATGACGCTCAGCTCCGTCCCCTTGACCAGATGCCAGCCGTCGCAGTGGTCGCCCCATATGTAGTGCTCCGCATTATGCTTGCTGATTTTCACCATCGCTCGCCTCCTGTTTTTGCTTCTCATCATGACATGCACACGACCAGCCCGCAAGCGTTTCTTTACTTTTTACGGGCGCTATGTTAAAATGTCATCATAACGCAAATGAATATTCGCTTTGTTAATGGAGGAGCCTGTCATCATAGGGTTCTTTTTGTCTTTTTTCAGCCGACAAAAAGAAAACCCCGTGATTACGGGCTCTTTTTGCATCTTACACACAGATTAAAGGGGGAAACCGCATGCTTATTTTTCAACTGGCTGTCATCCTGATCGCCTCCAAAATCGCCGGAGACATCAGCGTGCGCCTCGGACAGCCGTCCGTTTTGGGGAAACTGCTGATCGGGATCGTGCTCGGCCCAACCGTGCTCGGGCTGGTGACCGACACGGAAATTTTGAAAGAAATCAGCCAGATCGGCGTCATCCTGCTCATGTTCATCGCCGGACTGGAAACCGATATCGACGAGTTCAAGCGCACCGCGAAGTCCTCCACCAGCGTTGGCGTGGCCGGCATCATCGCGCCTTTGGCACTCGGCTACGTCGCCGGGATTACGATGGGGCTTTCTTTGTTTGAGGCTCTCTTTTTGGGACTGTTGCTCTCGGCCACCAGCGTAAGCATCTCTGTACAGACGCTGAAAGAGTTGGGCAAGCTAAAATCGAGAGAGGGCGCAACTATCATGGGGGCTGCCGTCATTGACGACGTGCTCGTCATTTTGGCGCTGGCGTTTTTGATGAGCTTCGCTGGCGGCGATGTGAACCTCGGCCTGGTCATTGCGAAAAAGCTCGCGTTTTTCGCAATCGTGATCTTGCTGTCCTGGAAAGTCGTCCCGTGGGTGTTGCGTAAATTCGCGCCGCTGCAAGTCAGCGAGTCCGTGATCTCCGCAGCCCTGATTATTTGCTTCCTGTTCGCTTACTTTGCCGAGTACACGGGCGTTGCCGCCATTATCGGCTCCTATATTGCGGGTGTCGCGATCAGCCTCACCGGCTACAAGCAAGAAATCACCCACAAGGTAGAAACGATCAGCTACGCCGTCTTTGTGCCCGTCTTCTTCACCTCGATCGGCGTCACCGCCCAATTTTCCGGGATCGTGGAAAATCTGTGGCTGATTGCGATGTTGAGCGTGATCGCCATTGTTTCCAAGCTGGTCGGCGGTGCCATCGGCGCAAAACTCACCGGCTTCCCTTGGAAAAATTCGCTCGCCATCGGCGCTGCCATGATATCGCGTGGCGAAGTGGCGCTGATTATCGCGGCGATTGGTTTGGAAAACAACCTGCTGTCTGACGACATGTTTGCCGTCCTGATTGTCGTGGTTCTGGTGACGACGATTGTCACCCCGCCGATGATGAAATGGCTGTTCGCGGACAAAAACACGCAGGAAGAGCAACTTTTGATGAAAAAGAACGCATAGGCGACAAGCCGGGCTGTTCCACGTCAGATGACGTTGGAGCAGCCTTTTTCATTTGGACATCCTTCGCAATCTGTGCCGTTTCGGTTTATGATGGAGAAAAATGGTTCCCGAACACGCAGGAGCTTTTTTTCGCTGCTGTCGAAAAGGATCAGACCATGCAAAGGAGGGTGCCCGGCATGAAAGTCGTCGTAGCGCCGGACTCTTTCAAAGGAAGCCTCACTGCCAAGCAAGTCAGCGAAGCGATTCGCGCAGGCATACGTCGCGCCGATCCGCACGCCGATATCGTCGCCAAACCGATGGCAGACGGCGGAGAAGGTACGCTGCAATGCCTTGTCGACGCGACTGATGGGAAAATCATGACGGCCACCGTCAAAGACCCGCTCGGCCGACCTGTTGCCGCCGAGTTCGGCATTCTCGGCGACGGCGTTACCTGCGTGATCGAGCTGGCTGCCTCTTCCGGCCTGTATCTCATCTCCAAAGCGGAGCGCAACCCGCTTCGCACCACTACCTACGGCTTCGGGCAACTGATCGTAGCTGGCCTCGACCTGGGCTGCCGCCGCTTTATTCTCGGCCTCGGCGGCAGCGCTACGAACGATGGCGGCGCGGGCATGCTGCAAGCTTTGGGCTACAGGCTGCTCGACCAGGCCGATCAGCCCTTGCCCTTTGGCGGGGGAGAGCTTTCCCGCCTGAGCCGCATTGATTGCAGCCAAAAAGACAAGCGGCTCGCTGAATGTCAGTTTGTCATCGCCTGCGACGTCACCAACCCGTTTGTCGGTCCAAACGGCGCTTCCCACGTATTCGGCCCGCAAAAAGGGGCCACCCCGGAAATGGCGCTCGCGCTGGACGAGCATTTGCGCCATTTTGCAGACGTGATGGAGAAAAGCCGGGGAATCGCCATTCACGATCTGCCGGGAACAGGCGCTGCGGGCGGTGTGGCAGGGGCGCTTCTCGCCTTTCTCGGCGGCGAGCTGCGGGCGGGGATTCAGATTGTCATGGAGACAACCCGCCTCGCTTGCGCCATGCAGGGCGCCGATCTCGTCATCACCGGAGAAGGCCAGGTGGACGTGCAAACCGCCCAAGGAAAAACTCCGTGCGGCGTAGCCCAGCTCGCGCAGCAATTCGGCATCCCCGTCATCGTGCTGGCGGGTTCCATCGGCGAAGGGATCGAAGCGTTGTATGAAAAAGGCGTCACCGCCGTCGTCAGCATCGCCAATCGGCCGATGACGCTGGATGAGTCCATGCGGGACAGCGCGGCGCTTCTGGAGCAGGCGGCTGAGCAGGTTATGCGGATTTGGGCTAGTCGGAGCGGTTCATGAGGACTGGGGCGTGGGGGCAGGTGGTTGGTTGGCTTTCGGAGTTAGTTCGGTTGCGGCTGCACAGTCGGCTTGGTTGTGGCTCCACTGCCAACTCGACTGCCGTTCCATTGCCCCACTTGCCTGCCCTTCCCCGCCAAAAAAGCTCTCCCACAGCAACATGCTGCCAAGGGAGAGCTTTTCGTCGTCTACTTCGTTTCCCGATGCAATGTATGGCGCTTCAGGCGGGGCGAATACTTTTTCAGCTCCAGCCGCTCCGGATTGGTTCGCTTGTTTTTGGTCGTGATGTAGTTGCGATCTCCTGTTTCGGTGCATTGCAGCGTAATGTTGACGCGCATGTCGATTTCCTCCTTTTTGTCTTACACTTGCATCTCTACGACGGTGCTGGAAGTGGGTAGCGGGTCAGGCAGCTTGGCCCAGTCCGAACGGTACTCCTCATCCGTCAAGAGACAAGCATCCAACTGCTCTGTCACCGCTTCCCGGTCCAGGCCGATGCCGATGAACACAAGCTCTGTCATCCTGTCCCCGTGCTCCGGGTCCCAGGCGCGCTGCAAATCTGGTTCTTCCGCCAACAGCGCTTGCCTTTCCTCGGCAGGCAGCGCAGCCGCCCAAAAGCCTGCCGTACCGACCTCGATCGAAGGCCCTGCCTGGCTGAGCGTCATAGCCAGATCGTTGCGCGTCGCCAGCCAGAAAAAGCCTTTGGCCCGCACGACATCCTCCGGCCAGGCCGACAGCCACTCGCCAAACCGCTCGGGGTGAAACGGCCTGCGCGCACGATAGACGAAGGAAGAAATGCCGTACTCGTCCGTCTCTGGCGTATGCTCTTCTTTTTGCAGCTCGGCGATCCATCCTGCCGACTGGCTGGCCGTTTCAAAATCAAACAGTCCCGTATTCAAAATCTCATGCGGGTCCACCTGTCCACGCACCGCCCGAATAAAGCGGGCCTTTGGCTGCAATTTGCGCAGCACTGCCTCCAGTTGCTCCAGCTCTTCCGGGTCTACCCGGTCGCATTTATTCAAAATGAGGACGTCGCAAAACTCGATCTGATCGATCAACAGGTCGACCACTTCCCGAGTATCGTCCTCCCCCACTGCCTGATCCCTGTCCAGAAGACTTTCTCCCGAGGAAAAGTCATGCCAGAAACGGTACACATCTACGACCGTCACCATCGTGTCCAGCCGGGTCAAGGCAGACAGGTTGATGCCGTTTTCCTCGTCGACATACGTAAAGGTCTGGGCGACAGGAACAGGCTCGCCGATCCCCGTCGATTCGATCAGTATGTAGTCATACCGTCCTTCGCGCGCCAGCCGCTCCACTTCTGTCAGCAAATCCTCGCGCAGCGTACAGCAGATGCAGCCGTTCGACATTTCCACGACCTTCTCGTCTACGCGGGAAACGCCCCCTCCTTGCGCTACCAATGTGCCATCCACATTCACTTCGCTGAGGTCGTTGACGATGACGGCGACGCGCATGCCTTCCCGATTGTTCAAGACGTGATTGAGCAATGTTGTTTTTCCTGCCCCCAGATAGCCGCTCAGGACGGTTACCGGGATTCTTTTATCGGTCATAAGCTGATCTCCTTTGCGCTACAAAACGTAATTATTACGATTTAATAAACATGCTAACGCAATGCTCTTTCGCTTGTCAAGACAAATCGTAATCATTACGTTTAAACACAGTAATGATGAAATAACCCCACCCCCGCTCTTATTTCTTCGTTTGCTATAATCAATTTATGTCGCAATGGAAAGTAGGAGCAGATGTGACTTTATACGGATTTTACACAGATGAATCAGGAAACAACGGCTTCAATGATATGAGAAATCAACCCGTTCTCTGCTACGCGGGCATCCTGGTCCCCATCCATTACCAGGTGCATTTGCATCATGAGGTCCAGAAAATCAAAGACAATCTGGAAAAAGATATAAAGGCCACCATTCACGGCATACCCGCTGAGCAGTTTCCACATATCGACTTTTTTAAAAAGTTTGAAATCCACGGAAAGGCGTTTATTGACGGTGAAAATTTCTACTATAACTTATCGGATCGCCAACGCTTCAAAGTGGTGGAAGAGTTGTTGTCTTTAGTGAAGGCTTCAGAAGTAAAGGTAGTGGCTGCTCTAGTCAACAAACAGCTTTACCAGACCCAGACACGTGAAACCAACCATAACCGTATGCATATCGTAAGCGTCAAATAGCCCCCACCTTGTTGCCAAGATGAGGGCTGGTCTATGCTGGGGTCAAGAGTTGAACACGTTGCAAGTTAGCGGTAACCACGGCGACCAAGGCAGCAAACTATCCAGGGTTTCTGGATTTTTCAGATCGGGAAGCTGTGGGAGTTGTTCGAATAGGTACGTCAAGTACTTGAACGGGTTCAGTCCATTCTCCTTTGCTGTTTCGATGACACTGTAGATGATTGCGCTCGCCTTTGCACCGCGAGGCGTATTGGCGAACAGCCAATTCTTTCGTCCGATCACAAACGGCTTCATCGACCGCTCGCTGCGGTTGTTGTCAATCTCGAGCCGCCCATCCTGCAAAAACGCCGTCAGCTTGTCCCACTGATTCAGGCTGTAGGCAATCGCCTGCCCCAGCAGACTTTTGGGAAGCGTTCGGGGGCGTTGCTGACGCAACCATGCCAAATAAGCGTCCAAAATGGGCTTGCTTCGCTCCATTCGGACGGTATAGCGTTCCTCTGGTGTCACGTCCTTCAGTTCCCGTTCAATGGCAAAGAGCTGGTTGCAGAACTGAAGCCCTTGCTGAGCTGCTGTTTCGTTTTTGTCTTGGGAGGCGGGCAGCGCCTTCAACGCCTCGTCAAACTTGCGACGCGCATGTGCCCAGCATCCAACGAGGGTGACATCCTTCACCTTGTGGTAACCGGCATAGCCGTCCACGTGAAGATAGCCGCCAAACCCCGTCAGAAAGTTCCGGGGATGCTCACCGCCGCGCGTTGTCCGGTAATCGTAGAGCACGATGGGCGGACCCATGCGGCCTGTCCGGTACAACCACAAATAGGACTGCGTCTCTGCGGATCGGCCAGGCTCGCGCAATACCTGCAGCGTCGTTTCGTCGGCGTGCAGAATATCCTGGTTCAGCAGATGCTCCCGCATGCGGTCTGTCAGCAGGGAGAGCCACTGCTCTGCCCCGTAGATCATCCAATTCGCCAGCGTCTGCCGCGAGATCGTCAGACCCATGCGGGCAAACTGTTGCTCCTGTCTGTACAACGGTTGGCTGTCCACGTACTTCTGCGTCATGACATACGCCATACTCGAAGGAGAAGAGAGGCTTCCGGGGTAGACAGGCTCTGGCATCGGAGCCGTGACGATGGGTGTGCGAATTTCCTCTCGTTCACAGCGGCGGCAAGCATACACCTGGCGAACATGACGCACGACTTTCACTTCTGCCGGGATGACCGTGATTTCGTTACGGGTCTCGGTACTCATCTCGTGGAGAGGACCTCCGCAGCATGCGCAAACTTGCTCCGTTTTCGGCAGTTCATAGAGGACCGTTTCCACGGGGAACTGGTCCAGCTTGGATTTGCGGCCAGCAGACTTTTTACGGCTGTACGTAACCGTTTCTACATCCGGTTCCTGAGCGGCAGGAGTCGCCAGCATCTCGGCTTCGTTGAACAGGTTCAGCTCCAGTTGATCCGGATGCGTCTTCTCGCTGGAGGCACCGAAACGTTTTTGCTGGGCCAGTCGGAACTGCTCCTCGTACCATTTGAGTTTGGCCATGAGCTCGGCGTTTTGCTGCTCCAGTTCGAGGCAACGGTCCTGCAGATGTTCCATTGTAATGTGGGGCGTTTCACTTGTTTTTTTCATACTTGTTTGATTCGACAACTGAGCAGGAATATCCTGTGCCCTTGTTTGGAAAATAGGCTCAAATGACTGTGCGGGCCGTCACCTCCGGATGTTCTTGGTGTTGTTCAAGTGACAACCCATCGAGCAGCCAGCGCAGCTCACGTCGGGTCATTTTCATCGGCGCAGCGCTCGCATCTGTCGGCCAGCGGAACTTGCCACGCTCCAACCGACGGTAGTAGAGCCAGAATCCGTTATGCTCCCAATAAAGGATTTTCAGTTTGTCTCGCTGTCTGTTGCAAAAGACAAACAGCGCAGATGAAAACGGATCGAGATGAAATCCCTCCTTGACCAGGACAGCGAGTCCGTCAATGGACTTGCGCATATCCGTGCTGCCGCAAGCGAGGTACACCCGATCTGCCTGAATCTCGCTTAACATAAGGTTTTCAACACCTTGACCACATCCGCAAGCAGGGATGGATCAAAGCCGGATCTGATCTCAATGCTTGCCGAACCAACTTTCACAAGCAAGGGCGATGCTGTGTCGGATGTCGATTCTTTCACTTGAAGGGGAACCCACTGCGGTTTGTTGGTTGCTTGTTTTGGCTCATCTTCCCCTTTCAATTTCCGCATCCAATACCAAAGCTGGCGCGGCGTAACCTGATGACGTTCGCACCAGGTCGCGACGCGCTCTCCACTAGCCCGGTAGTCATTGATTCGGGTGCTCCATACCTCTCGAAGCTCCGCTTGCGTCATAAAAAAACCTCCCACTATAAAGTAATGTTTTCTCCTGTTTTCTCGCTCATTCTCTGTTTTTTAACTTTGACATCTTAAAGCTCTTGTCGGAAGATTGAAGGAGATACAAATATTTCTGTAAGGGCTGTGGCGGGAATAGAGCCTGCAATCACCAGTTTCCAGACTGTGGATAAAAAGGTATGATCGCACAGTGGATCTCCACATCCGCCCTCGGGGTTTACCCTCCCATGTCACGCTGGGTCTATGCCCTTACATTCCTTCGTTCTACCTCTCAAGGGGTGGAGGCCGATTCTAGCTCCTCGACTGGGTCGTTGCCCTTATGGATTATAATTCTTCGGCTTCTCCGGTGCTTCCGTTGTCATGGTTGTACACATGTGAATAAGCGAGATGACAGGTTTGTTGATAAGCTTTATGCAGCACTTTGTTGTAGCTGGGCTTGTCGAATCGGCCCCAATACTTCGTTTGCGTTATACTCTTTCTGCTTTGTCCCCAGTGCATAGAGGACGCGAACCAGTTTTCCACATAAGGCGATAATCGATTGCTTCTTCTTGAGCGGATTTTGACTACGCGTTGTATAATACTCGTGGAGCGCTTTAAACTCTTTGTTTTTGGCTACCATCGGCAGCATGCAGCGGAACAAGATGCCTCTTAGGCGAGAGCGCCCCCGCTTGCTGATTCCGGTCTTTCCCTTACGTTTTCCAGAGCTGTTCTCCGTCAGATTCAGCCCAGCCAGACGGATGATCTGCTGTCCATGGTCGTAGTTGTTCAGATCGCCAACCTCCGCCAAGAAGCCGGCGACGGTCAGAATGCCAATCCCTGGGATGCTCAGCATTTGCTTCGTTCCGGGGATCTTCTCCAGAATCTGCAGGACTTCCGTCATAATGCTTTCTTCTTGCTTGCAGTACAGATCGTACTGCTGCAGCAAGGCGGCAAGCTCGATTCGGGCAGCTGTCAGCCCCTCGGTAAGCCCGATAGAGACCGTAGCGGCAGCATAGAGCTGCTCCGCTCTCTTGATGCCCACCCCACGCTTGATTTCCGTCTTCCAATGTGTGAGAACGCCTCTGGCGCCTATCGAGACAATCTCCTCTGGAGTGGGAAACTGGCGCATGGTCATCAGTGATGCCTTGCCTTCCCAGTCCTTAAACACTTGTGGATACTCCGGAAAGTAGCGGTCAAACCAGTTTGTAATCCGAGCTTTCACTTGATTCAAGCTCACCATGACCTTCTCCCGAAAATTCATCAGAATGCGTAGCTCTGCATATTCCTTGGTCGGCAAATTGGGCTCTGAATATTTCCCGCTCCGAATCAGGTCGGCAATGACCTTCGCATCCTTGTAGTCGCTCTTGGTCTGCGAGTTGTCCTCAAGTTCTTTGCTCTTGTTCACATGGTGCGGATTCACGACGACGCCCCTGATGTCTTGCTCCTTCAAAAATGCCGCTAACGGGAACCAGTAGTGTCCGGTAGGCTCGATGCCAAATACGATGTCGGTTTTCTCATGTATCCGGCCAAGCTCCTTCATCCACGCAGCCAGTTTCGTTAGCCCCTCCTGATCGTTGTGGAACACACATTCTTTCCCAAGCTCAATGCCTCGGAAATCCACGGCTCGAGCTACATGAATCTTTTTGGCGATGTCCGCACCAACAACCAGTGTTTTTTCGGTAATTCGTGTAATCCGTTGATTCTGTTTCTGTTTCAGCTTATACTTCATGTAGAGCGTCCTCCTTTTCATTAGGGCAGTGTGAATGTGACCATTCCAAGACCCAGCATACAGGAGGCGCTTTTTTCTTTCAAAGCTCAAATTTCTTCATTACAGGAATGGCTCCTCGTATCGTTCTGAGGAAGATTATCTCACGGGACATTTCTGATTCGTAGGTGTGCTGGATTTGACGCTTACGCATATCCATGCGTATACGGAACTTGTTCGCTGCCTTTCCAACGAGCTGAGCCGTGCTGACTCGTATGCGTTTGTCATTTGTGACGACGGCAAGCCGAGCGAGCTCAACCATTTTCGTGACGCGCTGCGAAATCCGGTCAATCGCAGGGTGTATCCCGACCTTCAGGTAAAGCTGTCGCACGATCATAATGGAAACCTGATCCAACTGGCTGATATGATTAACTTCATCACCTCTGTTCATTTCCGGCATCGTTACGGCTTCCCTCCGCGAAAACGACACCAGGCCGCCATCCTCGATGTGTATGCGCGACATCTGGACTCCAAGCTCATCATCTGGGAATACAAATAAAAAAGAGGAGGACGCACACAACGTGCGAACTCCTCTTGTCGGTCGTACACAACGTGCGACCTATTCCTACCCTATCCAAAATCACCGGACGATATGTCAGAATAAATTAAGACATTCTGTTCATAGGTCAATGCATGAGCTACGTACAGAATGCCTTAATTTTCATGTAGATTTAGTCGTACACAACGCGCGAGCAAATCCACATCTATAATTGTACGTTTGCGAAAGGAAGTTGTCAAGCATAACGGAGAAAAAAAGGCTTCGCCCATCTTTTTAGCGAAGCCTTCGCTTCACTTGTGTCGATCCTTACGCTACTTCACCCGCTTCATCGCCACCGCTTCCCCATACGTGCCGATGACCGGCTGATACAGGTTGCGGTTGTTCAACTGGTCCTGGCTCACTACCGGGGTCGGACGATTCATTTTCCATGTAATCTGGCTGTACACATTGCCTGTGGCGGTCGGCATCGTGACCAAAATATCTTTGACCTGGTCGTTGTTGCTGTCAGTCACGTGCAGCTTCGGCAGCAAACCTTTGTCGCGCGTGCCCACCGAAATGAACGTCTGTTGGTTGTCTTTCCCTTCGCGAACCACAACGCGCAAATTCTCGGCCGTCTGGTTCATCGACATGCCCATCTTGTCGCCTACCAAAAAGATGTGGTCTTTGATACCGTCGCCTGTCACATCTGCGTATTTCGTATCCAGCACAAATGTACTGTCGCTTTTCATGCTGAACCCGCTATTGATCGAAACATCCGGCGAAGGCAAGTTGTCGACATCGGTTTTTTCCACTGTTACCCCGAGCAACTGCGGCTTTTGGTCCACGATATTCCACACGCTGGTTGCCACGGCAATATGGTCCTGATTGTTTACTCCCCAAATATTTTGCTTGCCCATCCAGCGCAGATTGCCTTTGGCGTCGCGAAATGGCACCAGCTCCACGAGCTTTTGCACGTAGCCGTCCGTCGGCTTTTGCAGCTTGCCGTTGGCCTGATAAATCCCTTGATTCAGGTACGTTGTTTTATTGGCAGATAAATCAAACGTGCTGACTGCTTTTGTGCGCAAATTCGTTACTTTCGCTTGAAACCCGTCGGTAAACTGAACGGAAAACGGAATGTTGTGCTGCGGTTGCAGCAGGACAACTGGAGCATACGTTTGTGACTGTGACGGAAGGGCATTCGCATGAACCGGAGCGGCCCCCAGTCCTGCTGTCATGAGAATAGCGCCGCTACATACGATTGTTGCCATCGTTCTTTGCCAAAGTTTCATGATATTCTCCTCCTATGTAATTGGGCATGCTATTTCTTGCCAGATTGTTACACCCGTGTCTTTCCTTCCCTCTCTTCTCTCTAAACGAGATGGACAGGTCAAATGTTGCTAGTAAATAATTCCTAAGTTTTCTCGCCATTTTTACCGATTTGCAACAACTTCGCCGAAAAGGCAGGCTACAATAGAGTCAAACGGAAGCTGCTGCAGAAAGGAACAATCACAAATGAAAAAGGCTTGGCTTTTGTCTGCCGCGATCTGCGCTTCTCTCGTGAGCGGTTGCGGCCTGGCAGATACCCCTAACGAACTGATGCGCGCCCCCTCTGCTGACGGCGATCAAAAATCGATCAATCAGGCTGTCATGCAATTTTTGCCTGCGGGCTCACAGTTGGCTGTGCCGCTCCACCCCGCAGAGGCGAGCGCCGTCTCTCTTCAAGACCTGAACGGCGATGGAACCCCTGAGGTCGTCGCTTTTTACAAGTCGGAGAAAACGGATTACGAAATCGGCGTGCTGGTGCTTTCGCAAAAGCAAGGAAACTGGCAAAAGCTGACCTCCTTTACCGGGATTGGCAATGAGCTGGACTACGTCTCGTTTCACGATCTCAACGGCGACCAGATTCCCGAAATGCTGATTGGCCTGGGCGGCGGCGACGGTCTGAACAGAGAGCTGTCCGTGTACTCGATTACCGACGACAAAACCGCGGAGCTGATGAAACAGCCCTA
This sequence comes from Brevibacillus agri, assembly GCF_004117055.1. Classification (NCBI taxonomy): domain Bacteria; kingdom Bacillati; phylum Bacillota; class Bacilli; order Caryophanales; family Paenibacillaceae; genus Brevibacillus; species Brevibacillus agri. The sequence goes on from NZ_CP026363.1 coordinate 89,592, forward strand.
CTCCGTCATGGCGGTGGGCGACTTGACCGGGGACGAACAGACCGAACTGGCCCTGGTCCTGCACGACCACAGCAATTTCACCTCCAAAGCCGAGCTGTTTGGGGCCAAAGACGGCCAAATCGCCAAGCTGACCGAGATCGCGCTGGACGGCTATGTGAACGGATACGAGCAAGCGCTTATCGGAAAAGCGTCCCCTACGCAAAATGCCCTGTTCATCGAAGCCGGGGTAGGGGCGCACTCGGCCGCCACCGACATGCTCCTCTGGGAAAATGGCACCTTGCACAACCCGTTGGTCAAAGTCGAGGGCGAAATGGATTTGACCTTCAAGCCCTACCCTTTGTACAGTGAGGATATTAACGGGGACGGCATTATCGAGATCGGCACCAGAACACAGCCGCCCGGCACAGAAGAGCTGGCCATGGTCGAAATTCCCTGGATCTCCTCCTATTTTCAATGGGACGGCAAGACCGGGCTGAAGCATGTAGAGGATCATTACCAAAACTATGACCTGGGACTCGATCTGAGAATACCGGAAAAATGGAGCGGAAAATTCACGATTGCCGCCAGTCCCAACGCCAATTCGCACATCATCCGCTTTTTCTACTACGGGGAAAACGGGAAAAATAAAGCCGAGCTTTTGACGCTCCAAACCGTTCCGCAAACCGAATGGAACAAATTCGAGAACGGCCTCAAACAAAAGCAAGTGCCCTACGTTCTTTTGAAGGAAGAAGGAAAACAGGTCCTGATCGCGATCCTTCCGCAAACGACACCAAGCCTCGGCAAGTCTGCCATGCAGGAGTACCGCTCTATGCAGCTCACAGCAGACGAGATACGCCAGCTTTACAAGCCTTTATCCATTTCGTGATAAAGGCCAATGCTGTTTTCCTTGTACCGATCCGCCTGCGAGCGAAAAAAGTCGAAATCAGACCAAGGGGATTTGTTTATGAAGGTTTTATTGCTTGAAGACGAAAAATCAATTCGCGATTTTGTGCGCATCAATCTGCGGCGCGAAGGCTGCGAGGTCATTGAGGCGGCGACAGGCGAAGAAGCGCTGGAAATCGCGCAAGCGCAAAGCGATATCGAAATCGCGATTCTCGATGTGATGCTGCCCGGCATCGACGGCTTTGAAGTGTGCGGACAACTGCGCAAAAAATACCCGCGCCTCGGGATCATCATGCTTACTGCCAAGAGCCAGGAGCTGGACAAAGTGATGGGGCTGGAGTTCGGGGCCGACGATTACGTGTCGAAGCCGTTCAGTCCGGCTGAGCTGTTGGCCCGCGTAAAGGCATTGCACCGCAGGCTGGCTCCCCTCCCCGCTCTTGTGGAGGACAAAAATACGATTGATATCGCTCCCTTCACCCTGCTGCTCGATGAGCGGAAGCTGACGAAAAAGGATCAGGAAATTGTCCTGACCCCGAAGGAGTTTGCCATTATCAAGCTGCTGGCCGAAAATGCCAACAAAGCGATCAGTCGCGACGAAATTTTGACGAACGTCTGGGGACAGTTTTTCGTCGGGGACTTGAAAATCGTGGATGTGAACATCCGCAGGATTCGCCAAAAAATCGAAGACGATCCTGCCCACCCGGCCTTCCTGGAAACGGTCTGGGGGTACGGATACCTTTGGCGGAAGGACGCTCCTGATGAAAGGAATTAGAAGCAGGCTCGTCTTTTACTTCGGCATGATCTTGCTGTTGATCGTGCTTCTGTTGGAGGGACTGTTTTACTGGGCGGTCCATACGTACTACTTCGGAACTGCTACCGAAGCGTTGGAGACGCGCAGCACGACCTTCACCAATTTTATTAACAAGTACGCAACCGGCTATCGCTTAAAAGACAAGGCCCGCTATATTTTGGAAAACGTATCGAGCCAGGAATACGCCAAAATCGAGGTGCTCGACCTAAACGGCAAGGTCATTCTCAACTCGTACGGCTTCCAGACGGGAGAGCTTGTCCAAACCTCGGACGTCATGGAAGCGATCAGGGGGCAAAAAGGACTGTTCGTAGGCCGAACGCCCCAGTCGCGTGAGCGGGTCATTGCCGTGTCCAATCCCCTCACCTTCGGGTCTGAATACGTCGGCGTCCTCCGCTACACGATCTCGGCAGAGCCTCTTTATCAGGCGGTCAATCGCATCGCCTTGTACGGGCTGGGCGTCGGGGCTGGCGTCGTCCTGCTGGCTTTTGCCCTCAGTCTGCTCATGGCCAAACGGATCGTCGACCCCATCGAGGACCTGACGAATGCCGCGAAGCAAATGGCAGAGGGCAACTTCACCGCCCGCGCTCCGAAGCGCTACGACGACGAGGTCGGGACGCTCGCCGATACGTTCAACTACATGGCAGCAGAGATCGGCAAAAACGAAAAGCTGAAAAACGACTTCATCTCCTCCGTCTCCCACGAACTGCGCACGCCGCTGACCTCGATCAAGGGTTGGGGAGAAACGCTCCTCTCCGGCGGCCTGGAGGAGCCGGAGGAAACAATGCTCGGGCTGGAAGTCATCTCCAAGGAAACCGACCGCCTCATCGGCCTCGTGGAAGAGCTGCTCGACTTTTCGAAGTTCCAGTCCGGCGAAATGAAGCTGTCCCGCGAGCTGCTCGATTTGCGCGAAATTCTCGACGACATGCACGTCCAGTTCGCCATCCGCGCCCAGGAAAAGCAGATTGATTTTCAACTGGCGCTCCCGTCTGCTCCCCTGACCGTCATGGGCGACCGCAACAGGCTGAAGCAAGTGTTCGTCAATCTGCTGGACAACGCCTTCAAATTCACGCCAAAGGGCGGTACGATTTCCGTGACAGCGACAGCCTCGGAGGGAAGGCTGACGGTCACCGTCGCGGACAGCGGAGAAGGGATTCACCCGAATGACTTGCCGCACGTCACGGAAAAATTTTTCAAAGGACGCTCCAAGCTGTCTGGCAGCGGACTCGGGCTCGCGATCTGCAAAGAGATCATTCAGTTGCACAAAGGAGGCTTTTTGGTCAATAGCAAGCAAGGACATGGCACTTCGATCATGGTAGAACTGCCTCTCGCCCTTGGCCCTGAGGAAAATTTTCCGGCAAGCTAGCCGTGCTGTCGTAAATCGCCCTTGAAACGACAAACAAGCGCCCTGACTGATTTGTCGGCACACAGCAAAAAGGAAACCCTGACCAAGCGGGTTTCCTTTTTCACGCGTTTACGATTAAAATTTGTTCGTAATCACCAGCTCATCCAGTCCAAAGCGGGCTGTCGGATAAGCTTGAACGCTTGCTTTGCCGAGCGTCAGCATCAATGTCGGGATGTAGCGGGACGGGATGTTCAGCTCTTTGATGAGCGCATCGCGATCGTATCCGCCCATTGGGCATGTGTCGTAGCCTTTGGCTTTTGCCGCCAGCATCAGTTGCATCGCCGCGTAGGAAGAGTTGCGGATGGCTTCGTCGCGGGCGATCTCCGGATTGTTTTTGTAAGCTCCTTCGATTTGCGCGATCATGTTGTCACGCACTTGCTCGGTGACGTATCCTTTTTCGAGGGCAGCGTCATAAACCGGGCGCGCCGACTTGTACGCCTCCAAATCTCCGAGTATGATGATGGTGGCATACGCATCCACGACTTGCTGCTGACCGTAAGCGATCGGCAAAAGTTTTTCCTTGATCGCTGGATCCGTCACGACGAGAAAACGCCAATGTTGCAGATTCCAGGAAGACGGAGCGCTTGCCGCGAGACGCAAAATCTCGTTCAGCTCTCCTTGTGGAATCGTTACGTTCGGATCGTATTTGCGCACGCTGTGGCGTGCTTCCATCACTTGTTCAGCCGTCATTTTCAGTTCCGTAGTCATGAGTTTTCTCCCCTCCATGTGTCCATTGCCTGTTCCAAATATATAACTTACTTTAATATAGTTACAAACGTTATTCAATCCCTTTTTCTTCCCGATTGCAGTTTGACGGGAGAAGGACAAGGGCACGCTGATACATACTTTATTGTTTGGAGGAGTTTTGCTTGAAATACACGGATAACATTGTCATCGTCACAGGCGGCGGGCAGGGCATCGGACTTGCCGTCGCCACCATGTACGCTGCGCACGGCGCTCACGTCGTCATCGCCGAGCGCAATTCCGAGGCTGGCGAAACTGCTGTCCAGAAAATAAACGGAGCAGAAGCAATCGCAGGCTCGGCCGCTTTTGTCCAAACGGATGTGAGCGAGCCCGAGCAAATCGAGAATCTGATGCAGACCGTTGACGCCCGCTGGGGACGACTCGACGTGCTCATCAACAACGCCGGCTTATCGGTCTGGGAATCCCCCTACGACCTGACCGTCGAAGCGTGGGACCGGATTTTGAACACGAACCTGCGCAGCGTCTTCCTCGCTTCGCGGGAAGCGGCGAAGATCATGCGACGAAACGGCGGCGGCGCCATCGTCAACCTGGCCTCGACCAGAGCCCACATGTCTGAACCGCACTCAGAGGCGTATGCAGCATCAAAAGGAGGCATTTTGGCGCTCACTCACGCTTTGGGCGTATCGCTTGGCCCCGACGGGATTCGCGTGAACGCCATCTCGCCAGGCTGGATTGAAAACGGCGATTACACGGCACTGCGCCCGCTCGATCATGCGCAGCATCCCGCAGGCCGCGTCGGCACGCCCGACGACATCGCCCGCGCCTGCCTCTTTTTGACGCAAAAAGAAAACGACTTTATCACCGGAACCGAGCTGGTCGTGGACGGCGGGATGACCCGCAAAATGATTTACGAGCCATAAAGCTAAACCAATGCCTCTCCTCCTGAATACTTTGTGGGTAACGAGAGATAAAGGAGGAGTTCCATGTCTTTTGAAGAGGAAGATCTCAGGTTGCTCGCTCTCTGGCTGCTGGCGATTGGCTATCTGATTCTCGCCTTCACCGAATTGGCCGCTCTTGGATACTGGTAATGCGAAAGAGCCACTCCCCCATGCATGACAAATGGGCAGTGGCTCTTTCTTTTCCTCGTTTGCTTATGTTACCAGGTTCGGAATGGAGGCGAGCCTGGCGCCTGATGCTGAATTTGCTCCATGATCGGATAGCCGTAAGCCAAAATAATCAGGAAGGCGACCAGTCCGACCCATACAGGCCAACGCTCCAAAATGCGCGGAACTTCCTGGGTAGTCTCGGTTTCGGCAATCGGATACTCGGTGTTTCCTTTTGGTGCGTAGAATGTCAGGTACAGCAGGATGAGAATCAGCAGAACCGCCGATACAAACAGCAGCCCTCCGCCAAACGCCATGACGCGTTGGTAATCCATCCAGCCGAGCGCAGTCGGATGGTCCATGTACGTCGTATAGTCCGTGCGGCGCGGCGCCCCTTGCAGCCCCATCGTATGCATGGCGAGCGACATCAGGAACATCCCTACTGCCCAGAAGACGGTTTGCACCATCCCCATGCGGTTTGCCGTCTTGGTCAGCTTGCGCCCTGTCAAGGCCGGCACCAGCCAGAAGCTGACCCCGAAGAAGGTGAGCGCAACTGCGGCGCCGACTGTAATGTGGAAGTGCCCTGTTACCCAAATCGTATTGTGCACCACGGCGTTGAGCTGGTTACTTGCGTTGATGATTCCGCCCGCACCGCCCGGAATGAAGAACAGCATTCCCACAAACGGGGCGAAGAAGCGAACGTCTGTCCAAGGCAGTTTCTTGAACCAGCCGAACAGACCGCTGCCGCCTTTTTTGCGACCTGTCGTTTCAAAGACTGCAAACATCGAGAACGCCGTCATCAGCGACGGAATGACCACGATCAGCGTCAGCGTGACGTGAATCATTTTCCATCCGGCGGAAATTCCCGGCTCCATCAACTGGTGGTGGAACCCGACCGGAATGGAGAACAGCAAGAGACAGATAAAAGCGAGGCGACTGAGCGAATCACTGAACACATGGCCGCCGATAATGCGCGGAACACATACGTACCAGGCCATGTAAGCGGGCATCAGCCAGAAATAAACGAGCGGGTGACCGAAAAACCAGAACAGCGTGCGGCTGAGCATGATGTTGATTGTCGGCACCAGTCCGAGCGACCACGGAATGAGCTGGAACAGCACCTCGACCGCTACCGGAAGGGTCGCGATAATCCACATGATGTAAGTCGTGACCGCCATGAAGACGAACAGCGGAGAGTTTTTCCCCGGATTTTCCCGTCTCCATTTGCGGTAGCTGGCAAAAACCCCGAAGCCCGCCAGCCAACTGCCCACTACGAGCAAGGCCGAGCCGATGTAAAAATACGGCGATGCTTTCAGCGGAGCGTAGAAGGTGTACAAGACCGAAGCTTCATTCATCAAAATCGTGACGACAGCCATCGAGGTGCCTGTCACCATGAGAATCCAGCCTGCCCAGCCGAATTTCAGCGCTGCTCCATGCAAGGAACCGCCTGTCGTGCGAGCTACCCCGGAGAAAATAAAGCCGACGATGAAAAACGTGGTAAAAATGAGTGCCATCAATACGCCGTGAGCTGTCAAGATTTGATAGTAGTTCGTCCAGCTTGGCAGTTCTATGATACCGCCGCGCACCATTCCCTGAAGCATACCTGCCAATGCAGCCAGCCCGAAGGCGATATACGCCACCCACACATACGACAGACTAAGTTTAGCCGCCGAACGCTGTATCGGAACGTGGGGAATCGAATCGTCTATTTTTCGTGCGATTACCATAGGGTTCACCTACCTCTATTTCACAATAATCGTGGTCGCCATCACCTGATGGCCGGCGCCACAGTATTCGTTGCAAAGAATCAAGTACTCGCCTGGCTTGTCAAACGTATAGCTGGCCGAGCTGATATGTCCCGGCAAAACCATGAAGTTGACGTTCGTTTCAGGAATCTGGAATCCGTGAATGACGTCCGGACTGGTGACGTGGAAGTTGATCGTCGAGCCTGCCGCGACCTCCATCTTCGTCGGCGAGAAGCCGAAGGCAAACGCCGTCATGTAAGCGTCGTACTCCTTGTCCCCTACCTGCTTCAGCCCCGGTTTGTCAAAAGGAGGGGTTTCCATCACCTGTTCGGGGTCGATCATTTCCATACTGCTTGGCGGGGCCATCCCCATCGCAAACGCATTGACGCACAGCAACAGGACAAACAGCGCCAGTCCGCCCGCACCAAGCATCAGCCATATTTTTTCATAACGGTGCAAATGCATAAGTATCCTCCTTCTCTTCCTCTATTACGCCCGGTCCAGGAAAAGCCCGAATACACCCAGCCAACCGACGAGAATGATGCCTCCCACAATTAACACAGCGGCAAACGTTCCCTTCAGTTCCTCTTGCTCTGGCTGTGTCTTTTTTTCTTTTGATTTTTTGCCTTGTTTCAATTTGTCGATTTGCGTCTCCATCGCACTGTTCTCCTTTCTGTGTGCCGCGCAGGCGCATCATATCTTTCACGCCTTCATTCTACCCCTGGGACCAGTTGGAAGTAATTCGGGGAAATCCCCTAAAATGATCAGGGAAACTCCTGATTCTGCCCGGTTTGTGTCACAGGTTCGACAAAAAAAGCCGATTTCTGCAAGAGCAGATCGGCTTTAACGGTTTTGGAGAGGCTTACCGGTATTTGATTTCGATCAATTTTCCAGTAGTGGCGTCGACGAAGCGGTAGCTGTCCTCCCGTTTTCGCTGATAGACCAGTTTCGGCTCAGGTGCGCGCTGATCTTCGTACTGTTCCCAGTAATACACCAGCTCCAGCTCGACTTCCTTTTGATACGTTTCTTTGGCTTCCTGGGCGCTGACCAGCTTCGTGGCAGCAGGCAAGGCGATGTCAGGGTGGATCGGGTGGAAACTCAGCCCTGTAACCGCGCCTGTCACCTGATCGATGCCAACCCGGTAAAATTCATCCGACACGGGGATTCCGTTGCGTTTCCCCTGAAAATTGAAGTAATACTCACGCGGCTCGTTCCTTTTTTCCAGCTTGCTTTTGTCCACCCAGTCCGGGATTGCTTCATCATGTCTGAACGTAAACAGCGTCAGCTCGGAAACAGCCGGATCGAGGTATGGCTGCAGCGCGGCAATCGCTTTTTTCCGCGCTTCGTCGACGCTGATTTTTTGCTTTTGCTCCTGTCTTTCCGGCAGGTACAGATGAAAGTCGATCAGGCGGTCGCTGGCAGCATCAGTCGTAAGCGTAATGGTTTCAAAAGCCTGATTGGCCTTTTCCGTGAAGTCCATCCAGTGGTACGACTCAATCGCCTGCAGTCCTTCCCGCAGATTGTCCTTGTGATCGTCGTATTCAAAAGTAGCGCCTGCAACGTCAATGCCAAACTGCGACTTCAGCCATTGCTCGGCCTCTTTTTGCGAAGCGATTTTGATGGTCTTCCCTTCTCCTTTTACCTGAACGCTCTCCTTGGCCTGCTGGTCTGGCTCGTCCAGCACCTCTCCGGTGAGGGCGTCGATTCTGTACACACCGTATGGCTGATAAACAAGCATCGGCTTCTTCTCCTCTGCCCTGCCAGGCGCGGAGTAGGAAGTCGGCTGCTCGGCTACGTATTCCAGCTCCATTTTCAGCTTATCCTGATAAATTTGCTTTGCTTTTTCCAGGGAGATCGCTTTTTGCGGGTCGGGCCATTTTACCTCGTCAGGCCGGATTTGATTGTACGCGTCAAAGCGGATGACATGCCCGGCGTGGTCGATAGAAACCGAGAGCGCGTTGCCATCGAGCGCAATCTGATTGATTAGCGTCTGGTAGTAGACGGTAGAGTTTACCCATTCGATCATGGCGCCTTTGCCGTCGCCTATCCCTGCTTTTCCTCTGCTTAGCGCTTTTGACTGCTTGAATTGGCTGGCATCCTTGCCGAGCATGCTGGCGAGAAACGCATCGGCCTTTTCGCGCGCCAGCTTTTCGTCCGGGTAGTCAGCAGACGCCCAGGCCGGATTTTTCACATCCAGGTAAAGCAGTCGCCCCGTCTGGGCATCCAGCTCGATTCTGGCCGTTGCGTAGGCAAGGCGGCTTTTCTCTGCTCCTGTTTCCGGCCGATCCGTCAGCAGCACAGTCCAGACCTGATGTGGATAGTTCCGGAAGCTCGGCTTGCCTACGGACTTTCTTTCCAGGCGTAGCGCCTTTATTTCCGGAATGGCTTCCTTCAGCTTGTCCAGCGTGTTTTGCACTTCCTGGGAAAACTCCTTTTGTTGCGGCAGTTGCTCCTGCGCGCTGCCTGCTGCTTCTGCCTGCGGCGGCATTGTCCAGATCGGCGTGGCAGCCAGCAAGCAAGCCGCGACGGCCGTCATGACAGACTGGTTGATCCTCTTCATCTCGATCCTCCTGATAACCTGTTTTGGGTATTTTTTACACGTTCACCCAATAGACGGACAAACCAGCCGTCAGGTTACATAATCTTCCAATCTCTGCCGCAATAAAAAAACACGCCCTGGCACAGCGGCAAGGGCGTGTTGAAGCGTGAGCATTGGACCTTTATTCAAAATCAAGCCAGCCTTTTTTGATGGCATACCGCACCAGATCGGGACGCGTGCGCAAATGCAGCTTTTCCATGATGTGCGCCTTGTGCGACTCGACGGTCTTCACAGAAACGGTGAGCTGCTCCGCGATTTCCTTGTTGCTGAAGCCTTTGGCGATCAGCACGAGCACTTCTTTTTCACGATCAGTCAAAATCTCGTACTTGGCCTGCTCCTCGCCGTTTTTGACCATCTGCAAAAATTCCTCGATCAGCGATTTGGTCGCTGACGGATACAAATAGGCCATGCCGTTGTTCACCGAGCGGATCGCGGCGATCAGATCGAGATCGGGAGCGCTTTTCAAAATATATCCGGCAGCTCCGGCCTGCAGTACGCGGAACAAGTATTCTTCGTCGTCGTGCATGGTCAGGACGAGCACCTGAATGTCCGGCGCCGCTTCCTTCAGTCTTGCGGTCGCGGTCAGGCCGTTCTCCCCCGGCGGCATGCTCAAATCCATCAGCACCACGTCCGGGCGAATTTCCAGGGCTTTTTCGCAAGCTTCCTTGCCATCAGCCGCATAGCCGACGACCTCCATGTCCTCCTGGGCGTTGATTAGCATGCCCAGCCCGGACCGTACAATCGCATGATCGTCAGCGATCAAGACGCGAATCGTCATCCAAAATCCCCTCCTCTGGCAACGGAATACGGACGATGACAGTCGTCCCCTCTTGGGGCGCCGAGCGAATATCGACCGTACCTCCGAGCAGTTGCGCCCGTTCCTTCATGCCGAACACGCCAAGCCCTTTGCCGAAATTCAACGTCTTCTCCACCTCAAAGCCGATACCGTCGTCCACTATCGTTACAACTACTTCTTTTTCGCGATTCTCGAACATGATCCCGAGCTGGCTCGCCTGCGCGTACTTCGCCGTATTGGTCATGGCCTCCTGAACGATCCGGTACAGCGCGGTTTCCATCGGGGCCGAGTACCGTCGCTTCTCTCCCTGCACGTGCAGCTCGACCTGGATGTGAAACGTCTTTTCCACACGCTTCATCAACGAGCGCAAGGCGGGCAACAGACCGAGGTCATCGAGAGCGGACGGGCGCAGCTCCAGCGCCATGCGTTTGACTTCCTCCATCGCCCTGGATGTCATGTTCACCAGCTCTGTTACATGCTGCATGACCGCTTCGCCCGGATTGCCTTGCCTGACCACATTCAGTCCAACCAAAATACTGTAAAGCGCCTGCCCGATACCGTCGTGCAGCTCGCGGGCAATACGCTTGCGTTCCTCTTCCTGAGCCTGAATGGCAAAGTGGGTCAGCTTGTGCTGGTAACGCTCTTTTTCCGCACGCTGCTGAGCCGACATGTCGCGCAAAATCATCACCAGCTTGCCGCCTGATTCTTCAGGCAAGCGGGCAGAGCTGGCCGCTACGGGATAATCACGCCCGTCTTTTGTACGGAGCTTCATTTCAAAGGACGGCATTTGTACGCGTTTGAAAAAACAGTCCGTACAGCTCGTCTCCTCCATACAGGTTGCCATCCCCAAGCAAAGCTCGCAAATATGCTTTTCCCGGATCAGCTCGTCTTCGGTCCAACCCGTCATCTGCTCCAGCGCGGCGTTGGCCCTGACGATCCGGCCCTCATGGTCAATCACCAGGATGGCGTCACTGACGTTGGCAAAGATGGACTGCATCAGGGATATGGCTTCATTGGATGTCCCCAGATCTTCTCTCCACGTACTCATGCGCTCCTCCTTTGAGACAATCATCTAAATGCTATTGTAGAGTTTACATGGGCGGTTGTGTATCAGGGAATTCCCTTAACCTGCGCGGGCTGGCGCGCTGAGGGCATTGACAATACTATACATTAGATTATTATCTAATTAGACTATTATTTAATATGAATAAAGGAGCCTTCGTATGCCACATTCTCCTGCTTTTGTCTCATGCAGCAAGCGGCTGCTTTTTTCGCCTGTCACTTCCGCAGATTTTGCCGAGTTGCTAGCCGTCTACAACTCCAATCCCGATTATATGGAGTGCGCCTTCGGGAAACGCGTCGTCACCGTCCGGGAGGTGGAGGCCGATCATCTGGAAAACCTCGCCCTCGAGGACTCCTACAGCATGGCGCTGCGCGAATCTGCCAACGGCAACATCATCGGGATTGCACAGTTTATTCTCTGCAATCCGCGGGACAAACAACCTTGGCTCGGGCTTATCATGCTGCACAGCGACTGTCAAGGCAAAGGCTACGCCAAAGAGTTTCTCGACTGCCTGATCCAATGGTACCGGGAACATGGCTATACGTCCCTGCACCTCGCCGTCCTCGCCAAAAACAGCAAGGTCGTTCCGTTTTATGAAAAGTACGGCTTCACGGCCTACGAGGAACGGGAGCATGCGACACTCGGCCGGGTCATTTGCATGGCGTACGCTTTTTGAACAAAACAAGGCACCAGCCCGCCGCTCCCCCATATATCTGAATAGAAGCATGCTGTTAGCTTGCAAAAAGTCGGGAGGAGCATCGGAAATGCCCGGTAAATCTGCCCTTTTGCTTTTGACAGGCGCGGCGACCCTGTTCATTGTCGGCACAGATGTGTTTGTCGTCTCGCCCCTGCTTCCTTCCATTGCAGCAGAATTTGCCGTGACTCCGGCCGTAGCAGGCTGGCTGGTGACGGCGATGTCGATCATGTACGCTTGCGGCTCTCCGCTGATGGGCATGTTATTCGACCACCATCCTCGCAGCCGCCGAATGATTTTGTGGAGCGGCCTGATGCTTTTTTGCCTCGCCAATCTGTGGACAGGACTTGCCACGAGCTACGCCTCGCTGCTGGCGAGCCGCGCGCTGTCCGGCTTGGCGCTGGCGGCAATCGCCCCGTGCGTCTACGCCTTCATAAGCGACCTGGCCCCGGCTTCCCGCCGCGCTGCCTGGCTGTCGATTGTCGTGTCCGGAAATTTGACTGGCTTGTGGGCAGGCACACCGCTTGGTACCTTGATCGCCGAACAGCACGGATGGCGTTTTACTTTTTGGCTGATTGCGGGCGCGAGCTTTCTGCTTTCCTGGGTGAATCTCGCCATTTGGCCGCAGTTTTCCGGCACTTCCCAGCAGCCCGGCCGGAAGCCAGGCGCTCCTGTGACGCTCATGTTTCGCTCGGTGCTGGTCACTGTTTACTGGTCAGCAGCGATGTACGGCGTGTACACCTATCTCGGCACGGCGCTGGCCCAGGACAACCGCTTTTCCCCGCTGCAGATCGCTTCCGCCTTGATCGCCTACGGCGTAGGGGCCATGCTCGGAAGCCTGAACGGAGGACGGCTCGCAGACAAATGGGGGGCCAAGTCCATCTCCACCGCCAGTCTCTTTGGCATCGTTGTCATGCTGACGGCAATTGGCCTGCTTTACCAGGCTGAGGGCTGGCTGCTCCCGTTTTTATTTGGCTGGGCGTTCATCGGCTATGCGTTCGTCCCGTCCTACCAATCGCGGTTGTCCCAGGAATACCCGGCACGGCTCGGACGAATCATGGCCTGGAACATCACGGGCATGTACATCGGCATGACTGTCGGCTCCTACCTGGGCGGCCCCGTTTTCGAGGCGTGGGGCTTTTTCCCGCTCGCCTGCGTCTGCGCCGCGATTGCCCTGATTGCCGGGCTGTGCAGTCTGCGCCCTGCCCCGAAACAAAAAGAAGCGGTCGGGTCAGTGCCGTTCCGCTCTTGAGTCTTTGCAAAAGCCGGGTGATTTTTCACAGAAAAACCGGGGCAGCAAGTGCCGTCCCGGTTCGTTTCTCTTCCCTCCTGGAAGAGACTTTTCGTATTATCAGGTCAGCCAGTACTTGCTGGTTGGCCTTTTTTATTCGGCGATTTCCACGACGATTTTCTCCGCTACACCGATTGGCGGCAGGCTGCGCGTCAGTTTTGGCCCGTAGAACGCGAACACATTCATGTCAGCCTTCAGGTCTTGCGGCTTGATTGCTTTGTTGTCTTTGGCATTGACGATGACCGTTTTGTCGTTGATAATCAGCGCTACTTTTTCCGGAGAGGTCGCTGTCAGGCCGCGGCCCTCTACCAGCATTTTGTAGGTGCCTTGCTGGTCAGGCTCGATGCTGACTACTTTACCTGTTGTCCCCATTACTTCCGCAGATTCCAGGCTGTTTTTGACGACGATGCTGAGCGCACCTGTTTGCGGCGGCATGCTCATCGCCATGTATTTTTGGTGTGTCGCCTCTACTTCCATGCCCAGCTTCAAGTCTTCCGGCTTCAGCTCTTTGCCCGCAGCATCCGTAATTTTGGTTTCCTCGCTGATGTGCAGGATGATTCCCGACAAATATCCGTCCAGCGCAATGGATACTTTTCCAGCTTCTGTTTTGTCGATCGTCGTGATCGTGCCAGTACGCACTGGCGCTTTTTCTGCCTCTTCGTCCACCACCGTCACCGCGCTGTCTGTCACATTGACTTCTGCTTGCAGAATTTCGTCCACGAAGGCAACGGGAACGTAGGTGCTGCCATTCAGGAGGCGTGGCTCCGCTCCGAGCGTCTTGTACATTTTCGCGAACGGGTAGCGATCCTCTCCGGCTTTTGCGTAGCTTGCGATCGCGCCTTTTTGCACTTCGGCTGCTTTCAGTTCGTTGTTCCAGCTTACTTTGTACCCGAGGGATTCAGCCACAGGGCGCAGCGGAACCAAAACGGTTTGTTGCCCTTTATCAAAAATCGCTGCTTGCTCAATCGCGCTTCCATTTACATTGACCGACAGTTCTTTTACTGGTTTGGAGGTAGCCGATACGATATTCGTTCCCAACACGGCCAGCGCCGCCAATGTCATCATGCCTGTACGAATTGTTTTCATGTTGTATTCCTCCAAATGATTGTTTTTCACTTGTTTCGTGTTTCTATTCATTGGACGGAGGGGTTTTATAAACGTTTCAACATTTTTTTGTGGTGGTAAAAAATCAATACCATTTTTAATTTATATGACAAAATACGACCTAAATCCCAAAATACGTATTATATATTATTCTTGCAAAATTTTACCACAATCGAGGTGGTTTAATATGTTTCAGATTTAAAATTTCATCAGATCACAAAAAGAAAAGGTGAGCTAAAATTGCTTATTTAGGTGTTGTTTTCACACTTGCCGTTTCCGGTGCTCTTGCATGCGCAGAAGGAGCATCTGCTAAAAATTGTGACAATGATCCAACTTCAAGCTCGGGTTGCTCCCATAGTTATGGAGGAACTTGGTCATATCAAAGCAATCAATCAGGTAGCTACAATTCCGATCATCGCCTTTCCCGATCTGGCGCAAGTACTAGTGATTGGTATACATGGAAATTTCCAATCCTTTCTTCAGGAAGAGCTACATTGGAGGTTTACTTAGGCAGTTAAACGGAATTGGTTCCAGCCGTCATTGATTCAAAGTCCCTTCAAGAAAAAATGCTTAATGCGATCGACAACTATCAAAATGTTAGCGGCTCCTATCGGGCAATTCTCACTCCGATTGGTGTCGACGAAACCGTAGAGTTTGAGGTTCAACAAGGAAAGAATCCACGCAGTCATGTAAAAGTACTGAATAATACGAAAGCAGAACTCATCAAAGAAACTGCATTTGATGGAGAGTTTTATTGGAACGTCCAGCATAACCGAAAAACGTATAAAAAGACCAAGGCCAGTAAAGAAAATGGAACAACTGCGTTTAACAAAAATGAACCTCGAATATACTTCCAACATACTGCATCCCCATTTGAACAAGCTGAGTTTGACCAAACAAAAGAATCCGAAAAGTAACAATAGAAAAGGGCGGCCAAGTTGCCGCCCCCAACACTTTATGGCTGGTTTATCATCTGCGCATTTTTCGGCATCGGTACGTCCGGCTTTCCGGACGGGTTGTTGTACAAGTAGCTCGGCACCTTGCCCACGATCAATGCCTCGCTGATCGGGATCTGCGTCGTGACGGTCTGCTGCTTGGTCGCAAACGGAATGACTACGCGCAAATCGACCTCGACGTAAATGTAGACGGTGACGAGCACCATGTTGATGCCAGCCTGCTTCATCTCCGTCTCCAGGCGGGTCTTCACGGCGCCGATCGGCACGAACGAGACGGGAATTTCCGGGCCGAAATGTTCCAGAAACACGTTTTTGGTAGCCAGGCCGAGCGGGATCGTCGTCTGGACGTTCTCCTGCTCCAACTCCTTCAGCCGATTTTGAATGCGGGCGGTCGTCTCCCCCACGATCCGCGAGTATTCGCGGAAGTTGAAATTGACCGCTTTGATGCTCCCTTCCTCGTCTTTTTCCATCATCACAATCTCGTTGAAATCCACGCCTTGCTGCGTCAGACGCTTCGTGACCGCATCCGTAATGGCGAGCTTTGCCACCTGATCGGCTTTGGCTTGGGCGATCAGCAGCAAGGTCGGCTCGATCCTTCTTTCCACGATGATGAACAGGATCACCAGGGATACGACAATAAACAAAAACGTTGCGAAGATGCGTCTGCCGCGCCTTTTCCAGCCTCCTTTTCGAAAACGCACAATTTCTTCCTCTCCCTCGTTTCGCCGTACGAAACCAACTCAGTTCTCAATCAGGACGTACTGTGCGCATGGAAGAACGCTTTTGCTTGCCTGCTCGTGGTCGGCCGCTGGCGAGCACGCCGCCGATCCCTGCCACGAACGTCGGGACACCGGATGTGACGAGAATCAGCGCCCAGTCGCGAATGGACAGATCGGTCGTTTTGAAAATCGGCTGGAGAGCGTCGATGTACACGACTCCGAGCACCAGCACCAGGGACGAAATAACGGCCCAGACGAGGTATTTGTTTTCAAACACGTTGCGGTGAAACACGCTATACTGGCTGCGGCAATCAAACACGTGAATCAACTGGGCCATGACCAACGTCACGAAGGCGACGGTCTGGGCGTGGACCAGATCGTTCGGATTCTCGCGCAGCGTCAGCCAGAAAGCGAGCAGCGTCATGGCTCCGATCAAAAAGCCGCGGCTGATGATCTTCCAGCCCAAGCCCCTGCCGAAAATGTTTTCCGCCTTGTTGCGCGGCCGCTGATACATCGTGTCGGCCTCAGCCTGATCGACCCCGAGAGCCATGGCGGGCAGGCCGTCTGTCACCAGGTTGACCCACAAAATCTGAATCGGAACGAGCGGCAACGGCAAGCCGAGCAGCATCGCAAAAAACATGACGAGAATCTCGCCTACGTTGGACGCGAGCAAATAGCGGATAAATTTGCGGATATTGTCGTATATGTTGCGCCCTTCCTCGACGGCGGCGACAATCGTGGCGAAGTTGTCGTCGCGCAAAACCAGATCGGCCGCTTCCTTCGTCACGTCTGTCCCGGTGATCCCCATGGCGATGCCGATGTCCGACGTTTTGATCGCCGGAGCGTCATTGACGCCGTCGCCTGTCATGGCGACTACGTGCCCTTTGCTTTGCAGGGCGCGTACAATCCGCAGCTTATGCTCGGGGGATACGCGGGCGTACACGGTTACCCGCTCGGCGTGGTCGGCGAGAGTCTCATCCGACATCCCGTCCAGCTCCCGGCCCTCCAGCACTTCGCCGTAGCCGCGCATCAGCCCGATCTGGCGGGCGATCGCTTCGGCCGTCACCTTGTGGTCGCCTGTAATCATGATGGTCTTGATGCCCGCCTGATGGCACAGGTTGATCGCGGAACGAACTTCCTCGCGCGGCGGGTCAATCATCCCGGCCAGCCCGACGAAGACGAGATTGTTTTCCATCGTGCCGATCGGCTGCCCAGGGCGATAGCCTTGCAGCGTTTTGTAGGCGAAGCCGAGAACCCGCAGCGCTTTGCCCGCCATCAGCTCTGTCTGCTCCAGTACCCGATGGCGCAATGAAGCGGTCAACGGCTGCAGTTCGCCGCCCCAGAGAATGTGCGTGGATCGCGCCAGCACCGCCTCTGCCGCGCCCTTGGTCAACAGGGAGTGAACGCCGTCTGCGCCTTTCTCGACGACGGACATCATTTTGCGGTCTGAATCAAAAGGCAGCTCTTCGACGCGCACCGACTGCTGTTTCGGGTTGCCCCGCTCTCCGGCATTGCCCGTTGCTTTTGCGGCCAACACCTTCAGCGCTCCCTCTGTCGGATCGCCGACGATCTGCCAATGCCGCGTGGTTTTGCCCATGCCAAGCAAGTTGCGCGTGCCTTGTTCCTCGCAGATCAGGCGCGCATTGTTGCAGCGGTCCGCGATGCGAATGATTTGCGTCAGCGCTCCGTCGCGGGCAGGGGACACCATTTTTCCTTGGTAGTGAAAAGCTCCCTCCGGCGCGTAGCCGCTTCCGGTGACTTCATAGGTGGAATCGCTGTGCCAGACATGGGTCACCGTCATTTTGTTCTGGGTGAGCGTGCCTGTCTTGTCGGAGCAGATGACCGATGCGCAGCCGAGCGTCTCTACCGACGGCAGCTTGCGCACGATCGCATTACGCCGGATCATCCGCTGTACGCCTAACGCCAGCGCGACGGTCACAATCGCTGGCAAGCCTTCCGGGATCGCCGCTACCGCGAGGCTGACTCCTGCCAAAAACATCGTGAACAGCTCATGTCCGTGCCAAACCCCGGCGACGATCACGACAATCGTCAACAGCAAAGCGACGACCACGAGAATTTTGCCCATTTGCTCCAGGCGCACTTGCAGCGGCGTCTCCGCTTCTTCCGCTGTATTCATCAGGTGGGCGATCTTCCCGATTTCCGTCTCCATCCCGGTCGCCACGACGATGCCGCTACCTGTTCCGCCCGTCACCATCGTGCCCATGAAGGCGAGGTTTTTCTGATCTCCCAGCGGAACCGTCGAGGCCTGGGCCGTGTCCAGTTTTTTGACGTTTTTTCCGACAGGGACAGACTCCCCCGTCAGCGCCGACTCTTCTACCTCCAGCCGATTGGCGGTCAAAAGCCGCATGTCTGCCGGAACCCGGTCCCCCGCTTCGAGCACCACCAGATCGCCCGGCACCAGGCGCGAAGCGGGAATCATGGAGATGTGCCCCTCGCGAATAACCCGGGCCATCGGGGATGCCAGCTCTTTTAGCGCTTGCAGGGATCGTTCAGCTTTGGCCTCCTGAATGAACCCGAGTATGCCGTTAATGATGATGATCGCAATAATCGTAATCGCATCCAGATACTCTCCCAGGAAGTAGGAAATCAGCGTGGCGATAAACAGGATGAGCACCATAAAATCCTTGAACTGGTCAAGAAAGACCGAGTAGAGAGGCTTGCGTTTGTTCTCAGCCAACTGGTTGGCACCTTGCTTAACCAGTCTCCGCTCCGCCTCCTGCTGGGTCAATCCCTGCGCCGCATCGCTATGAAGGGCTTCGGTCACGTCGGCCGCTGCCAGCGTGTACCATTTTCGAATTGGCTGTGTATCCACCTACATCTCCTCCATCCACTTCTCACTCATTGTCATGTGTATGCAGACGAGCCAGAAAATAAAACAGGGGCTGTCCAGAAAGTCAGTGTAAACTGACTGCTGGACGCCCCGTTTTTATTGAATGGTAACGCGAGCTTTTCCCTGTCGTTCCCCGAAGGCGGCTTCCTGTCTGTTACTCGTGAACCGACTCAAGCAGCTTGCCCAGTTCCTCCATCGCTTCCTCTACTTGTTCTCCGGAGATTTCCAGCGTGATTTGATCTCCCTTGGCTGCTCCCAGCGTCATCAAGCCCATGATGCTCTTGCCGTTGATTTTCTTGCTGCCTTTGACGACGTTCACTTCGCACGGAAAGGAGGTCGCTTTCTCCACAAACAATCTGGCCGGACGGGCGTGGATGCCGCTTGGATTTTGAATGGTGAATGTTTTGGTCAACATGATGCCCAACTCCTTTTTACTCTGCCATGTCTTTTTTCAGTACTTTTATCATCAGGGCCGTAACAATGACCCCCGCAACAATCGAAACGAGGTACAGCGGCCAGTTACCGACAACCGGCAGTACGAACAAACCGCCATGCGGAGCCGGCAATGTGCACCCGAACAGCATGGACAATCCGCCGGCAACGGCAGAACCGGCCATAATGGAAGGAATGATGCGGGTAGGGTCAGCCGCCGCAAACGGGATCGCCCCTTCCGTGATGAAGGAAGCGCCCAGGACGTAAGCGGTTTTTCCCGCGTGCCGCTCTTCGGCCGTAAATTTCTTTTTGAACAGGGTAGTGGCCAAGGCAATGCCGAGCGGTGGAGTCATGCCGGCAGCCATAATCGCTGCATGCGGGGCGTAATTCCCCTCGGCAATCATCGCAATCCCGAACGTAAAAGCCGCTTTGTTGACGGGGCCCCCCATGTCAAAGGCCATCATCGCGCCCAAAATGACACCAAGGATAACAGCATTTCCCGTACCCATGTTTTTCAGCAAGTTGCCAAGCGCCGTGTTGGCTGCCGCGACGGGATCGGAGACGATGTAGACCATGATAAAGCCGGTAATCAAAGTACCCAGCAGCGGGTACAATAGCATCGGCTTGATCCCTTCCAGCGATTGCGGCAGTCCAACAAACAGCTTTTTCAGCCCAAGCACAATATACCCGGCCAAAAAGCCGGCAATGATTCCTCCGAGAAAGCCGGAGCCCGATGTAGTTGCCAGCAATCCGCCCACCATACCGGGCGCAAAGCCTGGCCGATCGGCGATGCTGGAAGCGATAAACCCGGCCAGTACCGGAATCATCAGTTGAAATGCCGTTTTTCCGCCGATGTCCATCAATACTTTGGCCAGCGGATGGAAGGACGGATCGTTCGGGTCAGACGCGTTGATCCCGAACAAAAAGCTGATCGCGATGATAATCCCGCCGCCCACGACAAACGGAAGCATATTGGACACGCCATTCATCAAGTGACGATAAAAGGCTGGCTGCTTGGACTTTTTCGCGTCCTTGCCTTCCTGAATCTTTTCCTGATAATTGGTCGCGCTCCCGCGGTAGACGCTGCCCCTCTGATTGACGGCGCGCTGCAGCAGGTCTTCGGCATTGCGGATTCCTTCGGCTACCGGTACTTCGATGAGAACCTTTCCGACGAAACGCTCCATCTCCACCTGCCGGTCAGCGGCCACGATGACAGCAGCGGCTTCTTCAATATCGCTCGACGTTAGCTTGTTTTTTACTCCTCCGGAACCGTTCGTCTCCACCTTGAGCGAGATCCCTAGCTCCGCCGCCTTTTTCTTCAGGGCATCGGCAGCCATGTAGGTGTGGGCGATGCCGGTCGGGCAAGCCGTTACTGCGACCACTTTGGCGGACACGTGCTGCTGATCGGCTGCCACGTCTTCTGTAACGCTTTCATCTTCGCTCTCAAGTTCCTTTTCCTTGTTCGTGATAATCTCAAGCACCCGTTCCTTCGTCTCTGCTTTCATCAGCTCCTGGCGAAACGACTCGTCCATGAGCATCTGGGAGAGCAGTGCAAGCGTCGCCAGATGAGCCTGGTTGGCGTCTTCGGTTGCGGCGATCATAAAGAAGAGATGCGCTTTTTGTTGATCCAGGGAATCAAATTCCACGCCCTCTTTGGAAAAACCGTAGGCGATGGCAGGTGTCTTGACCGCGGCTGTCTTGGCATGCGGGATGGCTATTCCCTCGCCAATTCCCGTAGAGCCTTGAGCCTCGCGGGCGAGAATGGCCTGCTTCATGCCATCCTTGTCGTTCAGTCGTCCCGCTTTGTCGAGTTGCTCGATCAACTCATCCAGCACAGCTTCTTTTGTGGTCGCCGACAAATGAACGACAATCGTGTCTGAATTCAGCAAATCACCAATGCGAATCTTATTGTTCATGGGTAACCCCCCATCACGAAATGAAGGTAATCGTAACGTCCTGAATGAATGCTTCTATTTTTTCACGCGTGCAAAAACCTTCCGACAGGGCGGTCGTACTCCCGGCCGCTACGGCAAAACGAAACGCCGCTTCGGTATCCATCCCGCGTGTCAGACCGTAGAGAAATCCTGCTACCATCGAATCTCCGGCGCCGATCGAATTGACCGGTTTGCGCTGTGGAATCTGGGCAAGATAGGACTCATTCCGGTTGACAAAGACCGCTCCTTGTCCGGCCATCGAGACGATGACGTTTTGCGCGCCCATCTGGAGCGCTTTTCGTCCCCACTCGATCGCTTCGGCAGGAGTCGCAATCGTCACGCCGTACAATTCGCCCAGTTCATGGTGATTCGGTTTGATGAGGAACGGTTCTTCCGGCAAACCGTTTTTCAAGGCCTGCCCTTTGGCGTCAAGGAAAATGCGGACTCCCTTGCCGCGCAGCCGCTGCATAATCATCTGGTACATATCGGAGGGCAAGCTCTTGGGGACGCTTCCGGCGAGGACGAGGTAATCGCCGCTTTGCAAACGGTCGATCTGCTCAAAAAGGCGCTCAAGCGCTTCTTCAGGAACGGGGGGAGAGACCCCGCTAATATCCGTCTCGTTCTCAGCCTTTATTTTTACGTTGATCCGCGAATCGTGATTAATCTGGATAAACTGATGAGCAATGCCGGCTTGCTCGATCTGCTGCTGTATAAATACTCCCGTAAACCCTCCGACAAACCCCAGAGCCGTACTGTCTTCACCGAGGGCGCGGAGAACTTTGGAGACATTGATCCCTTTTCCGCCTGCAACCTTCCACTCTTTTTTCGCCTCGTGAATCGCTCCTTGCGACAGGGCAGACAGCCAGATGTGGTAGTCAATCGACGGATTCAGGGTTACTGTGTAAATCATGCTTTCACCACTTTAAGAGTTGTTATTCTGCTGTATACTTGTTGTTCCTCTTGGCTGATACCGCTATCCGTGATGAGCGTAATTCCGTGCAGGTCGCCCACTTTGGCAAACGTGACGCGCGAAAACTTGTCGGAGTCGCACAAGACAAAGCGTTCATCCGAAAACTGCAGCGCCAACTGCTTGACGTACGCTTCATCGGGATCCGGTGTAGTCAGACCGTGGCTTTGGTCGATCCCATTCATGCCGAGAAAACATTTATCAAAGCGATATTGGCTGAGCGACTTGATCGCGTCTCGCCCGACGAGCGACAATGTAGCCGCTTTCAATTCACCTCCCAGAAGAATCGTTCGGATGTGGCGGTTAATCAGATGGAGGGCTATATCCACCCCATTCGTCACGACCATGATGTTCTCGGGCAAGTACGGGAGCATCTGATAAGTCGTGGTGCCCGCATCGATAAAAATCGAATCGCGGTCTTGTACCAGGCTGGCAGCGTATTTGGCGATCGCCGTCTTTTCCCGCTCGCGTTTGACCGACTTTTCCAGAATCGTCGGCTCCTCGATTTTGCTCTGCAGCACAGATGCTCCACCGTGGACGCGCTTGAGCAAGCGCTGTTCTTCCAATTCGCTCAAATCCCGCCGAATCGTCGACTCGGACGCTCCTGTAGCCTCGACAAGTTCATGGATTCGCACGAAGTCTTTTTCTTTTACGAGCGCAATAATCAACTGATGACGTTCCGGAGTTAGCATCGTACCCTCCCTTCTGGCAGTGCCATCTGATTGATTTTGATTATACATGCACATTCAATCAAAAACAATCACAAATGCTCATAATCAATCAGTAATGCTGACGGAAAGTGTTCACGCCTCCGCCAAACAGCCGTTTGATTCAAATATGTCAGCAAAAAAACCACGACCAACATGCTCCACCATGGTTGATCGCGGCTTCCTTTGTAATCCCGTATGATACTTGTGTTGTACGGCCCGCTTACAGCTCGAACCGCTCGGCAATCTGGTGAATCTTCACAGATGTCTCGTGGAGTCGTCTGGCTTGGTCGGATACCTGCTCGGTTGCGTTTAGCTGGGCCTCGCCGGCTGCTGCCGCTTCCTTCGCTGATACAGAAAAGCTTTGCGAGATGTACATGACCTTGTCGATATTTTGTTCGGCCGCGTCGACATCGCGCAGCACTTCGCCCATGACTTCCGCATTGCGCGCCGTATGAGTCGCAGAGAGGGCGCGCCGTGCAGTCTGCACTCTCGCTTTCAGCTTTCCTGAAGAAATGGCTTTCGTGACCCTCATCCAATCGCGCCAGTTGTGACGGAAATTGCGATGGGTCAACAGCCCGATACAAGCGGCGAGCATGAGAGCTATCGCTGCAACCGCTCCTTTTGTCCAGGGCGACTGAGCCAGCCACAGACCAACTGTTGCGAAACAAACGGGCATGACGAAGGCCGCCACCAGCTTCCAGCCGTAGGACAAAGCGGGTACGACCACGCCTAAGCGCAGACTGTAAGCGTTTTCTCCTCTTACCTGAACAGGTACTGATGTGTCCAGCAAAAGCTCACCGGTGTTGCGGGGGTACATTTGTGCCAACGGTTCATTGGTTCGTGCGGCACGTAAACCGACTTCATCGTTGAACAACGTGCCTTCCCGCAACCGGTTAGTGTGAATGATCCCGAGTCCCTCCCGCGTGACGAGAACAAAATATTCGTCTCCTTCCAGCATGTCATCCAGCCTTTGTCTGATTTTCGCGCTATCGTCCTGGACCGTTCCTTCCTGCAAGAGCGCTTCGATTTCTTTTGCGGCTTGCTGCACCTTTCGCAATGACCTTTGCTTCAGCTTTTGACTCGCTTTCACAAAAACCCCCACCCCATTAAGCAGAATAATACCGTATTGTTATATTTCCCCAAGTACGATCGCTCTCCTGTCTACCGCTTTGCATTTGCCCGCAAAAAATGCCATCGTGCCCATGAAGGCGAGGTTTTTCTGATCGCCCAACAGAACCGTCGAGGCTTGGGCCGTGTCCAATTTTTTGACGTTTTTGCCGAGGAACAGACTCCCCCGTCAGCGCCGACTCTTCTACCTCCAGCCGATTGGCGGTCAAAAGCCGCATCGCTATGAAGGGCTTCGGTCACGTCGGCCGCTGCCAGCGTGTACCATTTTCGAATTGGCTGTGTATCCACCTACATCTCCTCCATCCACTTCTCACACTGGGGGTTTTCGTTAGAGAACGAATAAAACAACCCGTCCTTTTTCCAGGACGGGTCCGAATTTTTGAATGGAAGTTATTTCAAACTTTTGGCCAACCCGATGCAAATGAGCAGAATCGGCGGCAGCCAGGTCAGGCGGGCAAGCCACCTCGTTTTTCCCGCACGCCGTCCGATCGCCAGCCCGACCGCAAGCAGCAGCGCGCTCATTATCGCGATGCACAACGCGACGACGAGTGGCGAGTAGCCCAAAAATGTGAGGCTGATTCCCGCGCCAAAAGCGTCCAAAGAGAGCGCCAGCCCCAGCATAACCGCCTCCCAGCCCATGATATGACCCGAACGGTCCGCATCGGCTTTGGAGGGGTCTTTCAAAATTTGAATCATGACACCGAAAATGCGAAATTGCGTTAATACTGTGCGATCCAGCTCTACCTGCGTTTCTCTGGCTGACACTGCCGCCTCGCCATTCGCGGGAGTCAGCGCGCCTGCTTGACCCGCCGGCATACCGGACTGTGCGGGCAGCAAATCCGGCTCCGTTCCCCTGCCCTGACGCGAAGAAAAAAGCCGCCAGAGAGTAAACAAGCCCATCAAAATCAAGACGGCTGCGCCGATATGCTTGCCAATCTCAGGCGTCAGCCAATCCGTCAGCGAAGCACCTACGAGCATGACACCATACACAACGGCAAAAGAACATCCCGATACGACGACCAGCGACAAAAACGGCATTTTCATGTTGCGCAAACCATACGTCAATCCTACGCTGACACTGTCCATGCTGATGGCCAGGGAAACGAGCAGGAGTGCGAGCCATCCGCTCATATGTGGTCACCTCTTTCCCATTGCCTATTAGATATACGCGAGAAGGGCTTTTCATGTGCAAACAAACAAGGGATCGGCTCATCACCGAAGCGCTCGGCGCTCCACGAAAAGTCCGTGAGTGGGCGTGCCGATGAGATCACGCCCGTTTTCGCTGCATTCCTACACAAACAAAAGCCATCGCCTGCCGTCATCCAGCAAGCAATGGCTTTCTTTCCTGTATGTGTATGCGAAATGCCTTTTACAGTTCCTCGTCAAATCCGCCAAAGTCAAAATCCATCTCTTCGCCCTCGCCGCCATCCTCTGAGGCCATTTCCTCATCCGGCGACATCAGCTCGCTAAGCAGCATGCCGCCCAAGAACCCGGCTGCCATGCCCCCGATCATGCCGCCCATGCCGCTGCCGCGATGTCCGTGGTGGCCGTGTCCGTAATGCCCCTGTTGGTAGGAAGCGAGCGACACGTACGGAATCGCTTGCGGATTGTTCGCGTATTCGCGAATTTTTTCGATCAGATAACGGGACAGCTCTTCCTCTTGTCCGTCTGCGAGCAATTGCTGCGGAACCACGATTTCGGCCTTGTACTCCTTCTCGCGGCGCAAAAAGCCTGTAGCCAGGTCCAGCTCTACCAGCATGCGCAGCTCGTCTGGCGCGGTGAAAAAGACCACTTCCAGCTCATTGAGCGGAATGCCCAGGTTGGCAGCCGGGAAAAAGGAGAACTCTTGCCCGTACGGCGTCAGCTTGCCGGAGTCTGGCTTTTGGCGCAAGTTCAGGCGGTCAAACGCACAGAGTACGCGCTCCACTGGCTCGGGCGGCAAAATCTCGACGCGGTCAAAATCGGTCGGGTCGAGGGCCATTTCCACATCGAGCTTGGTTTGCAGCGCGTACTGGATCGCTGGCGTCGACACAGCCAGTCCATGCGGCATCTCAAACGAAAACGGAATCTCCTGCACGAACGGCTTTGGCTGTACCGTAAAGTTGCGGCTGATCGGGTACACCTGCACCTGCTTGGTCACTTCCTGCCCGCGCAAATTCACTCTCATCAGCAGGACTGCGCTCAGCTCGGAAATGCGCTGCTCCACGTTGCCGCCCTCGATTCGCACGACACCGGTCATCGTCTCTCCCAGTCGGTAGCCAGGGGCGTCCAGCTTGAGATCAACCGTTGCCGCTCCTACACCGAATTTTGCCATCAGCTTTTTGAACATCGGCTTCTCCTCCATATATAAGCAATTACTTATATTTATAGTGTAGCAGAAAAAGAGCCTTTAACGCGAGTGGCTAATGCGCGAGCGAGCAATTGCACCAGTCTGGCGGCCTGCTCCCCGGTCGTATCCCGCAGCGCGGAAAACTCCGTCACTTCCATGGCGACGACACGCTCGTCACCGAGCGCTGCGGCGAGCAAGGCTTCCGCTTCCTGCAAAGACAGCCCCGTCTCGCTTGGCGCATAGGCGGCTGCCATCGCTTCCTTGTGCATGACATCCACATCAAAATGAACGAGAATCCGGGCATCGGACGGAATCGCCTGCAAGATGCGGGCGATGGAACCAACCACGCCGTCCTTTTGCAGTTGCTCCAACGTCGTCACGTCGATCCCGTATGCTTCGGCAGGCTGCTGCTGACAGCCCACGAGCCGGATTCGCTCTGCCTCCCAGCCGCTGCGCTCGATCCACTGTCCCTGATCCTGGAGCAAAAACCACAAGCCCATCCCTGCCGCGCCAATGCACCGCGAAGCCGAGGGAACTACGGCGTCGAGATGGCCGTCGATGACCAGCAAAAACGCCTTTTCTTTATGTCGCGCCTGGTGAGCCAAAGCCGTGCCCACAATCAGGCCGCAGTCTCCGCCCAGCATCAGCACAAACTCGTCAGACGCAAACCAGTTCTGCGCCTCTTTGCCCAGCAAGTCCCACAGCATGCGCGGAGCTGGCCAGTTGCGAACTGGCGGAATATTGTGACGGGGCAAGTAATCAGGGAGCCGCACATTCCCGATGTCCTCGACGCCAAGACCTGCTTGCTGCAATTGCCCGATGAGTCCTGCTTTGCGTAGCGCATCCGGGGAAAGCTCCGTGCCGGAGACGTACGCTCCCGTGAAATGCGGAATACCAGCCACTTTTACGTTAATAGACAGTCCCTCCATTGCTTTTGAACTAGGAATCATCACCAGTATAGCACAGCCTGGACTGAATATATTGCACAAGCTCGCTGACGGAAGGCGCAAGCCAGCCGTCCGGCATGAGGGCGCGCTCGCCTCGCAGCAGGTGGCAGGCAAACGCATTCGGATGGACGCCCGGACTCAAAAAATACACTTGCTGAAACGGAGCCGGAATCGCGTCCATCGCTGCCACGCATTTGCTGACATACGTTTGCAGCGCCTCCTGATAGCGCGGAGCGGTCAGCGCCGTCCCGCAGCGGACTTCGATTCCGGTCAATTCCTTGGCGTGCGCGGCATCCAGGCTTTTGGCGAGCGAGCAGACCACAAACAGCAGCTTGTCGGGCGAAAGCTTGTAACGTTTCTGATACTGCTTGGCAAAACGAGCCAGGGTAGCGTTCCAGGAAGGAGTGTCGTAGCTGCCCAGATCGGGAATGCACTTGAGCGCCGCGACCAACTGGTCCTTGCTCCAAAGAAACAGCAGACCGTCCATCACCTGAAAAGACAATCCGGCAAGTCGCCCCGCCAAAAACTCCCCGACCCGCTCATGCATGACGCGCGAGATGCGCTGGGACGACTTGCGCTTGAGCTTTTGCCGAACGCGTATTTCCTCTTCCTCCACATAAATCCGCACCAGCGCCAAAAACAGCAAGGCTTCCGCACTCGGCTGGCGCTCGTCTTCCTGCCCCTGCCGGGCGCACTCGTCGGTCAGGCACTCCAAACGGCTGTAGGCGTCCCGGAGGCTTTTCGCCCAGCGTCCTGCTTTTTCTGTGCCCATGCTACTCCTCCTCTAGCTCTTGTCAGATGCCTGATCGGCTACGACCAACACATCCATGTGCCGCGCCTCCCGCAGCAACCGCTGAACGACCGAGCCTTCGCAGATTTCCTTCCACCTCGTCCGCGCCGAT
The DNA here is from genome assembly GCF_004117055.1 of Brevibacillus agri. Taxonomy (NCBI): domain Bacteria; kingdom Bacillati; phylum Bacillota; class Bacilli; order Caryophanales; family Paenibacillaceae; genus Brevibacillus; species Brevibacillus agri. Next base: position 117,662 of record NZ_CP026363.1, read on the forward strand.
TGCCCGATGATGACCTGTGTCGCGCCTTTTTCGTTCATGTGGAAGATGAGCTGGGTAAAAACTTTGCGCCGCCCCGCTGCCTTGTATTGCTCGAAGCGTCCTCCCAGCCGCTCGGTCAGGCCGCGCAGCTTGGCCAGTTGCCCCGCTTCCTCTTCCGTCAGCGGCTCGTGATCTTGGACATACGCCACATGCCAGACAGCCTTCAGCCGATAGGCGATACGGAAGCCTCGGCGAATCAACCGCTCGCTGTCCGCCCGCAGATTGACGCAGACAAAAATGACTTCCCGTTGCCGCCAGGGACCGCGCAGCGTTCGCCGCTCCCACGCTTCGAGCCGTTCGTCGACATCGTCCGCCACCTCGCGCAAGGCCAGCTCCCGCAAGGCAATCAGGTTTCCCGTCCGAAAAAAATTCGCCAGCGCCTGCTCTACCTTTTCCAGCGCGTAAATGTTGCCCTCGCGCATCCGCTGCCGCAGCGCCTTGGGAGAAATGTCGATCAGCTCTACTTCGTCCGCCTGATGCAAAATATGGTCGGGAACCGTCTCCCGCACGCGGATGCCCGTGATTTGCTCCACGCTGTCATTCAAGCTCTCCAGGTGTTGAATGTTCATCGTGGCAATCACCGAGATGCCTGCCGCAAGAAGCCTTTCCACATCCTGGTACCTTTTTTCGCGCTCGCTGCCTGGTGCGTTGGTATGAGCCAGCTCATCCACCAGCACGACCTCCGGATGGCGCCGGATAATCTCGTCCGTGTCCATCTCTTCCAGCGTCACGTTTTTGTAGGGGATGCGTTTGCGCGGAATCAGGGGAAGGGCGCCGATCTGCTCGCTGGTTTCTTTTCGCCCGTGGGTTTCCAACAGCCCGATCACCACATCAATGCCGCTTTTGGCCAACTCGTTTCCTTCGCGCAGCATCGTGTACGTCTTGCCGACGCCAGGAGCTGCTCCGACGTACACCTTCAAAGTGCCGCGCCTGATTTTTCCGATCTGTTGCTCCAGCTCTGCCTGCGACAGACGGCGGTACGGGTTGGCGGCTTCCGCAGCTTTTCGCCTGGCTGGCAAAACCCGCTCCCCGTTGCGCTCCGAGCGGTCGGCCACGATCAAAATATCAATGTTTTTGGTCTGCCTGAGAATTTTATGGACAATCGAGCCGCGCCAGATTTCTTCCCAGCGCGTTCGTTTGGACTGCCCCATGACGATGCGGGTCACATTGCGGGCCATCGCGTAGGCGACCAGCTCGCTCGCCACGTCCTTTTCCCGCTGCAACGGCGCTTCCGCAAACGTCCCGCCCACTTTTTCGACGAGCTTGGCAATCGCTCTGCGAAAAGTCGCTTCCTCCTTGGTCAGCTTTTTGTTCAGCGGCCGAAAGCAGACGACCAAGAGCTCTCCGCCGAGCCGTTTGGCAACCTGTTGACCGCGCCTGACCAAAATCGAGCCGTTCCAATGATACTGGGCAGAGACGAGAATTCGCTCCGTCGCCCCAGAAGCGCCCACCATGCCGTGCTTCTCGCGGTAGTCCTCCAAATCTTCATTCACGCCTGTGGCGACGAAGCGCAAAGCCAGCTCCCGCAGCACGTGCAAATTGTCCCTGCGAAACAGCGGATGGTTGCTGCGGGTGGCCGCTCCGTCCTCCTGAAGCCGTTTCAGAATCGCTTCCGGGGTCACGTCCAACAGCTTCACCTCGTCCGCGAGAGCGAGCGTATCTTCCGGCACGCACTGGTCGATCTGCACCTGCGTCCGGGTCAACCGCTCCGCCAGCTCCTTCATGCCCGCCAGCTCGTAAATATTGACGGTCGCCATCACGCTGATCTGATGGTCGAGCAAATAGCGGACGTCATCGAGGCGCGTCGGACGCGGCGCATCGGGACGATTGCGATGGGCCAGCCCGTCGACCAGCACGACCTCGGGATCGCGCTCCAAAATACGCGGCACATCGAGATCGTGCCGCGTCTCGCCCTGCGAAAACCAGACGAGAGGGGGAATTTGCTCCAGCCCTTCCCGCATCTGGGCGAGCTTTGGCGAGGCGTCCCCTCCGGTAGCGGCGATCACGACATCAATCCCTTTTTTCCGCAGGCTCTGCCCTTCCATCAGCAAATGGTACGTCTTGCCCGAACCGCTCACGGCCCCCAAAATGATTTTGAGCCTGCCCCGGTGCATGTTGGAGATGGACTGCAAAATTTCCTCCGGGGACTTTCGGCGAAACTGCTCGACCATCTTGCAGCCCTCCTGTCTACTTCCATTGGTCCAGAGCCACATTCAGCTTCAGCACGTTCACCCGCGGCTCTCCGAACACGCCCATGCTTCTTCCCTCCGTATGCTCCGCAACCAACGCCTGCACCTTCGCCGGGTCGAGATTGCGCGCTTTCGCGACGCGCTGCACCTGAATCGCGGCGGCCTGCGGCGAGATATGCGGGTCAAGACCGGAACCGGAGTTGGTCAGCAGGTCGGCCGGGATGTCTTCCTGCCTGACGCCGGGATTGGCTGCCAGAAAAGCGGCGATGTCTTTTTGCACGCGCTCGATCAAGGCTGGATGGGACGGCGCATAGTTGTTCGAGCCGGAGCCTGCCGCATTGTTGTCGATGGAAGAAATGCGGCCCCAGAAGTATTTCGGATCGGTGAAAGTTTGCCCGATCAGCTCGGAGCCGATCACGCTTCCGTTCGCATCGGCAATCAGGCTGCCGCTCGCCTTGGCTGGCATGACGACCTGAGCGATTCCCGTCATCGCCAGCGGGTAGGCCAGACCGCAAACAAAGAGTAAAACGAGAGACAAGCGGAGATTTTTCCAGACCATACAGGTTCACCTTTGCTTTCTTTTTTCAATGTGTTTATACAAGGTTCAATCCGACGAGCAGCAGGTCGATCAGCTTGATGCCCGCAAACGGGACGAGGATGCCGCCTCCCCCGTAGATCACGAGATTGCGGCTGAGCAGCCTGGACGCACTCATCGGCGTGTACTTCACGCCTTTCATCGCCAGCGGAATCAGGAGCGGGATGATGAGCGCATTGAAGATCAGCGCGGACAAAATGGCGCTTTGCGGCGTTGCCAGCCCCATGATGTTGAGAGCGTTCATCTGCGGGATCGCCAGCATGAACATCGCCGGAATGATCGCAAAGTATTTCGCCACGTCGTTTGCGATACTGAACGTCGTCAAGGCGCCGCGCGTCATCAAAAGCTGCTTGCCGATCGCCACGACTTCGATAATTTTCGTCGGGTCGGAGTCGAGATCGACCATGTTCGCCGCTTCCTTCGCCGCGGCGGTTCCGCTGTTCATCGCCAGTCCGACATCCGCCTGGGCGAGCGCAGGCGCGTCATTCGTTCCGTCGCCTGTCATGGCGACCAGTTTACCTTCTGCCTGTTCTTTGCGGATCAGTGCGATCTTGTCCTCCGGCTTCGCTTCCGCCACAAAGTCGTCGACGCCTGCTTCGCGGGCAATCGTCGCTGCCGTCAGCGGGTTATCGCCCGTGCACATCACGGTGCGAATCCCCATCCGTCTCAACTCTTCAAAACGTTCGCGCATACCCGGCTTCACCGTATCCTTCAAGTAAATCAACCCGAGAATCACGTTGCCCTCCGCCACTGCCAGCGGCGTTCCGCCTGCGGTTGCGATCCGGCTTGTCTTTTCGTCCAGATCGGCAGGGATCTCCCCGCCCTGCTCCCTCACGTATGCTTTGATCGCATCGACAGCGCCTTTGCGGATGAGCACGCCGTTTGCCAGATTGGTGCCGCTCATGCGCGTCTCCGCCCGGAATTCCACGCCCAGAGACCCCGGCAGCTCCAGCTCGCTTGCTGACAGCCCCTGCTTTTTCGCCAGCTCCACGATCGAGCGGCCTTCCGGTGTTTCATCGTGTACCGAGCTTTGCGCTGCCGCCCGGTTCAGCTCCGCGGCCGTACCTGCACCTACCGGGACAAACTCTGCTGCCATGCGGTTTCCGTACGTAATCGTGCCGGTTTTGTCCAAGATGATCGTATTGATGTCGCCTGACGCCTCGACCGCTTTTCCGGACATCGCAATGACGTTGAACTGCGTGACCCGGTCCATGCCGGCAATCCCGATGGCCGACAGCAGGCCGCCTATTGTGGTCGGAATCAGGCACACCAGCAAAGCGACCAGGGTAGCGACGGGAAGCGCCGCATTCACGTAGCTGGCAATCGGCTGCAACGTCGTGCAGACGATCAGGAAAATCAGCGTCAGGCTGACCAGCAACGTATGCAGCGCCATTTCGTTGGGTGTCTTCTGCCGTTTTGCCCCTTCGACCAGCGAAATCATCCGATCGAGGAACGACTCGCCGGGATCAGCCGTCACCCGAACGCGAATGCTATCACTCACAACACGCGTCCCGCCTGTAACCGAGCTGAAGTCGCCGCCCGCCTCCTTCATCACGGGAGCCGATTCACCCGTAATCGCTGATTCATCGACGGAAGCGATGCCCGCCACGATTTCGCCGTCAGCAGGAATCAACTCGCCTGCCTCCACCAACACCAGATCGCCCTTCCGCAGCTCTGTGGCGCTGACAATCTGAATGGTGCCATCTTTGGCAAGCCTTCTCGCTTTTGTGTCCTGCTTCGTTTTTTTCAGGCTCTCGGCCTGTGCTTTGCCGCGCCCTTCCGCCAATGCTTCCGCGAAGTTGGCAAACAGGATGGTCACGAACAAAATCAGGCTGACGACGCCGTTGTAGAGCCGATCCGATGCCCCGCCGAACAGGTCGGGAAAAATCGTCAACAGCAGCGTCAGGAAAAATCCGACTTCGACGACAAACATGACCGGATTTTTCAGCATGACCCGCGGGTCCAGCTTTTTCACGGACTCGACAAAGGCCCGCTGGTACAAATCTTTGGGAAGCGCAGTCGTGCGCGTTTTGCTCATGGGAATATCTCCTTCGTCTTCTCTGTATTAGCGGATGGTCAGCCACTCGGCAACCGGACCGAGAGCGAGCACGGGCAAAAACGTCAACGCCCCCACGATCACAACCGTCGCCAGCAACATCAGCAGAAAGACGCTGTTGTCCGTGCGCAACGTTCCCATCGTCTCGGGCACAGGCGTTTTCGCGAGCAGGGAACCCGCTACCGCCAGCATCACAATGATGGTGACGTAGCGGCCAACCAGCATGACCAGGGCAGTAGAGAGGTTCCAGAATGGAGTGTTGTCGCCCAATCCCTCTAAGCCCGAGCCGTTGTTGGCTGCCGAAGAGGCAAACTCGTACAGCACCTGAGATACGCCGTGGAAGCCGGGATTGGAGATGCCTGCTGTGCCCATGTCTGTCGCGAGCGCAACTGCCGTCGGCGCCAAAACAATCAACGGATGAACGAGAATCGCAATCGCGATCAGCTTCATCTCTTGGCCTTCGATTTTTCGCCCGAGAAATTCCGGTGTGCGGCCGACCATCAAGCCTGCGATAAACACAGCCAAAATCGCGTACATCAAGATGTTGACCGTCCCGACGCCATCTCCGCCGAACACGCAGTTCAGCATCATTTCCCCAAGCGGCACGAGGCCGCCCAGCGGAGTCAATGTATCGTGCATGTTGTTGACCGCCCCTGTCGTGGCTGCCGTCGTCACCGCTGTATACAGGGCGCTTTGTGCGATGCCGAAGCGCACTTCTTTTCCTTCCATGCTGCCCATCGCCTGCGACAAGCCAGCCCGCTCCAGCGCCGGGTTGCCGTTGGCCTCGCTTGTGTAGGCGAGCGTCAAAAATGCCAGAAACATCAGGCCCATTGCCCCGAAGATCATCCAGCCCTGCTTGCGGTTTTTCGTCAGGAAGCCAAACGTAAACGGCAAGGCCGCCGGAATCAGGAACATCGCGAGAATTTCCATCACGTTTGTCAACGGCGTCGGATTTTCAAACGGATGCGCGGAGTTGACCCCGAAGAACCCGCCGCCGTTCGTGCCCAGATGCTTGATCGCTACCAACGAAGCGACCGGGCCGCGCGCGATTTGCTGCTCGGCGCCGCTCAGTGTCGTCGCTGTCGCCGTCGGTTCCAGCGTCTGCGGCACGCCTTGCGCCACCAGGAGCAGCGTCACCACCACCGCCAGCGGAAGCAACAGCCGCGTATGCGCCCGCACGAGGTCCACGTAAAAGTTGCCGATGCTGCGCTGCCCGGTCAGCCCGCGCATGAACGCCATGACGACGGCAATCCCCGTGGCTGGAGTCGTAAACATCAGGTACATAATCACCGTCATCTGCGACAGGTAGGACAGACCGCTTTCCCCGCTGTAGTGCTGCAGATTGGTATTGGTCAAAAAGCTGACAGCCGTATTGAACGAAAGCAACGGGTCCATAGCCGCTACCCCGCCCGGATTGCCCGGCAGCACCCCTTGCAGCCGCAAAAGCACATAGGCAATGGCACCCATCGCGAGATTGCTGACCAAAACCGCTCCCGCGTACTGTTTCCAGGTCATGTCTGCGGCGCGAATCCCCGACAGCCTGTAAATCCCTTTTTCCACCCCGCCAAACAGACGGTCCAATCGAGTCTCTTCCAGCGAAAAGGCTCGCGCCAGATAGCGCCCCGTCGGAACAGCCAGTACGAGCAGCACCGCCAAAACGAGCGAGATTTGTATAAAGTCCACGGACAATTCCTCCTACTTCCTCTATGAAATGAATCGTTCGACCTTTTCGCCTAATACTTTTCCGGGTAGAGCAATGCGTGACCCAAATAGAGGGAGAGTCCAGCCACAATCAGCAGCAACACGATCATTTCCCCTTCCCTCCCTGCTCTCTCACCACGGCGTCACAAAACTGGATGAGTGCAAAAAACGCACTGAATGCAAGCCCCAAGAGCAATATCGAAACCAAGTCCATTCGAAGCCCCTCCTTTTTTCATCTGCTGCCTGTCGTTTCTTTCGCGCCATCCTCTTTTTCTGGCCCCTGCCTCCGCCTGCCCACGAACAAAATCGAACCGGATCGCCTCTTTCGCTCCCCCTTTTGGAACAAGCTTTCTCATCTGAAAAAACCTGCCAATCGGGTAAAAAAATAGACCAATGCTTACCCATTCCCCGACACGCAGATCGTCACGACAGGCCGGCAGAGATGGACAGACGGGCAAACCCCGCCCGCATCCAGCGGCATGAAAATGAAAAACGATCGCTACTTCGGAGAAAAAGTACTCATTGGTCTACCTAACGCCCAGCCGACTTGATTTGCCTTCTTTGCGTTTTGTCTCCCGTTTCCTTTTTCAAAAAAACAGCGTATGCTTTTTTTGGGCAAAACGAAAAGACCTGCGGATTACGTTTCGAGCAAGTCCTTCTCGCCGTCCCGACGGACAACAAAAAAGGCCTCCTCAAACAGGCGGTCTTTTGACCTCCCTCGCTTTAGCCGACGAAGTTAGCTGACGGGTAGGATGGCGAAAGAGTCTCTCATCCCTTCCACGAAACCGTGGAATTAACCCCAGAAGATTGGGTCCTCCGTTCCCGAGTGCCTCGGGATTAGGCCGGATTTGCAATTGTTGGTTACGAGTCTCATTATACGTCTGGCATAATCGGTTGTTAATGTCTTGTTTTTCGCTTTTTGGCACGCTTTGCGCATTCTTTATCGATGTAAGCGCTTTAGCTGCATCAAGCCTCAGCCGCGCGCTATATTTCATCCGTTCTCTCCTATTTTCGCGAAAAATCATCCGGCTCGCTCTCCGCCTTGTCGATCCAAAGTTTTGCTTTGTTGACAGGCTTCCGTCCGTCTCAGTAAGATTAAGCTCAACGAAGCAATCTTGGGAGGAATCTCGTTTGGCCATCTCGATCAAAAAGAAGCTGGAGGCCGAAATCAGCGAAGCCTTTATCAAATTTCAACGCGACCTGATCGGACGGGGGCCGCAGGAGGCCAAGACATATATCGTCTCTGACATGGTGATCGCTCGCTTCAAAGGCGTCCTCACCGTCGAGGAAAAGCATCTGTCCAGCCACGAAAAAGGCAGGCGGATCGTCAAGGAAATGCGCGAGATTTTGCGCGAAATGTACAGCGAGGAATCGGAACAAATCGTCGAGAAGCTGACCGGGTGCAAAGTGCTGTCCAGCCACAGCGACATCAGCACGAAGATGGGCGAGCGGATCGAGGTTTACGTCCTGGATAAAGATTTGGAAAAACAGCTTGGCTCGTAACCGGATAAGCAAGCAGAAGGCTTCGCCTGCGCGTGCAGTGCGAAGCCTCGCTTTTTTACAAGCACACCTCAACCTGCACCGGCTCGTCATACGCAAAACGCTCGCTGATATCGGTGACGACCTCCCATTCTTCCTCCCCGACGCGGATCGAATAAATCAGCTCGCGCCCCTGAAACTGAACGTGAACGACCTTCCCGACAATCCCGTCCGCGCCTGGCTGCCAGGCGGAGAGCTTGAGCTGGTCTGGGCGCACAGGCAATACTTGCTGGGCATAAAAAGCGGAGAAGTCGCGGGAAACGGTGATCGGCAGCGCTGGCGCCCCGTGCTTTTCCAGCAAAAACGTGCCCGGAGCGGCCCAGCTTCCTTTTAAAAAGTTGGCCCTGCCGACAAACTTGGCGACAAACGGCGACTCGGGCGCGTAGTAAATATCGTGCGGCGTGCCCGCCTGTTCGACTCTGCCGCTCTTCATCACGACGATCTGATCCGCCATTGCCAGCGCCTCTGACTGATCGTGCGTCACGTAAACAATCGACGTTCCCAGCTCGCGGTGGATGAACTGGATTTCTTTGCGCATCTGCATGCGCAGCTCTGCGTCGAGGCTACTCAGCGGCTCGTCCATCAGCAAAAGCGTCGGGTTAAACACGATGGCCCGCGCCAGGGCGACACGCTGCTTTTGCCCGCCGGAAAGCTGGCTCGGAAAGCGCTCCTCCATTCCCCCCAGCCCGACCATCTCCAGCATCTGCGCTACGCGCGCCTTCGGGTTTTGCCTGAACGCCTCCGGCACCTGCTGTTGATGCTGCAAAGGAAACGCCACGTTTTCGTACACCGTCAAATGCGGCCAGAGCGCGAACGACTGAAACACCATGCCGATCCGCCGCTCCTCTGGCGGCTTGCGCTTGCTGGCATCGGCTACACACTCGTTGTTGATCCAGATTTCACCGCTCGTCGGCGATTCAAACCCGGCCAACAGCCGCAAGAGCGTCGTTTTGCCGCAGCCGCTCGGCCCGAGCAGGGCGACAAATTCGCCTTGGCCGATCTGTAAATCGAGCTGGTGCAGCGCCGTCACACCGCCGAATTTTTTCGATACCCCTACTACACGCGCACTGTTCATCGTTCGATCCTCCGTTGCCAGTATCGTTTCCACAGGCTGCCCGCCGAAAGCGCCAGCAGAATAGCCACTACAATCACGGTAGAGAGGGCCGTGCTGTAGGTAGTGGAGCCCGCCTGCTCAAAGCTGAAAATGACGACGCCGATCGTTTCCGAACCGGACGTCCACAAGAGCGACGATATCGTCAGTTCCGTAAAGGCGGTGAGAAAGACCAAAAACAAACCAGTCGCCATCCCCGGCGCATAGAGCGGCAGCAAAATTCGCCGCCACCTCGTCCAGAAACGCCCGCCGTTGATGCGCGCCGCTTCCTCCACTTCCTTGCCTACCTGCATGATCGAGACGGTGCTGCTTTTCACCTGCAGAATGAGAAAGCGCGTCACATAAGCGATCAGTATGAGCCAGACGGTTCCGTACACCCCTGGCTGCCAACCGGGAATCGGCTCGATCCAGGTCAAAATCATCGCCAGCCCCAGCACCATGCCCGGCAACGCATACGGCAGCGCCACGGCGCCTTCCATCGCTTTGCCCGCCGCAGACGGTTTATGGATGCGCCAATAGGCGAACAGCGTACCGGCCACAACGCACAAGACACCTGCCATGCTGGCGAGCATCAGGCTGTTGCCGATCGCCCCCCGCGTGCCCGCGTGGTCGAACAGCACGAAGGCAAAATGCTTCCAGGTCAAATTTTCCGGGACAAACGGCAAGCCGTACGCTTTGACGAAGGCGTTTGCCGCCATGGACAACAGCGGCAGCACGCTCGTCACGAGCAAAAAGCCGCCGACGGCAATCTCCACTGCCAACCGATGTTTGCCCAGCGAACGCCGGATCGACTTGTCCTCGGCACTGGTCTGGTCGACGCGGCTTTTTCGCAGCAACCCCCACTGTAGCCCTGTCCCCGCAAGCGCGATTACGCCGAGCAGGACAGACAGGACAGCCGCCCGCGCAAAAGCGCTCGGCCCAAATCCGATGACTTCTTCGTAAATGAGCGTGCTGAGCACCGCGATGTTTTCCGGGATGCCCAAAAATGCCGGAATGCCGAAGTTGTCCAGCCCGGAGATAAAGGCCAAAAGCCCTCCCCCGGCGATGCCCGGCAAGGCGAGCGGCAGCGTCACCCGGGCAAATACCGTTCGCGCACTCGCGCCAGAGGAATGCGCCGCCCATTCCAGCTCCTTTGGAATCCGGTACAGCACGGACAGCGTCAGCATGTACACCAGCGGATAGTGAGTCAGCCCCATCACGACGACGATGCCGTCAAGCCCGTAGACGTTCCACAACTCGACTGGCCCTCCCGCAAGCCAGCTCGCTGCCCGGTTCAGCACGCCCTGCGGCCCTGCCAACTGCGTCCAGGCCAACGTCATCACGTAGGAGGGAATGAGCAGCGGCAACAGAGCGAGGGCGTGAATAGCGGCCTTCCCGCGTATGTCCGTATAGGCGCACAGCCAGGCCAGCGACACGCCCAGCCCAATGGAGATGAGCGTGGAGAGGCCAGCCGCCGTAATCGTATGTCCGACCGCCTCCCACGTCCGGGCATTGGCGAGCACTTCTGCAAAATACCGCAGCCCCAGCCCTGCTTCTGTTTGTACACTCAGCGCAATCAGCTTCCACAACGGATAGACAAAAAAGAAGGCGACCGGCACCAGCACGATCCACGTAGCCGCCTTGTCCAACGACAGGGAGGCGGCGAATTTGCGCCGCTCCCCCATCTGCCTCTCGCTCACCGCCGTCTGCCAGTTAGTTGCCACCCATCATCTCTCCAAATTTCTTTTTGTCCGCTTCTCTCGCTGCTTCCAGCTCGTCAATATTCGCAGAAAGCGCCTTGATCTGGTCTTGCGCGCGCAAGCCTTCCGGTGCCTCGACGCCTTTGCGGATCGGCGTGTAGCCAAGGCTGCTGGCGAGCTTTTGTCCTTCTTCCGAGAGGACGTAATCGACGAACGCTTTTGCCGCAGCCTCGTTTTTCGTCGCCTTCATGATGCCAATCGGCTCGGTGATGACAGGCACGCCCTCGTTCGGGTACACCAGTTCGACTGGCGAGCCTTCTTTTTTCGCGCGAGCCACAAGGTAATCGACGACCATGCCGTAGTCTTTTTCGCCGCCCGCTACGCTTTTGAGCACGGCGCCGTTCCCTTTTGTGACGGTCATCTGGTTTGTCTTCAGCCCGGCAATGTAGTCCCAGCCAAAATCGTTTTGCCGCGTCAGTACGCCTACGTTGTACGCCGCCGCTCCCGAGTAGAGCGGGCTTGGCATGATCGCTTTGCCTGCCGCCTCCGGGCTGGTCAGCACCTTCCAGCTATCCGGGAGCGTCTTGACTTTGCTGCTGTTGACCGCGAGCACAGTCGCCATCACTTTTGTTCCGGTGTACGCGCCGTCCGCGTCCTTCCACTCTGCCGGAATGTCCGCCGCCTCAGGCGATGCGTATGGCAGGAGCAAATCTTGTTTTTTCAGGCTGGCAAAGGTCGGCGCATCCGCGACCAATAGCACGTCCGCCTTGACTTGTCCCGCCTGTGCCTCCGCCTGCAAGCGGCTGATGACCTCCTCTGTCCCCGAGCGGAACAGCTCTACTTTTACGTCAGGATACTTTTTGGAAAAACCGTCGATCAAAGCAGCCGCGTCGGCATCCGGCTGGGACGTGTAAAAGCTCAGCGTCCCCGCTACTTTGGCCGAAGCAGGCTCCGCTGGCGCGGCAGTTGCGGCCGTTGGAGCCGATTGCGGCGCTGGCTGCGACGGTGTCGACGAAGAAGGCTGGGAACCGCAAGCGGCAAGTCCGAAGACCGATGCGGCTGCGAACAAGGAAAGAGTCCATTTTTGCAACAGAACACGTTTCATTTTTCATTCCTCCTGATTCAAGTAGGCGTGCTTCGTTAAGAGCTTTGCTTCGCGGTTTGAAACCATTTTCCGATCTTGGCCTTCATGGCGGTGTTCGTCATGTTCAATTGCAGCGGTGTAATCGTGATAAATCCGTCACGCAGCTTGTAGTAATCCGATTCCTCGTCCTCGAAGTGCAACTCGCTCAAATGGTCGGACAGCCAGTAGCACAAGTAGCCTTGCGGGTCGTTCAACCCGACGTACTGGTAGCGCAGCACGTCCATCGCGAGCGGCGTGACGGCCACGCCTTTTACCATCTCCTTGGACAAATACGGCAAATTGATGTTCAGTACCGCTTCCGGGCTGAGCTTGTGCCGCAGCAGCGTCTCAAACACGTCGTAGGCAAGCGGCTCGACGATGGAAAAGTTCGGGCTTGGCTTGAGCGTGGCGAGCGACACGGCAATGGAAGGAATCTGATACATCGCTCCTTCAATCGCCGCCGAGATCGTGCCGGAGTAAAACACATCCCGTCCCAGGTTCGGGCCGCGGTTGATTCCGGATACGATCACGTCCGGCTTGTCCTTGAGAATCACCTCGACTGCCATTTTCACGCAGTCAGCCGGAGTGCCGTTGACCGCCCAGGCTTCGAGCGACGTATCGAAAAAGTTCACTTTGTTCGCTTTTACAGGGGATTTCAACGTGATCGCATGGCTGATCGCGCTGCGCTCCTGGTCCGGGCAGACGATGGAGACGTTGCCGAACGGCTGCAAGGCTTGCGCCAGGCACAGCACGCCGCTTGCAAAAATGCCATCGTCATTCGTTACAAGAATATTCAAAACAATACAGACCTCCTATCCAAATGAGACACAGTTTCCTTGCTGCAAATACAGCAGGTTTTGCTTGAGCTGGGACAAATTCCGCGCATCGTCGAAGCCTTCGACGACCAGAGGCTTGTCTGCGGCAAGCAGCAACGGCCAGATCGTTTCCAGATCAATTTCCCCTGTTCCGAGCGGCACGTGCAGCTTCGTCGCCGTCGCGTCGCTCACGTGAATTTTATCGACTCCCTCCAGTTCCCGGAAAAACTGCGGCAGGGAACAGGTCAGAGGTACGTGCGCAATGTCAAAGGTGGCTGCCGTCGGGTAATCGAGCGCGGCGCGCAGCCTGTTCAAGTCTTGCGGCGTCACGATCAGTTCCTTGGGCATCGGCTCGATATGCTCGATCGAGAGCACGCGGCCCTGTCTCATCGCCTCTTGCGCCAGCTCGTTCAGGCCCTCGACGAGAACGGCCTCGTGCCATTCCCGGTTTTTGTGCGTCAAGGTCACACGGCCCGGATGGATCGTGACGCTTTTCGCCCCGATCTCGCCCGCAAGCGCCAAAGAACGCTTGATTTCCTCGACAGACTGCTTGCGAATGCCGCTGTTCAGCGAGCACAGGTTCAAATCCCAGCTCGCCGCATGCAAGGTCAGCTTCATGCCCACACGCCTGGCTGCCTGCTGGATTTCTCGCGGGTGGCTTTGGTGGAACCAGACGTGCTCGGCCCAGACTTCCATCCCGGCAAAGCCGTATTGCCGGGCGATGAGGATCGCTGCCTCTACCGGGTACGCCCACATCAATGTTGATGAAACATACAGCATTTCCACCACTCCTTTACTTCAGCCGGGATGGGCACGCTGCCGACCGGATACGGGTTGCGCGACTGGTGCCCGTGAAAGTCGCTGCCTCCCGAGCAGATCAGGTGATTCGCTTTGGCCTGCCGCTCCCAAAATGCCGTCTGCGCCGCCGAATGTTTCGGATAATACACCTCGATGCCGTCGAGGCCATAGGCGAGCAGCGCCTCCAGCTTCACTTCAAAGGAGTAGATACCCGGATGAGCCAAGACCGCAATCCCGCCTACCTCGTGCGTAAGTTCGATCGCTTCGCGTGCGGAAAAAGAAGGCCGGGGCACGTACGCCGCGCACCCTTTGCGCAAATACGTCTCGAACGCAGCCTGCGGCGTGGGACTGTAGCCGCGCTCGGCGATTGCTTCTGCCACGTGCGTGCGCACCATCACGCCGCCTTTTGCCCGCGCTGCACATTCTTCCATGGTGATCGCCACGCCCAAGCGGTTACAGCGCTCGATCATCTCGGCGATCCACTCGATCCGCTCCCGCTGCCGCCTGTCCATGACGTGCAAAAGCCGCGGGTCGGCCATGTCGAAGCCGTAGCCCAAAATGTGCAGCTCGTCTTCCGGGCCGTCCGTATTCCACTCGATTCCCGGCAGGAGCGCCAGGCCGAGCCGTGCGGCGTCTTCGCGAGCCAGCAGATATCCATCGACGGTATCATGGTCTGTAATGGCTAGATGAGTCACGCCCCGCTGCTTGGCCCAGACGAGCAGGTCTGCGGGAGCGAGCTTCCCGTCAGAAGCGGTGGTGTGCATGTGCAAGTCCATCATCTGACCATTCCTCCTGTTCTTGTCCGACTTGTTTGCTTTCGTTTGATTTCATTGTAACTGCCGTTTTTGAAGGTCGTATAAAGCGGGCGACAAGGTTTGATAAAGGAGAGGCGCGTGTTTATGCGGGTTTTCAGTTGTTCGGTTGGCGGAATATTGAGGTTGTGTTAACGATTTACGAAGTCTTTACAAAAAGAAAAAGCCCCCGCCCGAACTCGTAGTCCAGGCAGAGGCTTAGCGTGCTGACAGCTATTAAACGACGTCGTATCCTTGCTCTTCGATAGCTTCCTTGATCGCTTCCAGCGTCAGAGTGCTTTCGTTATAAGAAACCTCGACTGTTTTGGCTGCGAGGTTGACTTTTCCCTCTGCGCCAAGCTCCTTCAACGTTTTTTCCACAGCGTTTACGCAATGGTTGCAAGACATGCCTTCTACGTTCAATGTGACGTTTTTCATTCTCAATCTCTCCTTTGGTTTTATGTGTATAGGGATGCGGACAATGCCGCTTGTTGCTGTTTTTTGGCTTACAGCTTCACTCGCTGCAGTCGCAGGGCGTTGAGCACGACGGAGACGGAACTGAAGGCCATTGCCGCTCCGGCGAGCCACGGGGCGAGGAAGCCCAGGGCGGCAAACGGAATGCCCAATGTGTTGTAGGCGAAAGCCCAGAACAAGTTTTGCTTGATGTTGCGAATGGTGCGCTTGCTCATTTCGATGGCGTCGGCGACACTGGTCAGCTCGCCGCGCATGAGCGTGATATCGGCCGCTTCCATCGCCACGTCCGTCCCGGTTCCGATTGCCATGCCGATGTCAGCGGTGGCAAGCGCCGGGGCGTCGTTGATTCCGTCGCCGACCATGGCGACCTTTTTGCCTTGGGCTTGCAGCTTTTTCACTTCGGCGGCCTTGCCTTCGGGCAGGACTTCGGCGATGACGCGCTCGATTCCTGCCTCGCGGGCGATCGCCTCCGCAGTTTGGCGGTTGTCGCCGGTCATCATGATGACCGTCAAGCCCATTGCTTTCAGCCGCGCGATCGCTTGCTTCGAGGTCGGCTTGATCGTATCGGCCACGGCGATCAACCCGGCCAGCTTGCCGTCCACGACAGCCAGCATCGCCGTTTTTCCCGCCTGCTCCAGCGAGAGCATGGCATCTGCCACCGACTGGTACGACACGTGATGCTGCTCGAGCAGACGGCGGGTGCCGACCAGCACGTCCTTGCCCTCAACTGTGGCCCGAATGCCAAAGCCGGGGATCGCTTCAAACGAGCTGGTTTCGGAGAGCGCCACGCCTTTTTCCGCGATGCCGCGAACGATCGCCTGGGCCAGCGGATGCTCGGAGTTTTTCTCCGCCGCCCCCACCAGTGCCAGCAATTCCTGTTCGGCAAAATCAACGGGGATTACATCTGTCAGCTCAGGCTCCCCTTTGGTGACGGTCCCCGTCTTGTCGAGGACGATCGTGTCCAGATGGTGCGCAGTTTCCAAATGCTCTCCGCCTTTGAACAGAATGCCTAGCTCGGCGGCGCGTCCGGAGCCAGCCATGATCGAGGTCGGGGTAGCCAGACCAAGTGCGCACGGGCAAGCGATCACCAGTACGGCAATCGCCTTTTCCAGCGCCTCGGCGAAGTTGCCGGGAATCACGGCGAAATACCAGATGAGAAAAGTAACAACAGCAATCCCGACGACGATGGGAACGAAAATCCCGGAAATGCTGTCAGCCAGCCGCTGAATCGGCGCCTTTGTTCCTTGCGCCTCTTCCACGACCTTGATGATTTGCGCAAGAGCCGTTTCTTTGCCGACTTTGGTCGCGGTGACCTTCAGGAAGCCGTTTTTGTTCAAGGTGGCCCCGATGACCGTATCGCCAGCCGCTTTGTCTACCGGGATGCTCTCTCCCGTCAGCATGGATTCATCCACCGCAGACTGGCCTTCCAGCACGATGCCGTCGACAGGCACTTTGTCGCCAGGCTTCACATACACGACGTCACCCGGCCGCACATCCTCGACGGAGATCGTCATTTCTACGCCATCGCGAATGACTACCGCCGTTTTGGCTTGCAGGCCCATCAGCTTGCGGATCGCTTCCGAGGAACGTCCCTTTGCCTTCGCCTCAAACAGTTTGCCCAACAGGATCAACGTAATCAGCACCGCGCTTGTTTCAAAATACAGCTCCAGCATGTGCGCGTGGGAACCGATGGAAGAAATCGCCACGTACAGGCTGTAAAAGTAGGCAGCCGAAGTGCCCAGCGCGACAAGCACATCCATGTTGGCGCTTTTGTTGCGCAGCGCTTTGTACGCCCCGACGTAAAACTGCGCCCCGATGATGAACTGCACAGGCGTCGCCAAAGCGAGCTGCACCCACGGATTCATCAAAAAGTCCGGCAGCCAGATGAACGAGGTGAAGGAAAAGTGACTGACCATCGACCAGAGCAGCGGCAGCGAAAAGATCAGTGAAATCCAGAACTTTTGCGTCTGCCGCCTGATCTCTGCCATCCGGCGATCGACCTGTTCCTCTTCTTTGCCTTCTTCCTTGCGGGCCGCCTGATACCCGAGCTTTTCCACCTGGCGAACCAGATCGCCCACGCCCACCTGCGCCGAATCGTATTCAATCGTGGCCGTTTCCATGGCGAGATTCACGTTCGCCTTCAGGACGCCGGGCATTTTATTCAAGCCTTTCTCGATGCGGGTCGAGCAGGCTGCACACGTCATGCCTGTGATGTTCAGCTCTACCTTGTCTGCGGCCACGCCGTAGCCAAGTGCTTCAATTTTCGAGCGAATATCGTCGAGGCTCGTTTTCGCCGGATCGAAGACGACCGTCGATTTTTCCAACGCCAGATTCACATTGGCTGTCTCGACGCCATCCAGCTTCTGCAAGCCTTTTTCAATACGAAGCGCGCAGGCCGCACACGTCATCCCGGAAATCGGAACTGTAGCTTCTGCCGTTTTGACACTCATACCAATTCCTCCACATACCCACACGGGGTATAATTTATCGTATTGTTTCCCTGAGGCTTATTTTTTATCACACCTTCACTATACAATACCCCCATAGGGTATATCAAGTGGTTTGGCACAAATTTTTCCCGCCCCTCGATTGTGCCCCGAAACCAACGCAAAAACCCCCGATGGATACCACCGGGGGCTTGTCTGTTCTTCGCTTATTTTCCTTCGTTCACTGCTTGCTGGTACGCTACTGCCACTTTCGCCGCTACCTCCGCATTGTGGCGCACCAGCGCGATATTGGTCTGCAAGCTTTTGCCTGCGGTCAACTGCTTCACTTTGTCGAGCAAGAATGGCGTTACTTTTTTGCCCGCAATGTTGTTTTCCTTCGCTTCGTTGAGCGCTTGCAAGATCACGCCCTCGATTTGCTTGTGGTCAAGCGCATCCGCTTCCGGCACCGGGTTGGCGATAATCAGGCCGCCGTTCAGACCGAGGTTCCATTTGGTGTTCATCAGGGTCCCTACTTCTTCCGGCGTATCCAGGCGGAAGTCTACGCCAAATCCGCTTTCGCGGGCGAAGAAGGACGGGAACTCGGAAGTGCGGTAGCCGACTACCGGAACCCCTTGTGTCTCCAGGTATTCCAGTGTGCGGCCGATGTCGAGGATAGACTTCGCCCCCGCGCACACAACCGCGACATTCGTTTGCGCCAGCTCTGTCAGGTCTGCGGATACGTCCCAGGTGATTTCGCCTTCACGGTGTACCCCGCCGATGCCGCCAGTCGCGAACATGCGGATGCCCGCCAGGTCTGCTGCGATCATCGTAGCCGCTACAGTCGTCGCGCCGATTTTGCCGCTAGCCAAAATGTAAGGGAAGTCGCGGCGGCTCACTTTTTCTACCGACTTGTTGGTCGCGAACTCTTCCAGCTCGCTCTCGGTCAAGCCGATCTTGATTTTGCCGTTCATGATCCCGATGGTCGCAGGTACCGCACCGTTGTCGCGGATAATTTGCTCGACTTCTTTTGCCATCTCGATGTTTTGCGGATACGGCATGCCGTGGGAGATAATCGTCGTCTCCAGGGCAACGACCGGCAAATTGTTCTCCAGGGCGTGGCGTACTTCCTCTGTAAAGGTCAAGTATTGTTTCATCATTTATCGCTCCTTTTCGTATTGTTCAACGGTCAGTTGCAGTTGTTCCGGTTTTAATAAGGGAGAAACGGATTGCTCTGTTTGCAGGGTCAAGGCCGAGGCAGCCAGTCCGAGACGGCAAGCTGTCTGGAACGACTCTCCATTCACGATTCCATACAGCAGGCCGGATGCAAACGCATCTCCCGCCCCTGTCACATCTACCACTTCAGTCGGATACGGCGCCATGTGCTCCGATACGTCCTCCGACTGATAGTAAATGCCCGCTTCGCCCATGGTCACGATGACGTGCTTGACGCCTCGCTCCCTGATTTTGCGGCACGCCTCTGCGCAATCCTCAATCGAGCGGATCGCCATGCCAGCCAGCAGCTCCGCTTCTTCCCGATTGGGCAGGATCGCTTCTACTCCGTCCAATTGCTGTGGGAGCTTTTTCGCTTTTGCAGAAGAGACCGGGTCAACGAAAAGTCGAATGTTCTCCTCCCGGCACCGGCCGATAATGTAGGCCAGGCAATCCCCCGGTATGTTCGTATCAATAAAAATCGCGTGGGCTGCGGCAAGGTGGGACCATTTCTCCGCGAACATTTCCGGCGTGAGCGCGTCGTAAATATCCATGTTGGCCAACGATACGACCATTTCTCCATCTATATCGAGCAGCGCGGTGTACGTCCCTGTGCGCTGCATCGGCAGACGCCACACCTGGCTGATGTCTACGCCGTGCTTTTTCGTCTCCTGCAAAATCCACTCGCCTTCCTTGTCCTCACCGACACTGGTGAAAAGTGACGTATTGCATCCGAGCCTGCCGAGATTCTCCGCAATGTTGCGCGCCACCCCGCCGCACGACTCCATGATCGTGACCGGATTGGAAGAGTGCAGCCGCACCGCTTGCTTGCCGCGCGCTTTCCGGTCGAGGTTCGCTCCGCCGATGCAGGCAATCATGCCTTCGTCGCGCAATATATACGCTCTGCCTTTGATCTCGCCACGCTTGGTCAACTGGGCAATGTACCCGGCAACAGCCGAACGCGAAATCCCGATCAAGTCAGCCAGCTCCTGCTGGGAGATGAACGGATTTTGCCGGATGTGGTGAAGGATCAACATGTCTTTTTCCACGGTCATCCTCCTTTCTTCTGATTAGCATTCACAGCTTCGTTCACAAACAAAAGTCTATCACAAAAACTTTTGTTTTGCAAAGGGATGATTTTCGCCATTTGACAAAGGCAAACGAGATCATGTAGGATTGTCTTAAATTCAAGATATTGAAATTTCGATGGAAAGGAGGGCTTTTTCATGGAGCGAAACAATGCCCTCGACCTGTTTGTCGTCTTGTCGCGATCGTATAACTGGGTGACCGCCCATTCCAATCGTCACATCCGCCAGCACGGTTTGAACCCGACAGAGTTCGGCGTCCTGGAAGTACTCTACCATAAAGGCCCGCAGCCTTTGCAGCAAATTGGCGAAAAGATCCTGATCTCCAGCGGAAATATCACGTACGTTGTGGACAAGCTAGAAAAGAAGCAACTGCTGATTCGCAAGCCCTGTTCGGCCGACCGCCGCGTCATTTACGCCGAGCTGACCGAGAAAGGACACGCCTTTTTGGCAGAGATTTTCCCTCCCCACCAGCAGGCGATTGAAAAAGCGGTCGCAGGACTCACTCCCGAAGAACAGCAGCAAGCCATCGGTTTGTTAAAAAAGTTGGGACGTGCTGCTCAGGATACGTATTAGACTGAGCAGCACCCAACAGGTGCAAAAAAAGTGTTGACAAAACGTTCAGCACATAATAATCTTGAAATCAAGATTTATGCATTTGAAGTTAGATGCTTACGAAAAGAAAGGGGAATAAATTTCTCATGAGTAAAGTACTTTTCATTAAAGCAAATGATCGCCCTGTTGAACAGGCTGTGAGTGTAAAGCTGTACGAGGCTTTCGTCCAATCGTATAAAGAAAACCATCCAAACGACGAAATCGCCGAGCTGGACCTGTTCGCAGAAAACCTTCCTTACTACGGAAACGATCTGCTCACGGCTATGTTCAAGGCAGGCCGCGGCATGGAGCTGACTGCCGAAGAGAAAAAAGGCGCAGAGCTGGTCAACAAATATTTGAACCAATTCGCTGACGCTGACAAAGTGATGATCGCGTTCCCAATGTGGAACTTCACCGTTCCGGCTGTGCTGCACACCTATGTGGACTACCTGTCTCAAGCAGGCAAAACATTCAAATACACCGCGGAAGGCCCTGTAGGACTGATGGGCGACAAAAAAGTGGCGCTGTTGAGCGCACGCGGCGGCGTTTACTCCGAAGGCCCAATGGCAGAAATCGAGCTGGCTAACCGCTACGTTCGCACGGTGCTTGGCTTCTGGGGAATCAGCAATATTACCGAAGTGATCGTAGAAGGTCACAACCAATTCCCTGACAAAGCAGAAGAAATCGTAGCAGCAGGCATAGAAAAAGCAGCAAAACTGGCGGAAACCTTCTAAGGCCCGCCAGCCTTTCTTGTCCAAATATCTCAAATTTAAAATACTATAATTTAAAACAATTAAGGAGAGATGAAAAAATGATGGATCTTGGTTTGCTGATTATTCGTTTGGTTGTTGGGTTGTCGTTCGCAGGTCACGGTGCGCAAAAGCTGTTTGGCTGGTTTGGCGGTTACGGTCTGAAAGGCACAGGCGGCTGGCTGGAGTCTATCGGGGTGAAGCCTGGTGTGACCATGGCGCTGCTTGCCGGATTGGCTGAACTCGTCGGCGGCTTGCTGTTCGCGGCAGGTGTCGGCACATGGGTTGGCGCTCTGCTCATCGTCTTCACAATGCTTGTTGCGATTGTGAAGGTTCACGGTCAAAATGGATATTGGGTAACGCAAAACGGCTATGAGTACAATCTGACCTTGATCGCGGTCGCTATCGGTGTCGCTTTGATCGGTCCAGGCGCATACGTTTTGTTTTAAGCAACCGCTCGTAAATCCGTACCCGTAAGCCAGCATTCCACCAAGGGAGGACACAACAGATGAAAATCCGCGTCTACACACAAAACGAACAAGCAAAAGGACATTTTGGCGACGGTGAAATCGTAGAAAACAAACCGATTGGCTTCCCTCATGAAGGCTCCGTTGTAAAACGGGTTGGACCGCTTTTTTACTGGGCGTGGGCAAAATCTCTCAAAACGTTCGAGATTCCCCTGCACCCGCATTCCGGCTTTGAAATTTTGTCTTACGTCCTGCAAGGTACAGTCGGCCACCGGGACACGCTGGGCAATTTGCAGCAGGTCACTACGGGCGGTGCGCAGATCATGCAAACAGGCTCAGGCGCTTACCATGCCGAAGAGCTGGGCAAGGATACCGAGATGTTCCAGATCTGGTTTGAGCCGCACCTCGCCAAAACGACCAAAAACCCGCCGACGTACAACCAGTACGACCACGAGCAGTTTCCGACCGAGACGGCGGATGGCGTACGGGTGAAAAACATCATCGGTCCCGCTGCCCCCATCTCGCTCGTGACCGATTCGCTCATGAAAGATATTGCGATTCCCGCAGGCAAAGCTTACTCGCTGCAACTTCCGGCCGGCTACGCCCACGCTGTCGTCGTCGTGGAAGGAAGCGGAAGCGTTGGCGGGCACAGCGAAGCGGGCGAGCCGCCGACCGTCGCACACAAAGGAGATTTTGTGGTAATCTCTGCGGAAGCAGAAACAGCAAGCGTCACTTACCAGGCGCAAGCAGATGCGCCGTTGCGGATCGTGCTCATTCAAGTTCCGCTGGAAGTAGACTACCCGCTCTACCGCAAGTAACCTTGTCTGAAAAACCGCCCTTATGCATGGATAAACCTTGGACCGTCACCTTGTCGTGACGGTCCTTTTCGCCTTTTCTGCCGCCTTCAAAAAATCTTCTCTTCCTCCATCATCATTTTTTGCTCAAACGGCGCCGTCAGCACGATCAGCGTATAGGAATAGCCTGCTGCTCCATGCGGTCGTCCTGCTTTTTTTTGCCGATGTCGACAAAGCTGTTGGCAGGCTCAATCGTCGCCGTCATGCTCTGGGTAGCTGCCGTGCAAACGACCGTCCCTGCCCAGCAGTATTACTTGATCTCGTTGACCCCGCACTCTTCGCAAGTGGCGCTCAGCATCAATACATCCGTTTTTCAGCTCGGGCTGGCGCTGGGCGCGGGACTTGGCGGCGTCATCGTCAACCATGCGGCAATCTGGCACATAAGCTGGGTCAGCGGTCTGTTCGTGCTCGCGGGCTTCGGCTTTGCCCTGGCTTCGTTTGCCCAGCCAAAAGAGGCGCGAAAGGCGAAAAGCGCGTAAGCAGGTCTGGCAACCGCAGACGCGAAAAAACAGAAATCACTTGCGTTACTCACAACACCCGCTAGAGCAGCAACTGCTCGCGTTCTGGCGGGCGCGCCCGCTTTTTTTCAAAGCAAAACCCGCCCAGGCAGCAGCGCCCGAGCGGGTTTGTTTCTATGATGCGGTTCGATACAACTTACACCAGCGCCGGCTTTTGCTCCAGCATGGTTCCTTCCTCGGCGTAGCGCACGTGCCAGGAAAATGCTTTTTCCAGTACGTGCGGAGTGTGCCCGCCGCGAGTGAGCGCTTCTTCGTAGTACGCTTTAAGCTGCTCACGGTACATTGGATGCGCGCAGTTTTCGATGATTTTCAAGGCGCGCTCGCGTGGTGCCAGCCCGCGCAAATCAGCCAGCCCTTGCTCGGTGACGATGATGTCGACGTCGTGCTCCGTATGATCGACATGGGAGGCAAACGGCACGATGCTGGAGATTTTTCCGCCTTTGGCGATCGACTTGGTTACGAAAATGCCCAGACGCGCATTGCGGGCAAAGTCGCCAGATCCGCCGATCCCGTTCATCATCTTGCTGCCCGAAACGTTCGTCGAGTTGACGTTGCCGTAGATGTCCACCTCAATCGCCGTATTGATGGCGATCAGCCCCAGGCGGCGAATGATTTCCGGATGGTTGGTGATCTCCTGCGGACGCAGCAGCAGCTTGTCGCGGTATTTGGCAAAATGTTCGGTGACGTACTGCATTTTGTCAGCCGTCAGCGTGATCGAACAACCGGAAGCAAACGAGATTTTCCCCGCGTCGATCAGGTCAAAGACCGCGTCCTGCAGTACTTCCGAGTAAACGGTCAGATCGGTGAACTCGGAGTCGAGAAAACCGTTGAACACGGCATTGGCGACAGACCCGATACCGGATTGCAGCGGCGCGAGATTTTCCGGCAGCCGTCCCGCCTTGACTTCCTCGCGCAAAAACGCGATCAGATGAGCGGCGATTTCAGCCGTCTCCGCGTCCGGCTCGACGATTGTCGACGGCGAATCCAACTGGTTCGTCAACACAATGCCTTTGATTTTTTCGGGATCGACCACAATGCCCGCTGTTCCTATCCGTTGGTCTACCGCCGTGAGCGGAATCGGCTCGCGCGCTCCCTGGCTCGCTGGCGTGTAAATATCGTGAATGCCCTCCAACTCAGCGGACTGGGCGAGATTCAATTCAATGATGACATGCTTCGCGTAATCGACGAAAATGTTCGAGTTGCCGACAGAAGTGGCGGGAATAATCATGCCGTCCTCTGTGATTGCAACCGCTTCCACAATCGCGTAATCAATCGCACTCATCGCTCCTTGGCGAATCAGCTCGGCGGTGTGGGACAAATGCTGGTCCACGAACATCATGCTGCCGTCGTTAATTTTTTTGCGCATGACCGGATCGGCTTGAAAAGGCAGCCGCTTGTTGACAATGCCCGCCTCCGCCATGACAGCGTCCACGTCTGATCCGAGCGAAGCTCCTGTATATACATTCACGCCAAAAGGCTTGTTGTCTTGTTTGACTCGCTCTGCCAATGCGAGCGGTACAACCTTGGCATCCCCTGCACGAGTGAAACCACTTAACCCGATTGTCATGCCATCCTCGATCCAACTCGCTGCTTCCTCAGCCGTCACGATTTTATCTGCCAATCTTTTATCGCGTAAGCGCTCCCACATCATTGTGACCCCCTATGCCATCTTTTCTTGTTCATACACTAGCACAAGAATTCTGAGCGGGCACTCGATTTTCAACAAAGCAGAATATTTGAGCAGCGAGTTAGCAAAAAAGACAGCGAACCATTCTCACTGGCAAGGGGCCTGCAAAAGCTAGAAGCCGAGCAGTTGCCGGAACGTGCTGGCATACGTCTGGCTCACGGGAACTCTCGTCTTCTGCTTGTCCTTCATCTCCAGCATGAAAGTCGAATGGAAATGCGGATGGATAAAGCCGATGGACTCCAGATTGACAAAATAAGAGCGATGGCAACGCGCGAACCGCTCAGGCGGAAGCATGTATTCCAGCTCGGACATGCTGTATTTGTTCGGGTACGACCCGCTTGCCGAATGCAGCAGCGTCTTGCCCTCGTGCGAGCTGATGTAAACAATCTCGTGCAGCGGAATCGGCAGCCAGCCATCTTCCCCTTTTCCAATCAAAAACGACAGCCTAGGCTGCGGATTAGCCAACGGAACGCTTTGCAAAGGATAGATGGCGGTAATACAGCCCATGACCTCTCCCCCGCGGAACAGCGGCAGCGACAAACCGTAGTACGGCACGCCAAAAATGCGGCTCTCCACCTGATGTCCGACTTTTCCTCTCTCCATCAGCGCCTTGTGCGTGGCAGAGCCAATCGGGACCTGGTCGCCCGGGGAGATTTTCAGATCAATGTTTGAGCTTGGCTGATAATACAAGTATTGGGTGCCGTCCGAGATCGCAATCGACACTTCTTCCGGCACAGCTTGGCCAATCATCTGCAGCATTTCTGGAACAATCTTGTTCTCCATGCTGAATCCTCCTGCTCCTCTTCACTCTTTTTCTTTTTTCTCTTTCTTCTATTAAACCACACTTCCCTCCCGGCAGATCAATCCTTGTCTTTCCTGCGCAGACAAGGGAATCCATCCGTTGCGGGACAGCCGTTGTGCTATCATGGTATCAACAGTTTTTTGCGAAAACTTGGCAGCGCCAAGCCATTGGCGAAAGCTTTAGTCTGTACAAAAAAAGGCGGTGCACCATGGACCACACCATTGTCTTGATTGCAAAAGGAACCGACACGCTCGCTTTTCTGCTCAAGGAGCTGCGGGCGTATTTTGAGCCTTATTGCAAGGTCATCGGCTTTGCCAGCCACGAACAAATCCCTGACCTCTCCGGGGTGTCCCACGTCTTCATTACGACCAGGGCGCCTGAGTTGTACACGATCGCCCGTCAGGCCGTCCCCGAAACGGTCCCGATTACCGTGCTGAACCGTTTTTTTGAACTGCGCAAAATAAAGGCGCTGATGCAAATCCCGCCCGGAACGACCGTGCCTGTCATGAACAACTCGCCGGTCACAGCCCAGGAGGTCATCCAAAACTTGCTGGAAGTCAAGATTGACCACCTGAATTACGTCCCTTTTCACCCAGGCAGTACGTTCGAGGAGCGCTTTCGGTATGCGATCATCATGAGCATTCCCGATGTGCCGCTGCCCCCTCACGTGGAAGTCATCGACCTCGGCTTTCGCAAAATCAGCATTCACGATCTGATTGATACCGGGCGCAAGGTGGGCGTCCCGATTGAATGGGAGCGGCAATACCTCTCCGCCTTCATCGTGGAAATGTCCGAGCTGGCCAAAATGCTCGGCACTTCCTACGCCGAAGTGCAAAAGCTCAACAGCCAGCTTCAATCCACCTTTCAGGCGGTGAAGGATCCGGTCATCGCCTGTAATGAGGACGGTCTAATCACGTTCATTAACGATGTCGCCGTCGAGCTGTTCTGTCCGCACGAATCGGTCGTTATCGGCAAGCCTTATACGATCCTCAAGGAACACGGCCTGCTCGCCCCCTTTTTTGAACAGGAGGGGCAGGAGGATGCGCTCATCGCCATCGACCAGCGGCAATTCATCGTCAGCAGCCACAGCATTCGCCGCAGCCACGAGCATCTCGGCTTCGTCTGTACGCTGAAAGACGTGACGGAAATCCAGCGCCTGCGCACCCAGCTCGCCCTGCGCGGCCACACCGCTACCTACTCGTTTGCTGATATAAAAGGCAGCAGCCAGCCGCTCCTGCACGCCATCGAGCTTAGCAAAAAGATGGCGAAAAACAACCAGACGATCCTGCTCACGGGTGAAAACGGGACGGGCAAAGAGCTGTTCGCCCACGCGATCCACCAGCATTCGCTGCGCAAAAACGGCCCGTTTGTCGCGATCAACTGCGCCTCCCTGCCGGAAAACTTGCTGGAGAGCGAGCTGTTCGGCTACGAGGACGGAGCCTTCACAGGCGCGCGCAAAGGAGGCAAGCCCGGACTGTTCGAGCAGGCGGATGGCGGCACGATTTTTCTCGACGAGATTGGCGATATCTCCCCCGCGATCCAGGTCAAGCTGCTGCGCGTCCTGCAGGAAAAGCAAGTGATCCGCGTCGGCGGCACAGGGATTTTGTCCGTAGACTGCCGGGTGATCGCTGCCACCAACCGCAATCTGGAGGATGCCGTCCGGGATGGCGCTTTTCGCGAAGACTTGTTTTACCGGCTGGCCGTCCTGCCCATCGAAATCCCGGCGCTGCGCGAGCGAACGAGCGACATTCCGCTGCTGATTGACGATCACTTGAAGCAGCAAGGGATTCGCAAAAGCTGGTCGCCGGAAGTCATGGAGCTGTTGCTCGCCCACGACTGGCGAGGCAACATTCGCGAGCTGAAAAACGTCGTGGACTACGCCATTACGGTAAGCGAGCATCCTGTCATCGGCATTGCCGACCTGCCCAAGCGTTTGACCGAGCGGATATTTCAAAAGCAATCCGCAGCGGCGGCCGTGCCTCTCGAGGATGAGCGGAATCTGGATATTTTGCTCGGACTGTATCAATATTACCTCGCCAACAAACCAGTGGGGCGCTACCAACTGGCGCACACCCCCGTCCTGCAGGCGAACGGCTGGACGGAAAGCGCGCTACGCAACCGCTTGAAACAGCTTGAGCAGCTTGGACTGGTGCGCTCAGGCACAACCCGTCAAGGAACCTCGATCACCCGTGACGGCATCGAAATGTTGAGGAAATATGGAAAAATATAGTGCAAGGCAAATGAATATTAGGTTGTATTAGGACGAATAAATCCTAATAAACATTCCTAAAGAGTGCGTTTTCGTTTGGACGCTGCCACCCTCCGTCCAATGAAAACGCCTTTTTTCGCGAAATTTCGACAGTTGGCACGCCACTTGCTTATAGAAAAGGCAAAAAAGCGAGGTGACCTCATGGCTACAAAACATTCTTCTCCAGCAGCGCCAGCCAAAAAACGTTTTTCCGTCCCGCACACTTATGCCATTCTCTTTATCATCATCATTTTGGCAGCGCTTGCTTCCTACGTGCTTCCGACAGGCGAGTTCGAACGCATCAAGGACGACGCCTCGGGCAGAACCATCGTGGTAAACGGCAGCTATCACGCTGTCGAGAGCAGCCCTGTCGGCTTTTTCGACATGTTCAAAGCAATTCCTGAAGGGATGCAAAAAGGCTCGCAAATCATCTTTTACATCTTCATCGTCAGCGGCGTTTTCGGAATCATCCGCCAGACGGGGGCCATTGAGGCGGGCATCAACAAAGGCGTCCGCTATCTGGAAGGCAGGGAAAAGCTCCTGATCCCCGCATCCATGTTCCTCTTCTCCATCGGCGGCTTCACGATGGGGATGGCGGAAGAAAGCATTATTTTCGTGCCAATCGGCATCGCTCTCGCCCGCGCAATGGGCTTTGACGCCGTAACAGGTACCGCCATGATTACGATGGGGGCAGCGGCCGGCTTCATGGGCGGCATGCTCAATCCGTTCACGGTAGGGGTCGCCCAGTCTTTGGCGCAGTTGCCGCTCTTCTCCGGTCTGACCTTCCGCGCTATCGTGTACGTCTTTGTCCTCGGCTTTGCCATCTGGTACGTCATGCGCTACGCCTACCGGGTGAAGGCAGACCCGACCAAGAGCGTCATTTACGCGATCGAGCAAAAGGAAAGCGACGAACAAGTCGCCGTCGAAATTCCCGATCTCAACGGACGCCACAAGCTGGTCTTTCTGGTCATGGTCTGTGGACTCTCCTTCAACGTCTACGGCGTGTTCGAGTACGAATGGTTCCTGACCGAGCTTACCGCTTCCTTTTTAATCATGGGACTGGTTGCCGGGCTTGTCGGCGGGCTGAATGTAAACAAGCTGTTTGACTCCTTTGTCGCTGGCGCCAAAGCCGTTACCTTCGGCGCCCTGATCGTCGGCTTCGCCCGGGCGATCACCGTCGTGCTGGAAGAAGGAAAAATTATCGACACGATGATTTACGCGCTGACTTCCGCCATCGGCCATTTGCCGGATGCCATCAACGTGCTGGCCATGTTCCTGATTCAAGCGGTGTTGAACCTGTTCATTTCGTCCGGCAGCGGCCAAGCGGCGACAACGATGCCGATCATGGTGCCAATCGCCGACCTGCTGGGCATTTCCCGTCAGGTCGCCGTCCTTGCCTTCCAGTACGGGGATGCGGTGACGAACTCGATCATTCCGACTTCTTCTGCCTTGATGGGCTATCTGGCTGTCGCTGGCATTCCGTATGAAAAATGGGTCAAGTTCATTTGGAAGCTGCTTCTCGGCTGGGCCGTCATCGCCGCCATCGCCCTGATCGTCGCTGTAACCATCGGCGTTTCCTAGAGCTAAAGACGACGCACACCTTTTTCAAAACAAGCTGGCTTGCGTCGCATGCGCCCCGCTGTGGCGCAGCCCCAGCCGCAAACCTGTGGAGGAACCATGCGCACAACAATCAAACAATTGCAGCCCGCCATTTTTTCTCTGTACGAGCATTTGCATCGACATCCGGAGGTTAGCTGGCAGGAAGTAGAAACGACCGCTTATATCGCCCGTTTTTTGCAGGAGCGTCATTGCCGGGTCACGACGTTTGACGACGTAACCGGAGTGGTGGCGGAATGGGGAGACTTGACCCCGGGAGGATTGACGGTCGGCGTGCGGGCAGATATGGATGCGCTCTGGCAGGAGGTAAACGGCGTCTTCCAGGCGAACCACTCTTGCGGGCACGATGCCCATATGACGATGGTGCTGGGCGTCCTCATGGTGTTGCAGGCGCAAAACATCCAGCTCCCCGGCCGCCTCAAGCTGATTTTCCAGCCGGCGGAGGAAAGCGGAAACGGCGCTTTGGCTATGGTTAAAAAACAAGTGGTCGACGACATCGACTATTTGTACGGCGTCCATCTGCGCCCGGTTCAGGAGATTCCGCGCGGCACGGCTGCCTCTGCCATCATGCACGGCGCGGCAGGCACCATTTTCGGGCAAATCAAGGGAGACGATGCCCACGGGGCGCGCCCGCACCTTGGCGTCAATGCCATCGAGGTGGCAGCGGCGATCGTCGAGCAACTCAAAGGGATTCACCTCGATCCGCTCGTCCCTTATTCCGTGAAAATGACGCAGCTTTCTGCGGGCAGCAAGAGCAGCAACATCATTCCCGGCTCGGCCCAGTTCCACCTGGACTTGCGCGCCCAGACGAACCTTGTCATCGACGCGCTGTTTTCCAGAGTCGAGCACATTTTGCAGCACGTCGCCCAGCTTTATGAGGTAGACTTGTCCTATGACATCACCGAGCGGGTGTACGCCGCCGAAGTCCACGAAGAGGCGCGGCAAATCATGGCCGAGGCGATTGTGCAGACGCTCGGCGCAGACCGTCTGGAAGCGCCGATTCAGACGCCAGGCGCGGAAGATTTTCACTATTACACCAAGGAGCGCCCTCACCTGCGCGCGACGATGCTGGGACTGGGCTGCGGCCTCGCACCCGGCCTGCACCATCCGCAGATGACATTTGACAAAGAAGCGCTGCTGGATGGGATCGAGATTTTGGCCCGTACAGTACTCACCACGTTTGAGCGGCACGCTGGCAAGTAAATCCGCCTGTGCGCCGCCATCGCTCATACGAATCCCAAGTCTGAGGAGAGATGGTCATGAAAATCGAACGCGTCGATCTGCAAAGAATCAAAATCCCGTTGACAGCCCCTTTTGTCACCAGCATGGGCTTGGAGACGCACAAGGAATGTATTCTCGTCCGCGCCTACAGCGGAACACATGTCGGCTTCGGCGAGAGCGTCGCGATGGACGTTCCGGTCTACAACGAGGAGGATGTCGATACAGTCTGGTATATGCTGGAAAAATATTTGATTCCACAACTTTTTTCCCGTGAAATCGAGCACCCTGATGAAGTATCGCAAATCTTTTCCTGGATGCGCCGCAACCAGATGGCGAAGTCGGCGTTGGAAGGCGCGGTTTGGGACCTGTATGCGAAAATGAACGGCATGTCCCTCTCCCGGGCACTTGGCGGAACCCGGACGACGATTGACGTAGGGGTCAGCATCGGCATCGAGCCGACGATCGAGAAGCTGCTTGCGCGCGTAGACAGCTTTATCCGCGACGGCTACAAAAAAATCAAGGTCAAGATCAAACCGGGCTTTGACGTAGAGCCGATCCGGGCGATCCGTCACACCTTTGGTCCGGACGTTCCGCTGATGGCCGATGCCAACTCCGCCTATACGCTGGCAGACATCGACATGCTGAAGCAACTGGACGACTTCGGGCTGATTATGATCGAGCAGCCGTTGGGGCACGACGACATCATCGACCATGCGACATTGCAAAGAGAACTGAAAACGCCGATCTGCCTCGACGAGTCGATCCATACGGTGGAGGATGCGCGCAAAGCGATTGAACTGGGAAGCTGCCGCATCATCAACATCAAGATCGGGCGTGTCGGCGGCCTGACCGATGCCAGGAAGCTCCATGACCTGTGCGCGGCAAAAGGCGTTCCCGTCTGGTGCGGCGGCATGCAGGAAGTCGGCATCGGCCGCGCGCACAACATCGCCATCGCTTCGCTGGCCAATTTCACCATCCCGGGCGACACGTCCCCTTCGCACCGCTATTTTACAGAGGATGTAGTGACGCCGATGATCGATTTCGTTTCGCCGGGCGTACTGGCCGTTCCAACCGGAGCCGGCATTGGTTATACAATCAATGAAGCCGCCATTCTCCGCGCACTCGTTCAGCACAAGAGCTACTTTGCGAATCAAGAATCTACCACTACCGTCATTCCGAACTGGTAGGCCACATAGCCACAGGCAAAACAGGGAGCGCTACAGCAGCCTCCCTGTTTTTTTAACGCCCGTCTGCTCGTCTGTCTACTCCATCGTCGTCAACAGCTTGCACAGATTGCGTTCGGCGTCTGGGCGCTCCCCGGCAGGCAGCCTGCCCAGCAGATCCAGCGCCGCGTACGGAAGCTTGAGCGCATGTGGATCGCTGTACGTTTTTTCCCAGTATGCAGGCGAAAAAATCTCCGTAAACGCAGGTTCCTTGACCTCATCCGCCAAAACAAACTCCGGCATCTGCCGATTGAGGTAAGTCTGAATCCGGTGGTTCACCATGCCTGCCTGCACCAGCTCCCCGTATCCGAAGCGCTCCAGGTCTGTCAAAGCTTGCGCGTGCGTCACACCATGGACGATCTCGCCCGCAAAATGGTAGCGCTGCCCGTCGATCACTCGCCCCGGCACGACGGTATGCAGCTCGGCAAACGTCCTTCGCGCCATCTCCTCGGTTGTGTCGTACGGAGCCACTTCCTCCGCCACATCCGCAGTTGTGACGGCAAAATAGCTGTCGATGCCCCAATAGCGCGTCGGTCTGTCTTCTGTCGTCTTTTTCAGCATTTCGACCAATCCGGCGACCACGCTCGGACGAACCAGATCGGGCCGATCCCGCAACGCCTTCAATGCCAGCACGCCCAATGCCAGTCCATGCCCGGATGTCCGCAGTTGCTTCACATTTTGCGTCAGTCCGTCAACGACCTGCTGCAGCAAAGCCGGATCAGCCTGTTCCTCTTGACCCAGCGGCGCAAACCATTCCGGCTGCAAGCGCCGAAACGCCTCACAGGTTCGCTCAATTCCTGCTTTTACATGCTCAGGCAGCTCATGCTCGCGATCCATGTAGTAGCCCGCCAACAAAGCCGCACCGTAATGCCCTCCAAACCAGCCTGCCTGCGCGGCCCGCGCCATTCCCACTACGCCAAGCTCCAAATACGAATCGAGTAACCGCATGCTCCATCCTCCTTTTTCCAATCGGGTATAGATTTATAATATAATAAATATTTTTGTTTGTTAAGTATAAAAATAAAATGACTCCTGCTTCGGGAGTCATTTCGGTATCGTTTGTATCAGATTGAGCGATTCGCTGCTTGCTCACGCTTCATCCAGTTTGAAATCCACTTCATCCGTCGCCGGTCGGTAGTCGACGATCAGTCCATTTCCATTCATATACCACAGCTCATCCTGCTCCATGTAAAAGGTAATGCCGTCTACTACCGCAGAAAGCCCGACTTCGTTCGGCTGCTCTTTGGCAATCCCCATGGAAAACGAATCCTGCACCGTGCTCACGCCTCCATAGCGGACAAAAAAGCGGACGCTGTCGCCTTCCTTGCATCCCCACTCTTCCTTGAACCACGCTACCGCCGGGGCCGTTACTGTCAGTTTCATCGCTCGTCACTCCTCTCTTCCCTTGTAGTTTACCTGACTTTCTAAATATGTAAAGCAAAAAAGTATATTATTCGCACTCGCCCCATGCGGCGGAACGGAAAAGAAAGACCGCTTTCCTTTTCGGAAAAGCGGTCTTCTGCTGTTACTTCAATGGAAGTGTAACCAAAAAACTCGTTCCTATGCCTTCTTCGCTGCTTACCGTAATTTTGCCGTGATGGGCGTCCACGATCCACTTGGCGATGGACAGGCCGAGCCCAGTTCCTTCCGTCGCACGCGAACGCATTTTGTCCACCCGGAAAAAACGATCAAACAGGAATGGAATGTTCTCCTTGGAAATGCCGATCCCGCTGTCCTTCACCAGAATGGCGACGCGGTTTCCTTCTTTTTTGCACGAAACAAAAATGGTGCCGCCTTTGTTCGTGTACTTGAGAGCGTTGTCCAGCAAAATGACCATGAGCTGGTGCAGGCGCTCCTCGTCCCCGACGATCTCCAGCGGCTCCTCAATCGCTGTCTCCAGGCTGATTTCCTTCACGATGGCGAGCTGGGAAAATACTTGCGTGCATTTCTGCACCATCTCATCCAGCCGAAATTTTCTGCTCATAATCTGCAGTTCATTGGAGTCGCTGCGGGCGAGCGTCAACAGGTCGGCTACCAGCTTGCTCAACCGCTTCGCCTCCTGCATGCCGATCATGATTTTTTCGCTTTCCTGCTCGATGGTATGATCGGGATGGCGGAACAGCCGCTCCAGATTGACCATGATCGCTGTCAACGGCGTGCGCAACTCGTGCGAGGCATCTGCAATAAACTGCTGCTGCTTTTCCCACGATACCTGGATCGGGATGAGGGCGCGTCTCGCCAAAAACCAGCCGACGATGATCGCAATGACAATGCTCACTATATCGCCAATGACCACGACGTACAACAGGCTGCTCAGCATGTTCTGCTCGGGCGCCAGATTGTAAATCAACTGAAACTGGTAGGCTACTTGCAAGTGATCGCCCACGACGACTTTTTTCGGCACGGTGACCGTCTGTACCCGATATACCTGTCCTTTGATCGTCACGGTTTCGATGCCGTCCGGCTTGCCGATATGGAAAAAGTTCGGCAACTCCTCCGGCTCCAGACGCTCGCCAAAAGCCGTTCCGATCACCCGGCCAAAGCTATCCCAGACCAGCAGGGCGTACCTGCGATCGAGATCCATGTACTTTTTTCGCTCCAGGCGATTGTAAGGAAAAGGATCATCGTTAATCCGCTGCAAGCGAGGCAGAGGGTCTACCGTAAGCCGCTGACTCACCTTCTCCAGCTCGCGGTCTACTTGCGAGTACAGCCGATACTTCATCGTATAGTAAACGGCACTCCCCAACGCATTGAGCAGCAGAAATACCACGATGACATTCAGTGTCACCAGGCGAATCCGCGTTTTTCGAAACATTACCGTTCTTCCTTTTTCAAAATGTAGCCCACGTTGCGGATCGTGCGAATGTAGCTTTCGTAAGCTCCCAGCTTTTTGCGCAAATAATGGACGTACAGATCGACTACTCCGTAATTCGCCTCTGAGTCGATGCCCCATACGCGGTCAAAAATTTGCTGGCGCGTCAGGATTTGCTCCCGATTTTGCAGAAAATATTTGAGCAGCTCGTATTCCTTCGTGGTCAGCTTCATCGGCTCGTCATCCACAAAGCCGTCGTATTCATTTACCTTTAACGAAATCGGGCCGTATGCCATTTCGCCTTCTGTGCCGGTCTTTCCGTTGCGCCGCAGCAAGGCTCGCACTCTTGCCGTCAACTCTTCTGCGGCAAAAGGCTTGACCAGATAATCATCGGCTCCCGCATCCAGTCCCTCGACT
>NZ_CP026363.1:160000-257500 GCF_004117055.1 Brevibacillus agri
CATCCCGCCTACAAAAACGATGATGGCGCCGATAATCCCCACAACCGGAGCCGCATAGGCGTCCGTACCGAAATACGTCGTAGGAATGATGTTTTGAATTTGCGGCGTTCCCGGCAAAGCATCCATCGTGTAGGTGAATGCCCCGAGCGCAATCGTTCCCGGAATGAGGCGCTTAGGAATGTTTGCTTCACGGAAGATCGCTGCGGCAAACGGATAAACGGCAAAAGCGACGACGAACAGCGACACCCCGCCATACGTCAAAATCGAACATGCCAGAACGACTGCCAAAATCGCCCGGTTGGAGCCAAGCGCTTTCACGATCGTATGCGCGATCGACGAAGCGGCACCGCTCAGCTCCATCACTTTTCCGAAAATCGCACCAAGCAGGAAGATAGGAAAAAATGATTTCACATAGTTGGCTGCGTTGGTCATGAATGTTTCCGTGTAGCTGGGCAGCAGCGCAATTCCCGACATCACGACTGCCAGCAGCGTAAAAATCGGGGCAAAGACGATAACAGGGTAGCCCCGGTACGCGAAAAACATCAACAGACCAAGCGCGATCACGATGGACAACACTTCAATAATCATACAATTCTCCTTTCGAATGGCCCTCCGCCTGGAGAGCATAGTGTGTGTACCCACCAAAAGAAATCGCTTACATCCTCTCTTGAATTGCATGGATCGTGCCAACGTGGGCCAAATTCCGACAAATCGCGATCAGACGCGGCTTTGCGCCAAACGGACAGCAACAGTAAAATGATAGCGCTTGCAAAAACTTCCGGATTTCCGGAAAAACGCGTCCGCATTTATGGAATCTAGCAAAAATCACCGCGAAATCCATCTGCCCGAAAAGTCAAAACCTTCTGCCACTGTCCGCCTTCTCTCTTTTTCTCTTTCCGGAAACGCGGAATCTAGCAAAATGCGACAAGGGACGACAGTTAGCACACCACCTGGCTCCGTCCAGCTTTCTCGCGTGAACGTCGCCTGCCCCTCCAGCCCCTCCGGCCTCCACAGCGACAGCGCCTCTCTCGATCAAAAAAAGCCGGGACCGCGGCTTGTCCGACATGTCCCAGCTTCTAAAAGCACTGCCTTTATTTCTTCTGCTGATACTTCTCCCACTTTTCATAAAAGCTGGACTTGCTGATCTGCAAAAGCTTTGCCGCCTCCAGCTTGTTGCCTCCGGCCTGCTGCATCGCCAGCAAAATCGCTTCCCGCTCCGTCTCTTCCACCAACTGCTTGAGCGGCCGCAACTCCCTGCCGGACGGAGAAATAGCAGCAACTGGCACCACCTCGTCAGAAGCCGGCAGCCAAATGTGCTCCTTTTTCAGCACATCGTCCTCCACCAGATGCAGCGCCCGCTCCAGCACGTTGCGCAGCTCCCGTACATTTCCCGGCCAGGAATAGCCGCGCAGCACCGTCCACACGTCTTCGTCGATCACCTTGACCGTGACGCCCGTGGACTCGCTCAGTTGTTTGAGCAGGTTGGAAACAAGCTCCGGCAAATCCTCCAGCCGCTCTCGCAGCGGAGGAATCGACAGGGTGACTACGTTTAAGCGGTAGTACAGGTCGGCGCGGAACTTGCCTTCCTTGATGCGCTGCGGCAAATCCAGGTTGGTAGAGGCGATGACCCGCACATCAATCGGCGTCGTCCGCACGGCCCCGACCCGCTCCACTTCTTTTTCCTGCAGCACCCGCAGCAGCTTGGCTTGCAGCGGCAGCGGCATGTCTCCGATCTCGTCCAGGAGGATCGTTCCGTGATTGGCCAGCTCGAACTTTCCTTTTTTCCCGCGGCGCACTGCTCCGGTAAACGCTCCCTCTTCATAGCCAAACAGCTCGGACTCCAGCAATGAATCAGGAATCGCCGCACAGTTCACGCGGATGAACGGCCCCATCTTCCGCTTGCTCTGCGCATGAATCGCATGGGCAAACAGCTCCTTGCCCGTGCCGCTCTCTCCGGTAATCAGCACCGTCGAATCGCTCGTCGCCACCTTTTGGGCGAATTTTTTCAGCTCCTGCAGCTTTTGATTGTACCCGACGATCTGGTCAAAATGATAGGTCGCCCCCATCCTGCGCCGCAGTTCTTTTTTATAGTAAGTCAGCTCGTCCTTCAACTGATCGACCATTGCGGCCAGGGCAGTCAGCTCTTGCACATCCTGAAACAGCACCGTCCCGAGCACGGCAATGACCTTGCCCTCGTCCATGATCGGGATGCGGTGGGCGATCATCTTCTGCCCTTTGATTTGCTGGATATCCGCAATTTCCGCTACGCCCGCCTGGCCGACGATATGCATGCGCGTATTTTCGATGACGTCCGTCACTGGCTTGCCGATGACGTCCTGCACATTCAAAAATTCCCGATAGCTCCGATTCATCAAAAGGATTTTGCCGTCCCTGTCCGTCACGATCATCGGCTCATGGGCATTCTCGAAGACGACCTCGAGCAGCTTGCTGATTTGCTGGAGATTCCAATCCAACACGGCTCCCCCTTTGCCTGGAATATCGCTGTGCCGAACGGTCGTTCACAGCTCGTTACTTATGAATTATAGCAGGAGACATCAGGGGAAGCCTGCCTTTTCCCGCGAAAAGCACCCACAAGCCCGCTCTACTGTGCCTGCGCGTTCGCCTGCACCTGCTTGACCAGACGCTTGGGGGCTGCGCACAGATAGCCTTCCAGCAAATAGTCGGCGAGCATGTCGTAGTCCGCGATATGTTGGGCGCGAATGGACACCCAGCCGTGCTGGCCGATGTACGGCGTCTTGTAAAAGTGCTCCTGCGCAAGCAAAATTTCCTGCGTCGTCTTGAGCACCTTGAAGGACAAGGCTGGCCCGTCAGCACCACCCTCGCCCATAATGACAAACGGCTTGTCGCTTACCCGAAACGACGTGTGCCCAAAACCATCCACCTGTTCCGTTACCTCCGGCAGACGGACCGCCAGCTTTCTCACGGCCGCTTCCATAGCCAGACCTTCCTTAGATGAAATCCGCTCATGCGCCACCTGACCGCACCCCCGCTCTTTTTTCCAATGCTCTGGCTCAAGCCTCGCTCGCGCCTGGGACAAGGCCAGAGCATTTGCCGCCACCGCAGCACACGCTGCCAACCTCATGCAGCCTCAATATGATCCAATCTGTTCTGCATCAGCTCCGGCCTTTCCTTCTTTCATGCGATACAGCGGCAAAATAAAGCTCAAGCCGATAATGAACAGCGCTGCCGAAATCGTATAGATCGCGACGAGCGGAAGGTGCAGCTTCAACACCCCGGCTATACTCATCATGATGACCATAGAACCTGTAAACAGCGGGGTCAAAATCCCGTTAACCCGCCCGATGAAGGAGCTTTCCGTATATTTGAGCAGCATCGTATTGATCCCGATCTGGATGCACGGCAAAAGCAATCCAGCAACCAGTTGGGCCAAAAGCGTCAGCCACAGATGCGTAGACACCCCGCAAATGCCCAGGGCAACTGCGTTCCCTAGCATGCCCATGACGAGCAGCCTTTGCGGCGGAACGTTTTTTGCCAGCGCCATCGTCAGCGCCCCTCCTACAATCATGCCCACACCTTGCACCATCAATAGCCATTGCAGGCTTTCTTTCGGCAGATGGAGCTGTTCTGTCACCAGGAAAATCGCCAACGGCTGCACCATCCCAATGCCGAGCCCTGCTGCCATGAAACAGGCGCCAAGCAGCGACAGCACCCGGTTGGAGAGCACGTAGCGGATTCCGCTCGCCATTTCCGCAAGCAGAGCCGAGTCTTTCTTCTCCTCTGTCTCCACGCGGTCAGGCGGCAGCAGGTACAGCACGCCAGCAGAAGCCAGAAATGCGATGGCCGTAATGACCATAGATGCTTCCATTCCCCATTGCTGGAACACGAATGTGCCGACAATCGGGCCGAGCACCATGAAAATGGCAAAGATCGTCTGATAGGCGGACATCCCGGCTTGCAACTGCTCAGCAGGCACATGCAGCTTGAACAGCTTCATCCCTGACGGCTGGGAAAACTGGGAGAGCACAGCCGAGATCAGCGTAGCGAAGAAAATCGCCTTCCACGTTCCGAGCATAAACGTGATGAGCACCGCGACCACCGACAAGGCGCTAAGCAGATCGCACCAGACCATCGTCCGTCTCGGCCGCCAGCGATCAGCAAACGTCCCGGCGAGAAACGAGAAGAGGAAAATCGGCGCGTACTCCGCTACCGAAATCATGGACACGGCGAACGGGTCGCCTCCGGTATGGTCCATCACGTAAAGCAGGATGGCAAAGTTGCGTACCCAAATCCCGATTTGCAAAAACAGGCCCGACAACAAAATGGCCCTGACATAGCGGTTCTGCAGCATATTAGACATAAAAAAGCCTCCTTATCCATTTTGCGATCTGGACAGGAGGCATTACATATCGACACCAAAAAGACATAGAAACCTTCTGCAAGAAAGACAAAGGCTCTACCATCTATTCGCCAATATGCACATACTACTCCCATCCAAAAAACGCATCGTCATTATCCGATTGCTTTTGTGGAAATAGGAGTTAGTAGATCATTGGCTTGATGGTCACCCTTCCTTGTAGAATGATCCAAGAGTACCACAAAAAGTTATAACGTGACAAGAAAAAATCTGGAAATCTTGTCCTATGCTTTGTCTACAAATGTAATTCGCTCCGCTGCCGGAACGCGCGGCTGCGGATTGGGAATCGCCGCCGGGTAGCCGATGTGCAGGTTCCCCAGCACTCTTTCGCCAGGAGCAATGCCCATCGCTTCGCGAAATTCCGGCTCGTGAATCCACGGATACGTCTCCCAGGTCAGCCCGATGCCTTTTTCCCAGGCAAGCAAGCTGAAGTTGTGGATGACGATACTCGTCGAGGCAAAATCATCCTGACGCTCGATCAGGTTCGGGCTTTCCGTCATGATGACAGTCATTATCATCGGAATCGCCATGATTTTGTTGTAAAACTTCTCGCCTACTTCTTTCTTTTTCACAGGGTCCAGCTCACGTTTTTCCTTCATGATCCGCACCGCTTCGGCGATTCTTCTGCGCCCTTCGCCGTACGTCACGATAAAGCGCCACGGCTGGGTCATGTGGTAATTCGGCGCCCAAACGGCTGTGTCCAACAGTTCGGCAACCAGCGCCGGGTCTACCTCGCGATCTTCAAAGCGGTGAATCGAGCGGCGCTCCTTAATCAATTTTGCCAGTTCCATTTTTGTTCCTCCCTTTTCTCCCCTAAAGCCAGAGGAGCGCCCCTCGTATAAGTGGCGCTCTCTTTTTCGCTTTATGAAAATGGCTTTTTTACATGTATGCTACCTTCTCGCTCTGCTGAGCAGATAGAAGAAATACGGCACGCCGATAATCGAGATGACGATCCCCACCGGCAGCTCGACAGGGGTAAACACGGTCTTGGCGATAAAGTCTGCGGCCACCACCATCAACATCCCGATCATACCGGACAGCGGCAGGACGTGTCTGTGCGCAATCCCCGTCAAGCGCTTAGCGATGTGTGGCGCCATCAAGCCGACAAAGCCGATGCTGCCGGACACAGAGACGCACGCGCTGACGATCCCGATGCTGGACAGCAGCAACCGGTTGCGCTCTTTTTCTACCGACACCCCAAGACTTTTCACCGATTCCTCGCTAAGCTGCATCAAATCGAGTACGTGCGCCTTGCGCAAGAGGACCGGGGACAACAGGATGAGCCACGGAAGCATGCCCGTAATGTGGGTCCAGTTCGCATTCCAGATGCTTCCTGTCAGCCACACCGTTGCCATTTCGAAATCGTTCGGATTCATTTTCAGCGACAGGTACAGCGACACAGCGCCCAAACCTGAGCCGATGGCGATTCCGACCAGGATCAGCCGTTGCGGGTCAAGCGTTCCTTTGCGCCAGGCGAACATGTAGATCAGCGCTGCGGCGAGCAAGCCCCCGGTCAGACCGAAAAGCGGCATCGCCATGATCGAAAACCAGCTTGCCTCCGTAAACTTTCCTTGGAAGAAAAACATGAACGCTACAATCGCCGCACCTGCCCCGGCGTTGATCCCCAAAATCCCGGGGTCTGCCAGGCCATTGCGGGTAATGCCTTGAATGACGGCCCCGGCAATGCCCAGGCCAAAGCCTACCAAAGCCGCAATGACGATGCGCGGCAAGCGAAAATCGAAAATGACGAGATCGTGATCGGCGGACGGTTCGATGCGCAGCAAAGTGCGAACCACATCCATCACCGACATGTCGAACACCCCATTTGTCAGGCTGATGTAAATCGCCGCAACAATCAGGAGAATGTTCACTGTCAGCAGCAGACGAAACCTGCTTTTTTTCTCAGGCATGCTTGCCTCCCCCTCTCTTGTAAATCAGATAGAGGAAGAACGGTACGCCAATAAACGCAGTCACCACTCCGATCGGCGTCTCGAACGGGCTGTTCAGGAAGCGGCTGAGCACGTCCGCCAGCCCGAGGAAAACGGCGCCCAAGACGCCTGCGCACGGAACGATCCAGCGATAATCGAGCCCGACCAAAAAACGGGTGATGTGCGGAATAACCAGGCCGACAAAGCCGATTTTTCCGGCCAGTGCGACCGAAATGCCCGTGAGAATGACGACGGCCGCCGTAGCCAGCACTTTGACCAGCATCGTCTTTTGTCCCAGACTGAGCGAGATTTCCTCGCCCAGCGACAAAATCGTGATGGACTTGGACAAAAGCAAGGCCATGACAATGCCGACGACTGCAAACGGAATCGAAAGCGAGATCAACCCTGGCTCCAATTGGTGAAGCCGGGCGTTGTACCAGAAGCTGACGTTTTGCGAGACTTGAAAGTACGAAGCGATTGCCGCCGAGACACTGCTCAAAAATGTTCCCGTGATCGTCCCGATCACAGCCAACGCAACAGGCGAAAAACCGTTTGGCAGCAACCTGGACAAAGCAAGTACCATCATTACCGCTGCTGCCGATCCGGCGAGCGACATAAAGATCATCGTCGTGTTCGATGCAGCAGGCAACAGCACCATGCAAAGCGTAATGGCGAAAGCCGATCCGTCAGAGACCCCCATAATAGAGGGGGACGCGAGGTAGTTCCTCGTCATCCCCTGCATGAGTGCCCCCGATATTGCCAAAAACGCTCCGATCATGAGTGCGCCCAACACTCGCGGCAGGCGGGAGTGCATGATGATCTGGTGGTCCACATTCCCTTCGTCAAACTGGAAGAGAGCCTGATAGATGGTGTACGCGTCGATCTGCTTGGCCCCGTACAAAACGGAGAGCACGATCACGAGCACAATCGCTATGGGCGAAACCGCAAGTA
The DNA here is from genome assembly GCF_004117055.1 of Brevibacillus agri. Classification (NCBI taxonomy): domain Bacteria; kingdom Bacillati; phylum Bacillota; class Bacilli; order Caryophanales; family Paenibacillaceae; genus Brevibacillus; species Brevibacillus agri. The sequence goes on from NZ_CP026363.1 coordinate 167,276, forward strand.
TGAGGATAGGTACTGCTTTTTTCGATTGCATGCGATTAACCTCGCCTACTCCTACTTGGCAGACAATTTTTCAACAGCGGCCTTCAGGAAGTTTACTTTACTCCAAGCTGTTCCGCCTTGTGCGAGCGGATCGACTACGTTTACGAATACTTTGCCGTTTTTCACAGCGTTGATGCTCTTCCAGATCGGGTTGTTTTGCAAATCTTCCAGAGCTTTCGGGTTGTCTTTGTTCTCGTCAGTAGAGAATTGGACGAAGATGTAATCCGGGTTGATTTCGCTGAATTTTTCCAGAGACACGACTTCTTGTGCCTTCGCTGCTTTTACTTCCGCCGGAGCTGTCAGGCCCAGGTCAGCATACAGGGACGGGTTGAAGAACACTTTTTCCGGATAGATGTTGATGCTGCCGCCACGTACACGGATCACGACGACTTTTTTGTCTTTCAAGCTGTCGCCCAGTTGTACTTTGGCTGCTTCTACATCTTTTTTATAGTCCTCGATCACTTTTTGCGCTTCCGCTTGTTTGCCAGTCAGCTCACCCAGCAAGAGCAGGTTTGCTTCCCAGTTGGTAGAGATGTGGGAAACCGGGAAAGTCGTTTTGATTTTGCCCAATTTCTCCATCATTTCTGGCGGGAATTTGCTGCTGCCCAGAATGACGTCTGGCTTCAGGGACAGGATGGTTTCCAGGTTTGGTTGGGTTTTCTCCCCGATGGATTGCGCTTCCCCGGTTACTGGTGCAAACATCTCCGGGAATTTGCCGCCGACGGAAATTGCCCCTACCGGTTTTACGCCGAGCACGAGCGCGTCTTCCATGGACTCCATGCTGCCTGTGATGACGATGCGCTCGGTTTTGCTTGGAACGGTGTATTCTTTATCGAGATATTTGAGCGTGCGCGTTTCCGCTTGGGTTGCCTCTGCCGCAGGTTTTTCTGCCGTTGCGGTAGTTGCAGCAGGTGCTGCGTTGTTGTTTGCAGCGTTGGAGTTCGCTGCTTGCTGTCCGCCGCACGCAGTCAGTGCCATTGCCAGCATGGCGACGCTAAAACCAAGATATATCTTTTTCATCCTTTGAAAAGCCCCTCTCACATATTTGTGTAATATTTGTGATTGATAACGATTATCATTCGTGATTATAAAGCATCTGCGTATCCTCGACCATGGACGATATCCAGAATCAACATGGACGATCTCCTGAAAGCAGCTTCACGCATTGATTGATAATCCGTTCATGGGCCATCGCCGAATATTCCCGCCACGGGTCTGACGTAATCAGATGCGTCCGATTGTTGCGGACGGCCTTCAAGTCTTGCCAATGCACCGACAGCTTCAGCAGCCGGAAATGCTCCAGCGTCTCTGCTTCCTGGCACACGAGCAGCAAAATCCTGTCCGGGTCAAGCGCTGCTACTTCCTGCAGCGTCACAGGCTGGTCGTACACCTTCGCTTGCGTGACGTAGGCGGGATTCATTTGCAGGCCGTTGTAAAAAACGTCGTTCATGCTGCGGTTGCAGTGCACTGCCAGCTCGTGTTTGAACACGCGCAAAATGAGGAACTTCTCGTCGCCCAGCTTTTGCCGCAGTCCATCCCGCGCTCTGCCCAGCTTTTCGTCATACGCGGCGAGCCAATGCTCCGCTTCTGCCGATTCGCCCAAAAAATCGCCAATCATCTGCAACTGCTCCCGCCACCCCAGCGCTTCAAACGGCACAAACAGCGTCGGCGCGATCCGGCCAAGCTGCTCTCGCTCCTGCGCGTTGGCCTTGTCCAAGGACAGGATGACGTCTGGTCTGGCTTCCTGCAGCATCTCGATGTTCGCCTTCCAATTTTCATTTTGGCGAAAGGCGCTCAGATGGACGGGAATGTCGTAGCGGTAGTTCTGATGGTAATAGGCCGTCCATTTCGGGTGGAGCGGCGCCGCGTACGGAATCATCTTCAACGCGAGCATCTGGCCGATGAGCGGCGCCCTGTAGGCGGCGATTTTGCGATTGCGGCTTTTCATATAAACAGTAGGAGAAACGCCCACTTCCTTTTTGAACTTGCGGCTGAAGTAAAACTCGTCGCTGTAGCCTACCTGGTGCGCGATTTCCCGCAGCTTTGCGTGAGATTGCGCCATCAGTTGCTTCGCCCGGCTGATGCGCAGCTCGGTGACGTAGTCCATCGCGGACACGCCGTACGTTTTTTTATACAAGTCCACAAAATATTTCGGGCTTACTTCCGCGATGCGCGCCAACTGCTCGATCGTAATGTTTTGCGAGTAATGCTCTTCCATGTAGGCGCGGGCCCGCTCCAGCGCCGTAGCAGAGTCCTGGGCAGTAAAATCGACGGACTTCGCGATGTGGTACCACAGCTCCTGAAACAAAATCTGGCTGCGATAACGGTCGATTCCCCCATCCTGCTGCCACTGCTCCGCGATCGAATCGCAATGCATGACAAGCTGCCCGGCGGATCGGACGGAAACCTCGCCCACCAAAGGAAACTCGTGTTCCTCCCGCAAAGCGCGCAAATGTCTTTTCCGCTTTCTGGACTCCATAAAAACATCGAAGCGCAACACGTACATCCGCAGGTCGTCTACGGAGTCCGGGTCGATGCCGAAGGTGCTCATCGGCGGGCAGACGTAGATGGCATCCTGACGCAGTTGATGCTCCACGTTTTCCAAACGCAGGCGTCCTCGCCCCCCGGTGACGACCAGCAAGATGTGCGCGTTCGTAAACTGCTGGCGGAGACGCTCATGCTCGTCCCCTTTTACCCAGGCAATATCGCGAAGCTTGAAAATGACATCCGCCATCACATGCTCTGTAAACTCCTGAAACAAGGCTTGCCTATCGCTCATCATTGTCACACCTTTTGCCTTACGGAATAGTTCACAACGGACTGCTTTTATGTAAAAACGAATCGTTTCTTTAATTATTCATTTTGATAATAATTCTCAATATCGTGCTAAAAGTATATCAAAATAGGGCCGAGCTTCCTATCTTCAATTATTAGCAGCGCCCGAAATGAAAAAAGCTCCACCTCCAAAAAGGCCGAGCTTTTCCGTCGCGATATCAGGCTTCTAGCGGGTTGCTCACCGTCTGCCTGCCTCGCTCATGTACTTCATGATTTTGATGACGTAATGCTGGGTTTCTTCCGGGGCGAGCGTCAGCCACTGCTTGCCCCCCTGGCGAACGGCGTGCCAGACGTGGTTCAGCCCCCAGTTGTACGCAGCCAACGCCATCGGCAGATCGCCGTCAAATTCATACAGCATCTCCTTGATGTACATGGCGCCGCCCAAAATGTTTTGCCACGGATCCGTTCGATCCACGCCGAGTCCGCGGGCGGTCCTCTCCTTGAGCTGCATGATCCCGAGCGCCCCCGCCCTGCTCATGCCTGCATTTTGGCCAAAATCAGATTCCGCATAGGCGATCCCGTAAAGCAGCAGCGAATCGAGCTGAAACAGGCGGGCTGCCTTATCCAGCCACTTCTTTATTTTCGGAAGTTGCTCCCCGTCCTCTGCCGTTCTATGCGGAATGCGCAAAATTTGACCGACATGAAGCACGTCGGAAACGAACCGGTTTGCCTGCTGAAGCGCTCCGATCGTCGTGCCGTGCGCACAGGCAATTTGCCACAGGCTTTCTCCCGGCTTGACTGTATGCCGTGCGTCGCTCACGCAAAGCGGCTGTCCCGGACAGCCATGCTCCCCGGCACCAGGCACGCAATCGGCCGCATCGGAAGCCAAAATCCCTTCCTCCACGAGCGTGCGAAGCATAAATCGCGCGCGTTGCCCGTAAGTATGAGAACGAGCCGTCCGCAGTCCGTGCGCCTGAAGCGTTTTTCTCTCGTCTGGCCTCTCCAGATAGTGCCGGAGCAAATCCACTGTCTGTATCGGCGAGGACGATGCCAGCATATCATGGCCGGGAGTAAAAATACGCCTCAGCCCGATAGAGTCGCGCGCGAGCAGCAAACTGCCGCTTCCTGCTGCTTGCAGCATCCGCTCCGAGATTGGCTTTTCTAAAGACTGCACCTCGATGACGATATCGGCTTGCCGATAGACCTGCCGTGCCTCCATCCGGCCTGGCTGCTCCACAATCCAGTCGCGCGGAATGTTCAAGCCAAAAATAGGCTTCATCTGCCCCCATTCCTTGCCGTAAAAACGGACGGGAATCCCCAGCGCCAGCAACGGCCAGATGAGCGTGTGCAAAGAACCCGCGAGATCGTGCTCCAACTGATGCCGATACATGTACGGGCAAGCTGGAGATACGACTGCCACAGGCAGGCGTGGGCCGTTCCCGCTCTCGCCAGGCTGATACAACTGCTCGTCGTAGCCGAAGTCCATATGCGCAGCGCGGATTCCGGCCTCCCGATAGACCAAAACCGTTTCCGGCGAGACGGTAAAGACAAAATCAACCTGCATGCGCAGCGCGACAGGCAGTGACCAGATGTGGACAAAAGCCGGGTCTTCCTCCGCCCAGTAGACCAAGGGCACCTGCGCCTGCTTGATCTGCTCGCACAAGTACGCTTGCTGCGTCAAGGTCAGCTCTGGCCCCCAGCCTGTCATGACGATGAGGGACGGCCGAAACGATTGCAACAACGCAGGCAGATGCCGCTCGGTCAACAGCCCGGAAATCAGCACCTGATGGCCAGCGTCGTGAAACCCGTACGGCAAACCGTGAAGGAGCGCCTGGCACTTTTCCAAAAACAAAATTCTCATGTGCTCCCTCCACCACGTCAGTTTGCTTTTACTGCTGTCGCTCCCTGATTTTCAAATATTGATCGACGTATATATCATAGGAAGTCAGCCCGTTTTCCTTCATAATGTGCTCGATGGTCACGCCGTAAGCCTGGGCAATTTTCCACAGCGTATCGCCGGGGCGGACATCGTGCACCTCGTACCGCTCGCGAATCAGGTCCGCGTACGAGATCAACTGGCCTTGCCCTGCCGCAGTGGCGAGCGTTTGCGGCAAAAGCCCTTGCTCTTGCAGCACCTGCACCATGTAGTCGGCGCGATGCTGATAGTTGGCGTGGCTCACAGCCCGTCTTCCCTGCTCGCGGATTTCTTTTCGCTTCTCTGGATGCTGCAAGTAATGCTCGATGATTTGCAGCGTATCTGTGGCAGAAGCAGCCGCGACCAGTTCTTTTCCGGACGTGAACATGCTGCGGACGGCCTCTGTATCCTGGGTGACGAGAAACCCGCCCGAGCCTAAAATCTCATATGTCCGCTGTGTGAACTGCGTCTCGTAGTTTTGCAGGCCGATCATGATGTCTGCCGAGCTGTAGACTTTGTGGGCATCCGGGTAAGACAAATAGCCGTGAATCCACTCTGATGGAATGTCCATGCCCAAATACGGCTTCATTTTATCCCAGTCCCGCCCGTAAAAGTCGATGCGCATGCCCTCGTGAAGCAGAGGGCGAATCAGTGTAAACAGCGAAACAAGCCGATAATGGCCGCTATACTGCTCAAATACATGCGGATAAGCGTTGGCAACAACGGCGATGGAGGTGCGATACGCCTCCTCGGCCGGAACGGGACAATGGATGCTGGAGTGAAATCCGAAATCCATGTGTGCCGCCTTGATCCCCCGCTCCGCGTAATAATCCAGGCGCTTTGGGCAAATGGTAAAGACGAAATCGGGCTGCACTCTTTGAATAAGCGGCATCGTAAAGCTCTCTGTAAACGTAGGGTCTTCTGTCGCCCAGTAAACGAGCGGCACCTCTGTTTGCCGGACATGCCGAAAAATCCAGTCCAGCTTGACGGGTGTCTGCTCCGGCCCCCAGCCGATCATGACGATCAAATCCGGCTGAAACTCTCCCAGCATCTCGGGAATGTTTTGCTCCGTCAGCGGCCCCGAGATCATCACATCGTGTCCAGAGTCGCGAAACCCGTTTGGCAGCCCGTGAATCCACATCGGATGACTTTCCAAAAACAGTACGCGCATTTCCTCACCTCGCCGTCCTTCCTTCTGTTTCCACCCGATTACGGTTTACGTCCTTTTTGGTTTGGCAAATGCCTGCAGCTTTCCAAGCCCGTACTGGATGAGCTTTTCATTTTGGCTGTCAATGCCGTAAAAGAGCGTCCAGAAGCTGATGGTCTTGACGTAAAACGTTGTGATCCGCTCCAAAAATCTGGCGTCAATCTCCCGGGTGTAATGGCTCAGCACTTTTTGGGTAAAAGCCGCGCCGTACGCCCGGTATATGCCGACAAAATCATAGGCAGGGTCGCCTACCCCCATCGCTCCGAAGTCGATAATCCCGCTCAGTTGCCTTTTTTCAAAGTCGTAGAGCAGATGCTCCGGCTTCAAGTCGTTGTGCAGCAAGGCCGGCTTGAACCGGAAGTAGTCCGGGTTCGCCAAAAACGACTGAAAGGTTTGCCGGGTCCACCGTTGCAGCTCGACAGGCATGTAGGAAAAAGCCTTCCGCTCGATCCGTGCCAGAAAGTTCTCGTAAAAGAGCCGGGTCAACCCCGGATCAATCGCCTTGTCGAACGACTTTTCCAGCGGGTAGGCATGCAGACCGCTCAGAAAGCCGCCAATCGCCTCCGCTACCTTCTCTTGCTCCTGCCCGGACAGCCCGTTCATCTCTTCGCGGTAAAGCGGCTTGCCGAAAATCATCGGATAGCCTACGTACTTGATGTCGTCGGTCGGCGCAGAAGAATAGACAAACTGCGGAATCGCCACAGGCACCATCGACTCAAGCTGTGGCAAAATTTGCGTCTCCCGGCTGATAATCGCTTTGGCTTCTTCGGTCTTGGGGAAGCGAAAAATCATTTTTTCTCCCACGATGACGACGAAATTGCTCCAGCCTGTATCGTCCACCCGGAATGTTTCGTTACGTAGCTCTGGATATCGCTCTTGCAGCAGCTTGCGCAAAGGCTCGAGTTGCACACGAAATACGCCCCTTTCCAGACTGCGTTCTAACTCAGTTGATGTATTGTATGACTTGGCTCACGAAAGGCAACGATAAAAAAGCCCCTAATGAAGCCTGCCTAGCAACATTTGGGGCTTTGCCGATATAGATGTGCTCATGGAAAAAAATTTTTTAACAATACTCAGCAAATATAGTATAATGGTGATAATGATTTTCATTTTCGTAAAAATTCATACTAGAGAGATTGTTACACATAAATGGCGGGTTGTTTACTCACAAAAACATATATAGAGAAAGGGAGGATTCTATGGAAAAAGTTTTGGAAGTAAAGGACTTACACGTGTCTTTTGATACGTATGCAGGTGAGGTAAAAGCGGTGCGGGGGGTTTCCTTCGACTTGCACAAAGGAGAGACTCTGGCCATCGTGGGCGAGTCCGGCTCCGGAAAATCGGTTACCTCGCAAGCTCTCATGCGACTCATCCCTTCTCCTCCGGGACGTATTCCGAAAGGACAAGTCCTGTTCGAAGGAAGAGATTTGGTCACCCTGTCGGAAAAAGAAATGCAGGACGTTCGCGGCCGCGATATTTCGATGATTTTCCAGGATCCGATGACCTCTCTCAACCCGACCATGACGATCGGGAACCAAATCATGGAGAGCTTCATCAAGCACCAAAAGCTGAGCCGTTCCGAAGCGCGCACCCGCGCCGTCGAGCTGTTGGAGCTGGTCGGGATTCCGTTCGCAAAAGAACGCGTCGATCAATACCCGCACCAATTCTCCGGCGGGATGCGCCAACGGATTGTCATTGCGATCGCCCTCGCCTGCAATCCTAAAGTCATCATTGCCGACGAGCCGACGACCGCGCTCGACGTGTCCATTCAGGCGCAAATTTTGGAGCTGCTCAAAGACATTCAGAAAAAAATGGGCACCTCGATCATCTTCATTACCCACGACCTCGGCGTCGTAGCCAACATGGCTGACCGCGTAGCTGTCATGTACGCGGGAAAAATCGTCGAGATCGGAAAAGTCGACGAGATTTTCTACGATCCCAAGCATCCGTACACATGGGGCCTGCTCGGCTCGATGCCTAGCCTCGATACGGACGACGAAGAGCTGATGTCTATTCCTGGCTCCCCGCCAGACATGTTCAAGCCGCCTGTCGGCGATGCGTTTGCTGCGCGCAATCCGTACGCCCTGAAAGTCGATCTGGAATACGAGCCGCCGATGTTCAAAATTTCCGACACGCACTATGCGGCAACCTGGCTGCTGCACGAAATGGCTCCACAGATCGACCCGCCCGCTTCTGCTGTGCGACGCAAGACTGCTTCTGCAGAGGCGAAGAAAGTCGAAAGCCCGCGTCCGAAAGCAACGATCTCGTACGACCAGCGCGAGAAGATCGTGGAAGTCAGAAACTTGAAGCAGCATTTCGACCTTGGCGGCGGACAAGTCTTGAAGGCTGTCGACGGCATTACTTTTGACATCTACAAAGGCGAGATTTTCGGACTCGTAGGCGAATCCGGGTGTGGAAAATCCACTACGGGCCGGACGATCCTGCGCCTGTATGACGCCACTGACGGCGAAGTGCTGTTCAAAGGCAAAAACGTCCACGGCAAAAAATCAGGCGAAGAGAAAAAATGGCTGAACCGCAAAATCCAGATGATTTTCCAAGACCCGTATTCGTCCCTGAATCCTCGTCTGACTGTATCCGATATTATCGCGGAAGGTCTGGATATCCACAAGCTCGCTACTAAAGAGCAGCGCATTGCGAAAGTACATGAGCTTTTGGAAACGGTCGGTCTCAACCGCGAGCACGCCAACCGTTACCCGCATGAGTTCAGCGGCGGGCAGCGCCAGCGCATCGGTATCGCGCGCGCTCTCGCAGTCGATCCCGAGTTTATCATTGCCGACGAGCCGATCTCCGCACTGGACGTATCCATCCAGGCGCAGGTCATCAACCTGCTCAAACGTCTGCAAAAAGAAAAAGGGCTGACCTATCTGTTCATCGCCCATGACCTGTCGATGGTGAAATACATCAGCGACCGCATCGGCGTCATGTACCGCGGCCGCATCGTCGAGTTGGCGGAAAGCAACCGCCTGTACGAAAATCCGATTCACCCGTACACCAAGTCCCTGCTCTCTGCGATTCCTTTGCCAGACCCGGATTACGAGCGCAACCGCAAACGAATTGTGTTCGACGATCAGGAGTACCTGCAAAACCAGGACGAGGAAAGAGTGCTGCGGGAAATCGAGCCAGGCCACTATGTCGCCTGCACCCAGAAAGAATTTGAACGCTACGGCGGCGGCGTGCTGGTGTAAGACTCGTGCAAAAACGTGCAAACGCGTACACGCATGCCATACCAAAAAGGGAGAGAGCCTTGGCTCTTCTCCCTTTTGCTTTTTCATCTGTCAAGGCTTCATTCTGAGCAGGCGCATGCTGTTTAAAATGACCAGCAAGGCAGCGCCCGTGTCGCTTAAGACTGCCAGCCACAAGGTCAGCCAGCCCGGAAAAATCAGCACGAGTGCGGCCAGCTTCACCACGATGGAAAACCAGATGTTTTGTTTGATAATCACCAGCGCTTTGCGGCTGATTCTGACGGTGTGCGGCAACTTTTCCAGATTGTCGGCCATCAGGACGATATCGGCTGTTTCCATCGCGGTATCCGTCCCTGCTCCGCCCATCGCGATGCCCAGGTCGGCAGTTGCCAGCGCAGGCGCGTCGTTGATGCCGTCCCCGACCATTGCGACGACTTTGCCCTCCTGTTGCAGCTTTTTCACCGCTTCCACCTTGTCCTGCGGGAGCAGCTCGGCAAAATAACGGTCTACGCCCGTCTGGGCCGCTACCTTGTTCGCCGTTCCCGCATTGTCGCCTGTCAGCATGATGATCTCGCTGATCCCGGCCGCTTTCAGCTTGCTGATCGCGCCGACGGTAATCTCGCGGATCGTATCGGCCACTGCGATCATGCCAAGCAGCTTTTGGCGGGTGCCGATCACGATCAGCGTGTTGCCTTCCGCTTGCAAAGACGCGATCTGCTCCTGCCAGGCGCTCATGTCTACGCCCAGCTCGGCAAACAGCGCGGGCTTTCCGGCGTAGTACACTTCGCCATGAATCGTCGCCTGAACGCCTTTTCCCACCAGCGCCTGGAAGTCCTCGCCCGCGAGCGCCGCCACCTGCTTTTCCTTGGCGTATGCCACAATCGCCTGGGCAATCGGATGGCTGGAGCGCTCCTCCATCGTTCTGGCAATCGCGAGGATGGCTTCCTCCGTCTCGCCTGCGGCCACCACCTGCGTCACGCGCGGCTTGCCCTCTGTCAGCGTGCCTGTTTTGTCAAAGGCAATCGCCTCAATCGCTCCGGCCCGCTCCAGAAATGTCCCGCCTTTTATCAGCACGCCGTTTCGCGCTGCGTTTCCGATCGCCGATACGATGGCAACGGGCGTCGAGATGACCAATGCGCACGGGCAAGCGACCACAAGCAGCTCCAGCGCCTTGTAAAACCATTCTCCCCACGTGCCCATGCCGAGCACGGGAGGGAACACGATCACGAGCAAAGCGAGAACAAGCACGATTGGCGTGTACATGGCGGCGAACTTGTCGACGAACGCCTGAGTCGGAGCCTTTTTCTCCTGGGCCTCCTCCACCAGATGAATGATGCGCGCAATCGCCGTATCCTCGACGAGCTTTGTCACCTTGATTTCCAGAGCGCCGCTTTCATTCACGCTGCCTGCGAACACCGCGTCGCCCGCCTGCTTGTCGACCGGGATGGACTCCCCGGTAATCGGGGCCTGATTCACGCTGGAATGTCCGGACAAAATATCGCCGTCGAGCGGGATTTTCTCCCCCGGTTTGACCACGATCACGTCGCCTACGCCAATCTCTTCTACGGACATTCTCGTCAGCGCATCGCCTTTTTTCACCCACGCTTCAGGCGGAGCCAAATCCATCAGGTTGCGGATCGAATCGCGCGTCTTCTCAATGGACTTGGTCTGCAGCAGATTGCCGATGGAAAACAGCCAGACAACTGTCGCTCCCTCCAGCCACTCTCCGATCAGCGCTGCGCCAAGCGCCGCTACGGACATCAAGACGTTCATGTCCAGCGACTTGCTCTTGATCGCGTAAAAAGCGCTGCGCGCCGGGCGGTAGCCGCCGCTGATAATGGACAGGGCGTACAAAATCGTGCTGACCCACGGAGAGGCGCTGGTCAGCGAAACCAAAAAGCCAAGCGCCAGAAACGCGCCGGACAGTGATGTGAGGACGGTGCCTGCGCGATCGTTTTGGACCGCCTCGCGGGCTGTTCGCCGCTCAAGCCGTTTGGCGCTGTAGCCTGCCTTGGCGACTTCCTTGATGACGGCTTCGTCCTGCAGTCCGTCGGAGACGAGCTGCATTTTTCCGGTGGAAAAGTTGACGCTCACTTCCTTTACCGCAGGCAGCGACTTCATGTGCCGCTCCAATGACTTCGCGCACGAGCTGCAGTCCATGCCATGCACGCGATACACAATCGCCTGCGCAGACAAAACGCCCGCGCCGTCCGAAGCGATCGCGGCGGCTGGCTCCAGCACCGTGAGAATTTTTTTGTCATGGGTATGCTCCGAGCTGCAATGGTGCCCGCTGCAGCACCCGCCTTGTTTTGGTTGATTTGACATATGCTCTCACCTATTTCCCAGGCATCTATTTTCCCCAACTGCTTCCGCGTCCATCCAACATACATTCAAACAAATATTTAATTATTATATTATCGGATACCAGTTTCTGGTTCAAGTGAAGATTTTTAAAGTTTTGCGCCTATTTGTTCCCCATGAAAAAAGGCCAACCAGAAAACGCTGGCTGACCTGACAATATAAAATTGGCTCTCGTCAGATGATATCCCCTAATGTCCAATGAGTGATCGCTGCAGAACGCAATATGGGCCAAGTACAGCTTTCAGCATTCGGAAAAAATGATGATCCAGCAGGCTATCCATTATTACGAGGATCAACTCCTCCCGGCATAGCACTTTAGACAAATCACACACTCACAATCTCCTAATCACACTTCAGCCGCGCATGCGCATTAAGTGGCGTTTCGATCCCTTTCCACCTATATTCTCATCTCTACATTTGTCTTATACAAGGCCTGTTTCCAGGGGCATATGCAGCCAAAACTTCTGTTACGTGTTTTGTGGATTATCGCAGTCGTTGAAATATGTTATATTTTTACTTTTTTTTAATAGATTACAAAATACGACAACATTTTCATTCACTTTCTGATAATTTTAATATTGTGAAAGGTCCTTCCCGGACTAACACCAAATTAATCTTTTCTCTACGATTACTTGCACAGTTCTACTAGCCTCTGTCTTAGTGGTGCCAGCAGCGAATGCAGCAAAAGTGGATTATTCGAGTTTGAGCAGTAAAGAGCTGGCAAAAAAGGTTCTTTCATTAAGCGACACTCAAACAAAATCGCAACAGCATTCGTTAAAGTCGGCGATTGCCAACCTTTCTGACGAAGAGTTTGATTCTTTTGTCCACAACTTAGTCATGCAAAATAACGGAACTGACGAAGAATTGTCGGATAAACTAAAGCCGCTCGGAGTAGAGTTGGAAACAAAGAAAAACAGTAAAATTGGTCCTACGGCAATGCAGGCTGGAGACATCAACCTCGAACTTTCAACCGCCAAACGAGCTGGTCAATCTTACTATCGTCTAATTGCTTCTTGGAATCCAAAAGATAACGAGTTTTACCCTGCGACTTATGACTTACTCTCTATTGAATGGGATCCTACTGTGGGGGAATATTACAGCAGTAACGTGGGAGATACAAAGTATGTAACTGCTCGGGATGGATCAGAACGGAAAAAGGGAATTTACTTGTTTAATGTACATGACACTGAATTAGACTTCGGTTCTTATGCTGCAGTCTATGTAACCAAAAAGAAAAACGAAAAGTTAGATTTTGGTGCAAGATATGTCCACACTTTTGACACTAGAACATGGGGAACCAGCTTCGAAGCAAACTTTAGTTACGCAAAAACGGGGCCAACTGGTGGCTTACAATTTAAACTTACGCCAACCAAGACAGAGAAAAGTTGGCAAGTTTGGGTAGATGACGTTTTGGAATGGTAGTTTAAAAATTTAAGAAGAGCATTCGGACAGCCGGATGCTCTTTTATCATGAAAGGATGGAGAGAAAAATGAAAAGAATGTCAATGTTCCTTTTGCTTGCTAGTTTGTCTCTCATGACAGCCTCTTGCACCACCGCTTCACCAGACCATGTACATGTTCAATATCAAATTACGTTAACGGATGTATTTAAACATCAACACTCATGTTCACTCTATCAATTTGAAAAAATTACCGAAGAATTATCTAATGCACAAGACAAAGAAAAACTAGCGTATATTTCAGGAATGATTGATAGTAATCTAATAGATAATCCCGCCTTCCTTCCAGCGATTATCCTAACCAATGATGAAACAAAACAAATAATAGCCGATGAACAATTGCAATCTGGAGTTTTAACATTATATCAGTATAAAAGAGATTATCTGAAAAAATTACAATCGCTAATTGAACAGAATGATCTTACGGAAATTCAAAATAAGCGAGATGAACTAAAGAAACTAAGCACTCTTATGCCGAAAATAAATGATGATCGGCTTTTCAGCAATGATAAATCAAAAATCGAATCATATAAAAAAGATCTGGAATTGGTTATCCAACAATTTCCGAAGTAACGGAATTATCCTTACTTCCCATCCGCTGTGGTGGTCTCCAGCCATAACGCAAACTGTCGATCGCTCTACCGTATAGAACCGGGAACGATCGCCAGTTTGTTGAAACAGTTCTTTTCTAGCATGGACAGCACGACTTTTGGAACTTTGCAAACGACACTGCGGCGGAGCTAGAGCCTTTTTTTCGTTACTTCGTCTGCTTCTGTGCAGCGTTGGCAGCCGTTTGCCAACGCTCGCCACAGTCCAGGCAGACGCATTTGAGAATTTTTTTCTTTTCCAGGTGCATGCGAACGGCAAATAGCACGAATGCGCCCATCAGACCGAGAAACAGGAAAATGACAGGCGTTCCTTTCACGGAGACGCCGATCACCCCGAGCACCACCAGTACAGCCGCGTAGATGGAAATATATAAAGGTCGGTTGATCGTTTCGGTAAAGTCGATTTTCTTGGAACGGCACTTTGCGCATTTTTGTTGGAAACTCATCGCTTTCTCTCCCTGTTTTCACAATCACGTACAAATGCAATCATGTCCATCTTACACGAAAACAGGGAGGGGCACTACTGCTATCCTCTGCAATTGCTCGCGAGGCGCTGATCGTCCTCGGGCGCTGGCTCCCGCTACCTTGCGATCGGAAAGCCTTGTCTCGCCCATTCGTCAAAGCCGCCGAGCAAATTTTGCACACGGGAAAAGCCGTTGGCCCGCAGCAAACTCACGGCTACCGCGGATCGTCGCCCGCTTTTGCACTGAACCAGGATCGGAGTATCGCGCGGCAGCTCCTGCATGCGCTCTGGCAAGTAGCCGAGCATGATGTGCTTCGCTCCCGGGATAGCGCCTGCCTCCCACTCTTTTTGGTAACGGACATCGAGCACGTACAGTTGTCCTGCCTGCACCTGCTCTCGCGCCTCCCCGGGCGTGATTTCTGCGTAGGATTCCAACCGCGAATCGCAAGCAAGCTCGTAGACAGCAGGGTCCATCACACCCGCTACCTGATCCAGCCCAATCGACTGCAAATCTTTCAAAACAGCAGGAACGGACTGCTGGTCGGCGAGCAGGTACACGGGGCGTTCATAGTCCAGCAGCCAGCCCGCCCACGTGGGAAAAGATTTGTCGTACGGCAGGTTGATGACTCCCGGCACATGTTTTTTGGCAAACAAGCCTGGCGGACGGGTATCCACGACAACGCCCCGTTTCGTCCACGCTTCCACTACGCTGATGGAGGCTTCTGCATGCACAGGTGCGGCTATTTGCTGCACCAGCCGCGGCCCTACTTTGTTCCAATGCTTCATCATCGCAAAATAAGTCGGCGGCTCAGGCTGGCCCGCAAGCAAGCTTTGCACGAACTCCTGTTCATTTTCATGCTGCAACGCCCAATTCGTGCGCTTCTCATACCCGACCGTCGACGACTGGACGGCCCCGATCGCCTTGCCGCACGCACTGCCGGCCCCGTGCCCCGGCCAGACTTGCAAATAGTCGGGGAGCTGCTTGAAGCGCGTCAGCGAGTGAAACATTTGGCGCGCCAGCTCTTCGGCGGAGCCGCTCACGTTCGCCGCTTTTTCCAGCAGGTCCGGGCGGCCGACGTCACCGACAAACACGAAGTCCCCGGTAAAAATGCCAATCGGTTCATTCGCTGGCGAGCCGACGTCCGTCAAGAGCAGCGCAATATGCTCCGGCGTATGTCCTGGCGTGTGGAGCACCTCGAAGGCCAGCTTGCCGATCTGGAATGTATCCCCGTCTTTGAGCAAGCGGTGGCTGTACCCGGCGGCGTATGCGTAGCGCCACTGCGGCCCTCCTTCGTCTGTCAAATAGAGGACGGCTCCGAGTCTGGCCGCGAGTTCCCGCGCACCGGAGAGGAAGTCGGCATGGATATGGGTTTCCGTCACGCCGACAATCTGCACGCCGTTTGCTTTTGCCGTCTGCACATACTGCTCGATGTCGCGCGCCGGATCAATCACAATCGCTTCGCCTGCCGCCTGGCAGCCGACCAGATAGGAAGCCTGGGCCAATTTGTCGTCGTAAAAATATTTGAGCAGCATACCGTCGCCCTCCTTCATTACTTATCCGCGTTTGTCTGTCCTACATCCTGCCTTTGAGCATGCCGTGCCAATACATGACGGGAAGCAGCTCTTTTTTCAACCAGTACATGCTACGCCGTTCACGGGATTGATCGAACGGGAACGTCTCCCGTGGAATCTGCTCGTAATCAAATTCCGCCAAAATCAATTTGCCGTAGCCCGTTACGAGCGGGCAGGAAGTATAGCCGTTGTATTGCCGATAGTCCGGCTTGCCGTTGATTTGCGACAGCAGGTTTTGCACGACGACCGGAGCCTGCTTGCGGATGGCCGCGCCTGTTTTGGAGGTCGGCAGATTGGCGCAATCCCCGAGCCCGAAAACGTTGGCAAAACGCGTGTGCTGCAGCGTATGCTTATCCACGTCCAGCCACCCGTCAGCAGCGGCGAGCGGGCTTTTTTTGATAAAATCAGGGGCGCTCATCGGCGGCACGACGTGAATCATATCGTAGGCCATCGGCACGCGCTCACAGGTATTCACGTTTTCGAATACCGCTTGCTTTTGGTCCGCGCGAATTTCCACGAGGTTGTGCTGGAAGCTTGTGTAAATCTGTTTTCTGTCGACGACCTTCTGCAAGGCATCGGCATACTTTTGCACGCCGAAAATGGTCGACGCCCCCGAAACAAACCGGACGATGGATTGCGAGCGCACACCCGACCGGCGAAAGTAATCGTCCGCCAGGTACATGATTTTTTGCGGAGCGCCGCCGCATTTCACCGGGGTATTCGGCTGGGTGAAGATCGCCGTCCCGCCCTGAAACTGGCGGATGCTCTCCCATGTGCTCGCGACGTAGTCGTACGAGTAGTTGCTGCATACGCCTGCTTTGCCGATGCTCTCCTTGAGACCTTTTACTTTGTCCCAATCGAGCTGGATTCCGGCTGCGACAACCAGATAGTCGTAGTGCAGCTTGTTTCCGGACGCCGTCATGACGGCGTTGTCTTTTGGCAAAAATTGCGTGACGGCCTCTCTGACCCATATCGCGCCTCTCGGAATGACCGCCGCTTCGTCGCGTACGGTCACCTCCCTGCTGACAACTCCGGCACCTGCAAGCGTCCACAACGGCTGATAGTAGTGCTTGGCCGCATCATCGACAATGGCAATCTGCCCCGCGAGTTCGCGCGATTTGCGCAGGAGTTGCGCTGCGACCGTGATGCCTGCACTCCCGCCTCCCACAATTACCAGCTTGTAACGCGTCTGTTGACCCGTCTTTGGCATAATCCTCCACCTCATCTCTTTTGACACTGTGCTAGAAGGGGCGCTTAGCCGCTCGCCCTGCCACGGGCAGGCAGCAGCCTTGAGGTTTTCTGGAATAATCAGGAAAACTCCCCTATCAAAGAGCTATGACGATCGCCCGCGGAAAATGAGCCTAATCGTTGGAGTTATATGCCCAGTCCGCATTCTTGCCAGCCGGGACTGCAAAATGCCTTTTCTCTTTTCGCGCGAATGTCTATAATAGTAGGACATTGAAGTAAGCAAGAGGTGATTTTTACGGTGGACGACATCTGTGAGATTCAATGCTATGACGAAGAAAAAGTCAGTCGCTTGAAGCCGTACGCTACAGAATCCGAAGGGGTAGCGAAAATTTTCAAGGCGCTCGCCGACGACACCCGGGCGAAAATCATTCATATTTTGTCCATGGAAGACGAGCTGTGCGTCTGTGACGTCGCAGCCATCATCGGCAGCTCCATCGCCAACACCTCGCATCATTTGCGGCTTCTGCGCAACATGGGCCTGGCCAAATACCGCAAAGAAGGCAAGCTCGTCTTTTATTCGCTGGACGATGACCACGTGCGCCATCTGATCTCAGCGGGAGTAGAGCATGCCAAAGAACAGAGATCGACTGTCCGAGCTACGTGATCGCTCGGTTTTTTTATTTTTCCATGCGCCCTTTTCGCAAGCGCAAGGAATTCAGCACGACCGACAGCGAGCTGAACGCCATGGCGATTCCTGCCAGCCACGGCGCCAAAAAGCCGAGCATTGTCGCCGGAATTGCGATCGCATTGTAAAAAAAAGCCCAAAACAAGTTTTGCCGGATGTTTTTCATCGCCATTTGGCTGAGCCGGATAGCGTGGACCACCCCTTTTACCTCGCCGTGCATGATGACGACATCGGCTGAATCCTTGGAAATGTCCGCTCCCGTTCCCAGCGCAATGCCGACGCTCGCTGCGGTCAGAGCAGGCGCGTCGTTGACCCCGTCGCCGACCATGGCGATTTTTTTCCCTTTTTCTTGCAGGCGCAAGATCAACTCCGCCTTTTGGGCAGGCAGCACTCCCGCGTACACTTGCTCGATTCCCGCCTGTCTCGCCACGCTTTTCGCCGTATATGGGTTGTCTCCCGTAATCATGATGATGTCCTTGCCCATTTTTCGCAGTTGGGCGACCGCTTTTTTCGCGTCTCTTTTCAACTGGTCCGACAGCACCACATACCCGGCCAGCCGCCCGTCGATGGCTGCGAGCAGCACCATTTTCCCTTCCGCTCCGTGCCGCACCAACTGATCGAGCACAGTGCCGATGTCCACGTTGTTTCGGGTCAGCAGCTTGGGGGAACCGACCACCACTGCATGCCCTTCCACTATCGCCTCGATTCCATAGCCGGGCAGCGAGGAAAAGGACGTGGCTGTCGGGATGGACAGCCCCTGTTTTTTCGCATGGGCCACAATCGTTGCCGCCAACGGGTGCTCAGAGGTCATTTCCGCCCCGGCCACCAGGCGCCAAAACGCCGCCTCGCTCCATCCGCGCGTGTTGACGCCGACGACCTCGTGCGCCCCTCTGCTCAACGTGCCTGTTTTGTCAAACACAATCGTGTCGATCTTTTGCAACGCCTCCAAATACTTTCCCTGCTTGAACAGAATGCCCATCTGCGCCGCTCTGCCGGATACGACTAGGATCGACATGGGAGTAGCCAGCCCGAGTGCGCACGGACAAGCGATAATGAGGACGGCAATCGCCTTTTCCAGCGCCCCGCCCAAGTCTTGAGGCGCAAAGACGTAGTACCAGGCCAAAAACGTCACAGCGGCAATCGCAATGATGATCGGCACAAACACATCGGTAATTTCATCCGCCACCCGCTGGATCGGCGCCTTCGACAACTGCGCTTCCTCCACCGTACGGATCACCTGCGTCAGCGCCGTGTCTTCCCCGACCTTCGTCGCCTTGACCTTCAGCCAGCCGCTCTGGTTCAGCGTCGCCCCGATTACGGAATGCCCGCTCCATTTTTCTACAGGCAGGCTTTCCCCCGTGAACATCGACTGGTCGACGCTCGCGTGCCCTTCCAGCACGATCCCGTCCGTCGGTACCCGCTCGCCTGGCTTGACGAGAAAAATATCGCCCACCGCAAGCTGCTCGACAGGAACCGTACACACCTCTTCGCCGCGCACCACATGCGCCAGCGCCGGTTGCAGTTCGTGCAGTTGTCCGATGGCATGTTTCGTCCGGTCCTTCGCCATCGCCTCCAAATATTTGCCCAGCAGTAAAAACGTGAAGATTACCGCGCAAGACTCGTAGTAGACAGTCAGGCCGTGATTCGCCTGCCCGATGGTCGTAAAGGTCAAGTAATGGCTGTACAAAAAAGCGGTCGAGGTGCTCAGCACGACCAGCACGTCCATGTTGGCCGAGCGGTTTTTCAAGGCGTTCCACGCCCCGATGTAAAACGATTGCCCGATGAACAACTGAATCGGCAGGGTCAGCGCGAACTGGAACAAAGGCGCCAGAAACAAAGGCGGCACCCATAGAAACGACGTCACAGAAAAATGCGCCGCCATCGCCCACAACAGCGGCATCGTCAGAATGGCCGAGAAAATAAACCGCCAGAGCAGCGCCCTTTTTTCCCCTTGCGTCTCTTCCTGCTTCAAGCTCGCGGAAAAACCGAGCTGCTCGATTTTCGTCATGATCTCCTGATCGTTGGTTTGCGAAGGGTCAAAGGCTACCCGCGCCTTGTTGGTCGTCAGATTGACGTGTACCTCCTGCACACCCTGGACCTTGCGCAGCCGTTTCTCAATCCGGTTGGCACACGCTGCGCAGGTCATGCCTGTAACCTGATACGTTTGGTGGATGGTCATGAAAAAACTCCCCTTCAGCTTCCGAACATGTCCTCATGTCCAACCTATGCGCCAGGACCATCTCGTAGAAGATGAAGTATGAACGGCAGCGGCCGTGAATACGATAGGGAAGCTTGTAACTCATGGGAAAGTGGTGAAAATGATGCGCAAATCCGTCGCCCTTCGGCTGTCGTGCCTGCTGTTGGCTCTGTTCGCCCTCATTGGCTGCGCCTCCCAGGACCATGCCGGGCACGCCAGTACCGCTGGCACGCAGCAAGCGAACACGCCGATGCTTGAGGAGCTGTCGATTCCTTTGCAAGTAGCGCTCGATCCGTCCCCGGCCAAAAATGTGCAAGAAAACACGCTGCGCATAACCGTTCCGGCCGAGCATGCAGCCAAGCTGGAAACTGCTACCGTATCCGTCTCCCTGACCATGCCGAACATGGACCACGGGGCAATCGTCTTCGCGGCCGCGAAGGAAAAGGAAGGCGCGTACGTCGCGCAAATCGTGCCGACCATGCTGGGCGATTGGCTGGCTACGATTACATTCGAGCTAGACGGCAAAGCCATGAGCGCCGCCTATCCTTTTCGCGTCGAGCCATGAGCCGCCGCTTCGCCTACCACAGCCACGGATTGACGGTAGGAATCCAGCCGTTGATCGCCAGGCCGCGCAAAACAGACAAGATTCCGATACATAACGCGAGCGCATTGCCGACGAAGAGCACCTTGGAACGGAGTGTTTTGGTCAGAACGAAGGAAAACAGGCCGATCGCCACGAGCGCGGGCAAAGTGCCCAGGCCAAACACGCCCAAAGTCGCCATCCCTTGCGCCATGCTTCCGGTCGCGGCTGCTTTCATATGCATCGTATAGGTCAGCCCGCACGGCAAAAAGCCGAGCAAAAGCCCGCTGACCAGTACTGGCGCGATTCCTTGCCGTGATTTGAGCAGGTGCAACAACTTTTGCGCGGACGAAAGCTGGAGCGGGCTGTATTTGTCCAAGGGCAAAGCGAACTTTTTGACGACCCAGAGAATGATGAACAGCCCTCCGGCGATATTGGCAATGCCCTGCAATCCGATGACCACGCCTGCCGCATTCACAAACGACCCGGCGAAACCCATGAATGCGCCTACGGCCATATACGTCACAATCCGGCCCGCATTGTAAGCCAGAATCGTTTGCAACAGAGACGCTTTGGACTGAAGCGTCATGGCCGACATGATCCCGCCGCACATCCCCAGGCAGTGGGGAGCGCTGAACAAGCCTGCCAGAAAGACGAGCCAGTAATCGTAGAGTCCAGTATTCATCCCGCAGCCCCTCTTTGTCGGAAAAAAGTATGGTTTTGCGCTGTTCGCCGTCCGGGCACTTTTCCGCGAATTTGCATTTGCCTCTGCGTCGGAAAGCCAACATCCTTTTCCTAGCGTAATGGATAGCCGCTGCATTTATGACTCCGCAGCAAACGAAAGCGCCCCCGGCCTGTCTTACTTCCGGGGGCGTTCATGCGCGGGCAGGCTGACCTTGACTGTCGTGCCTGCTCCTATGTCACTGTCGATGTCGATGCTGCCTTTTGCCGCCTGCACGATTTTATGGACGATCGCGAGTCCAAGCCCGCTGCCTGTCGCTTCCCGATTGCGGGACTTGTCCCCTTTGTAAAAGCGCTCAAAAATATGCTGCCGCTCCTCCTCCGAAATGCCGATCCCCGTATCGCGAATCGTCACGACGAGATCAGACGGCGCTTGCTGGATCGACAAGGAAATCGTGCCGTGCGGCGGAGTAAACTTGATGCTGTTGGACAACAGGTTGATCCACACCTGATTCAGCAGTTGCTTGTCTGCCGTGATGAGCGTGTCCGGCAAATCCAGCTCTAACTCCAGGCTTTTTTGCTGCCATTGGCGCTCCAGCAGCAAAACGACCTGTCGCAACTGCTCGTCCAGCCGATAGACAGTCGGCTCGTACAAGCCCGTCTCTTTATCCAGTGAAGCGAGCGTCAAAAGCTGTTTGCTCAAAGATGAGAGACGGCGGCTCTCCTCCTCGATGATCGTCAAGTACTCATCCCTCTGCACCTCCGTCACGCCACCGCTGCGGATCGCCTGCGAAAAGCCCTGAATGGAGGCGAGCGGAGACTGGATTTCGTGCGAGACGTTGGACACAAACTCCTGGCGCATGTCATCGAGCTGCTTCAGCGACTCGGCCATTTGCGCGAAGTTGGCAGCCAGTTCGCCGATTTCGTCTTTGCGGGCGATGTCGAGCTGGATTTCGTACTCGCCTTCCGCCAGCTTTTTCGTCGCGTGGCTCAGCTTTTGAATCGGCCGCACCAAATAACGCGTAAACACCAGGATGAACAGCAGGCTGAGCAGAAACATCGCAGCCAAGAGCACGGCAAACATTACGTGGACTTCGCCAAATTGCTGCTCGATGCTGGGCCGCACAAACAAGGCGTATGTTTTCCCTTCCGCTTCCAGCGGCAAGCCGATGCTGTTTTTCAGCGTATTCTCGAAAAATCCGGTCACGAACAACCCGTGCTGTTCTTCCGTGATCCCTCTGTACATTTCCCCGGCCAGCACCTTTTGCACCGTCTCTCGTGCGAGCTGGTGGTCGCGAAAAGGCGCGCCGAACGATGTCGCTTGTCCGCGCTCGTCCACGAGGTACAACTGAAAATTGAGGTTGGCGACATGTGTCATAAATGCGTGCAGATCCATGCCGGATTTGTCCGTGTACAAAGCAACGATCTCCTGCCCGATCCGCGCAATTTTCTGTTCGTTGTAGGCGCGCATGTTGCGCTGGTAGTACTCGTTGGCGAGCAAAAAGCCGAGCGTTCCGCTGATGAGGACAATCGCGACAAACAGGAGGACGACCCGGAAGTAGAGCGATTTCATCCGTTGCGCACCTCCAGCTTGTAGCCGAGGCCACGAACGGTCGAAATGACAAAGTCGTCCGTTTTGTCCGTAAACTTTTCCCGCAGCCGCTTGATGTGGACGTCAATCGTGCGGCTGTCGCTCTCGTTGTCTCCGCCCCAGACCAAATCCAGCAGTTGATCCCGCGTAAAGGTCCGGTCGGGAAAGCTGGCGAGCTGGGCGAGCAGTTCGAACTCCTTGAGCGGGAGGTGTACAGCTTCGTCCTTGATTTTCACGACGTGGCTCACCCGGTCGATGACGGTATGGTGCATGACAATGACCTGTTTGCTGACCATCTGGTAGCGGCGCAGCAAGGCTTTGATCCGGTAGAGCAATTCCGTCGGCTCAAACGGCTTGGTCAAATAGTCGTCGGTTCCGGCCAAAAACCCTTTCTCCTTGTCCCGCACCTCGCCTTTTGCCGTCAGCATGATGACGGGAAGGTCGTAGTAGTCGCGAATCTCCTTGCACAGCTCCCAGCCGTTTTTGCCTGGCATCATCACATCGACAATCGCCAGTTGCACCTTCTCCCGCTCAAGCAATGCCGACGCCTGACTGCCATCTGCGGCAGCCAGCACCCGATACCCTTCTTTTTCCAAATAAAATCGCAGTAGTTCGCGAATGTGCGCATCGTCGTCTGCTACGAGAATCGTTATTTTCATCTGGCTCCCCTCCTTACGTTCCGGCACGTATCCAGAGACTTGCGCCAGCGGGCTGAAGCTTGCCAGCCAAATCGCGGGCTGATCTGATTATACAAGGTAGCATCTCCTTTGTTTCAGCCTGTTACGCCATTTCTTGGGATGTGATCGCCACCTGATAGGCGGGTAGGTTTTGGCCACTTTGTTGGCTGCTGCTGGCGTTAAAGCTCGTCTGCATGCCCGCATGGCTTGCGGTTCCCTCATGATAGCGGAACTGTATGAACGTCAGATGAACAAGCGTTGACAAAACGGCGTAGATGCGGCTTGCGACAAGCTCGGGCCGCTCCCTTCTGTGCCTTTTCCTCTAATCGTTTCCTCCGATCGGAATGTAAGGAAATCATGATGCCGCTGCTCGGCCCAAGCGGCGTCGGCTGGCAGGAACACGCAAAAAAGCAGCAGAACGTCGCGGCTCTGCTGCTTTTTTTGTCACTCGCTAAACTGTTTCGCAAACCATTGGGCCGAAGTCTCTACTTCCATCCTGGTCAACTGGTGGCCGTTCGATTCCCAATGCAGCGTCACGTCGGCACCCGCCGAGGCCAAAAGCTGCTTGAGTTCCTCGGACTCCAGCGGTGAGCAGATCGGATCGTTCGTTCCCGCCCCGATGAACACCGAAAGTCCGCTCATGTCAGGCAGAGGAATCCCGCGCCGCGGAACCATCGGGTGGTACAAAATCGCGCCGCGCAGCGGATTCGAATAGTGAAACAGCAGGCTCCCGGCGATGTTGGCACCGTTGGAATACCCGACTGCCACGATGTTTTCCCTGTCCAACTGGTATTGGACCGCTGCCTGATCCAAAAACTCGTGCAACTCCTCCGTGCGGTAGACCAAATCTTCCTCGTCGAAAACACCCTCGGCCAGACGGCGAAAAAATCGCGGCATGCCGTTTTCCAAAACATTGCCTCGGACACTGAGCACAGAAGCCCCCGGATGGATGAGCTGCGCCAGCGGCACCAGATCGTTTTCGTCTCCGCCCGTGCCGTGCAGCAGCAGCAAGGTGGGAGCGGCGAGGTCCGTTCCTTTGCGAAAAATGTGCTTCATTACTTATCCTCCTCCAGTACGCGTACAGTGATCGGGGGCAAGCCTTGCTCGATCTGGGCGCGATGCGGCTCGTACCACTCTGGCAGCATCAGCTTTTCGCCCAATGCGTCAAACGGTTCGTCGCGCTCAAAGCCTGGCGGATCGGTGGCAATCTCGAACAAGATTTCGCCCGGCTCGCGGAAGTAGATCGCATGGAAATACTGGCGGTCGACGATGTCTGTCGGCTGAAGGCCCGCTTGCGCCACGCGCGACTGCCACAGGCGATGATCCTGGTCGTCCTTGGCCCGCCAGGCGATATGGTGGACGGTACCCGCTCCCCCTGCTCCCCTTGGCATCGGCTCGGCATTGACGTCAATGACATTGCCCAGGTCGCCGTGCGCCCGGAAGCGGACGAGGCCGTTTTCTTCGCCTACTTTGGTCAGGCCCATCAGTTTTTCCAATACTGCCATGGTGTGGTCGGGCGCGACACTGTAGAGGATCGCTCCCCCGAACCCTTTGATCGCTTTGTCAGCCGGGACGCCTCCGAATGCCCACTTGCTCGCGGGGCCGCCTTCGCGCTCGACAAGCTCCAACTGCAAGCCGTCTCTGTCGGTAAATTGCAGGTACGTTTCGTGAATGCGTTCCACACGCTTGTACTCGACGCCGAACTTGTTCAGGCGCTCTTCCCAGAAAGCCATGGAGCCTGTCGGAACCAGAAACGTCGTATAGCCAACCTGCCCGCCGCCTACACGGCCGCGGCGCGCTGTCTCCCATGGGAAAAAGGTGATCGCGGTACCTGGGCTGCCTACCTCGTTGCCGAAGTACAGATGGTACACTTCCGGGGCGTCGAAGTTGATTGTTTTTTTGACCAGGCGCAGGCCGAGAATCCCTGCGTAAAAGTCGACGTTGTCCTGTGCGCTTTTCACAAAAGCGGTAATATGGTGAATGCCTGCTGTTTGCTGTGTCATTTGCTTGTACCTCCTGTTTTTGATTCGGACCGGAAAGTGTTGTAGCTGACGAACTCTCCGACTGGCTTGCGGTATCCTCGTACACGTTGGCTGGACGTGTCTTCTTTACCGATCGTAATCATCATCGCCGGGACGTAGCGGTCAGGAATTTGCAATATCTCGCGGACCGCCTCCGGATCGAAGCCGATCATCGGGCAAGTATCCCAGCCTTTGTCCTTGGCAGCGAGCATGAACAGCATAGCGGACAAGCTGGCGTTGCGAATCGCTTCGTCCCGTTTGAACGGCTCTCCCCCTGCTTCGTAAAAGGAATGGACAGACGAAACAGTATGATCGTATTCGCGCTGGTCCATGACGCCCAGGTGCAGCAGCCCTTCGTTGATGCGGCCTGCGTTTTTGTAGGCTTCCAGGTCGCCCAACACGATGATGACTGCCGAAGCTGTTTTTACCTTATATTGTCTCTGCGCCGCTTCATATACTCGCTCCTTCGTCTCCGGGTCTGTGACGACGACATAGTGCGCGTGCTGCAAATTGAAAGCAGATGGCGCAAACTTGACGAGCGACATGATGTCCTCGATGTCAGCCGTAGAGATCGGAACGGACGGGACAAATTTATTGGCGGACCGCCGTTTTTTCACCAATACAGAAAACTCGCTCATAAAAAACTCCTCCTCATCGTCGCGAATGGCTTCATTTTTTCTGGATTTTTAATATCTTAAATTTGAGATATTAGAGAAACAAAAACGTTGGATTGCGATTGCGCTGGATACTGACTGCACGCGAGGAAGTCTGGCGACAAGCAAGCGAGTATGTGCAGTGAATATCTTTAATTTGAGATAATTATAAAACGGGAATAACTCCTTGTCAACAGCTCGGGCCGGAAGAATCGTTCTCCCGACCCTGCACAGACTAACGGCTTTCCTTGACAGTGACGCAGAGCGAAGCCTCCTGCTCGAGCCAATTCTTCATTTGTTCCAGTTTAAACAACTGTTCAATATGGTACACCCCATGCGGAAAAGCTTGTGAATACAACGCTTTTGCGACGGCGGCAGCCACTTTGGCGGTCATTTTCGACTGATCGTGCCCGTGCAAAAGACACTCCGCGATGGCCGCGCGCTTTCCCGCTTTTCCCCGTGCCTCGACCTTGACGGCGAAGCGGTCATCGCCCATTTTCAGCCCCGCAAACGCCGCTACGGCTGCCTCGCGCACCCGCGGCTTGCGCAGCAATCGGCACAGCCCTGCCGCAAGCCGCGCTACCCACTCCTGGTCGAAGCACAGCCGCGTCGATACCGATGGGACACCGAGCGTCCGGGCCAATGTCTGTTGATCGGAAAAAGGAAAGCGGTACGCCTGCTTTTTGCTTTTTCCCCAGATGGCCCCCGAAGTCGGCGAGCTTGCCGTCTGTCATGCTTCGGACGGACACCCGGCGGTGATGCAGCGTCACGTCATAGCTGGCGCAGGTCGAACCGGAGCGGACGCACTTTCCCCGCCGTTTCCCGGCAAAACGCTTCCGCTTTTTCCAGGCTGCGCCCTGCCGCATACACGCGGCCGGGGTATAGGTTCCCCAGCTCTTTGCATATTGTCGCGCCCACGTAGCCGTAGCCACCCACTACGACAATTTTGTCTTTATCCATAAGCTCTCGTCCTTTTGCTGTGAAAAACGTCCCGCCGTGTTTCACAAGATGGGTGTGACCGCCTGCGGGCAGGCAAAGCGGTCGTATCGGGTTGGTTTTGTTGACGCAAGTACGCGCCCTCGGCCCAGGCCGATGTTTGTCACTGGCGCGTCCACCGTTCCCTCCTGCAACGTGACACGCGCCGCAAGTCCCGCCTCGGCCGTCCTGCGCTGAGCCTGCGCAAGCATCTGCGCCGCGGCGCTTCGTCGCTCTGGATGCCAGCCAGCAGTTGTTCCAGCGAGTCCCAAGTGGCTACTTTGAACGTCCCTGCTGCCGCTGTGTTTTCCATATAGACGGCCGGAATCAGGGAGGGAGCCTTCGGTGTCAGCAGCGTGATCGCGGCGGCTGGGCTGTCGCTGGATGCGCTCGCCGCTTCCCTTTTGCTGATTGGACGTATCGGCTGCGCAGCCTGCCAAAAGCGCCATGGCAGCGAGCCCGCCGACGAAGACACGGGCAAATTGACGGTAAATAAACGTCATGAGGTCTTTTCCAACTCCTTGCGTAATGGATAGATCGGGGAAATCGGGCGACGAGCGTTGACTTTTGGCCCGCATTCATTAAGAATTATTCTCAATTATAGAGATGAGCCAAGGGAGTACCATCCCACAAATATGGGATTTCCTTCGCTCGCTCCACACAGGAGAACGCGCAGATGAATGCAAAATGGGAAGCAAGCAAACGAAAACTGCTCGCGCTCGCTCGGCGCCACCCCGCTTCCTCCCAGGATTACCGGACGGCACTCCTGCAGTTGCTGCGGGAGTGCCTGCCTTTTGACGGGGCTTGCTGCACGGCGGTCGACCCGCAGACGCTGCTGTCGACAGGCGCGATCACGGAAGACGGCGTGGAAGCGATACACCACGGCATTTTCGAGCACGAATATTTACGCGAAGACTTCATCCGTTACGAACAACTGAGCAGGGCGGCAGAGCCTGTCGCCACGCTGTATCAAGCGACAGGCGGAGAGCTTGCGAAGAGTGAGCGCTACCGCAACGTCTTGCTCCCGGCAGGCTTTGCTGACGAGTTGCGAGCAGCGCTCAAGTACGATGGGGCTTGCTGGGGATTTTTGACGCTGTTTCGCTTTCAGGGGCGTCCTGTTTTTAGCGAGGAGGAGCGCGAGTGGATGGCAGAGCTGGCACCGCTGATCGCCTACCATTTGCGAAAAACAGCCCTCTCCCTGCCAGCCGAGGACACCTCCTGGATGGAGGAAGAGACGGGAATCGTCATGATGTCTGAGCGGCTGGCTATCCACTCGGCCAACGCCACCGCAGACAGGTGGCTTTCGCTGTTGCGCAGGTGGGAGTCGATCGATCGCCACATTTTGCCCCGGCCAGTGCGCGCCGTCTGCTTCCGGGCGTTGGCGCAGTTGAACGAGCCTGCCCCCCAAAGCCTCCATGGCCAAAGTGTGCATCCGCATGCCGGACGGCCCGTATGTCACGATTCAGGCAAGCCCGATGCACGGCATGGACGGCGCTGTCCACCTCGCCGTCTTGTTCGGTCCGGCCAAGCCTGCCGATATTCTCCCGCTGGTCTGCGAAGCGTACGGATTGTCCGAACGGGAAAAGCAGATTCTCGGCCAGATCGTCCGCGGCTCGTCCACCAAGGAGCTGGCCCGCGCGTTGCACATCTCCGCTTATACGGTGCAGGATCATTTGAAGTCGATTTTCGTGAAAACGGGGGTATCCAGCAGGCGCGAGCTGATCTGGCAGTTGTTTTCACGCTTCGGGGTGGAGGCGGGCAGCCGCGAATAGCGACAGCAATAGCAAAAAGCCTGATCGCATCCAGTCTGGTTGGGGACGATCAGGCTTTTGCTTTTTGCCTCACGCATTTTCAATTAAAGCAAGCGATTTTTGCCGAAGCTCGGCTATCTCGGCTTCCACCGCCTTCAGCTCCCGCTGGAGGTCGTTCAACAGACTTTCCACCTTCGACCGCTTTTCCTTCGCCTGGCGCAGCGACGTCGAGATGCGATCCTGGACGATCCAGTCGGTAATGATGTTGTCGAAGAAAAAGTCTGCGAAGGTCAGCATTTCGCCAATCTCGATGCGGATGTGGCTCTGGCGCTGCACGTCTTGCAGCTCCCGCTCGAATCGCCGCAAGCTTTTTTGCGCCTGGTGGATCGACTCGCGGGCTTCGTTGATCCGGTTGTGCTTCATCGCGGTGGAAATCGCACCGCCGCCGAACATGTCCCACGTCCCCCAGGAGCTGGCGGAGTCGAGCTTGTCGATCGCCTTGCGGAGCTGCAAAATCGCGGCACTCCCCGCGCTGATCGCCTCTTGCAGCTCTTTTTCGTGCGCTCCCAGTTCGGCTTCCCGCTCGCTATGTACACGTAGCTGCATCGCCAGCTCAGGCCGCTGCTTGCGAATCAGCCGCTCCTTCTCGACGAGCAGAGCGACGAGCCGCGCTTCCAGATCCGACATCTGCTGCAGCCTGCGCTCTACCTCTGCAAGCTCCTCTTCCAGCTCTTTTACGGTATCGGCCGCTTCCTCGTACTTCATTTTCGCTTGCAAAAGCTCTTCCGTTTCCTTGGACAGCTTCTCTTCTTTTTTTCCAATCAGGCTGTAAAAAAACGCGCCAAAGGACATGCCGGTCAATTTATCCACGTCGCGCTGCTCCCGCTGCAATTGCTTGTGCAGCAACTCGCGTTTTTGCACGGCTTCTTTGTACTGCTCCTGCAAAAGCTTCACATTGTGCTCCGCATGAAGCTTTTGGCGCAGTTGGGCTTTGACTTGTGCAACCTGGCCGTTCAATTCCTGAAACACGGCTACCCCTCCCCTGCAAACCCTTTCTTTTTTCATACGGGAGCAACGTGCAAATGTTTCAGTTTTTGGAAAATGGCCGTTCCTTTTCCTTATCGGCGCTCTGCCCTGCTCAAGACATTTGATAAATTTGGATCAGATTGCCGCACGTATCGTCCAATACAGCCAAGGTCACGTCTCCGGCTTCCGTCGGCGCCTTCGTAAAGACGACGCCGAGCTTGGTCAGCCGCTCGTACTCCTTGTGAACGTCGCTCACTTCAAACGCCGTCGCCGGGATGTTTTGCTCAAAAATGGCTTTTTGGTAGGCCAAAGCCGCAGGATTCGTGTTTGGCTCCAAAACGAGTTGCACACCATCCGGGTCTTCCGGAGACACCACCGTCAACCATTTGACCCCGCCCATTGGAATATCCATTTTGGTCACGAACCCGAGGACGTCCGTGTAAAACTTGTGCGCCTTGTTCTGATCGTCTACAAAAATACTCGCCAAGCTGATTCGCATAGTGGCCCTCCTGCTTTTTTTCAAGTTTATTCCGCTAGTGTACCCCACTCAAGCCGCTTGCCTACCTGTCATCGTGTACAACTGCCAAAAATTCCTCGCTCGCTCATGAACGCTCCCTGCTACGCCTGCAAAGCCTCTCTTAACTTCTGATCGAGCACCTGAAAGACGTTTTGCAGCTTTTCCTTCGGGATCGTCGCATAGCGGTCGCCGAGGCTGACCTCATAGTAGCTGGTAGCCTCGTCTACCTCCCGAACATAATGCGAGAGCCCCACTCCCGTCTCCTCGCACACGGCGAGCAGGATAGGCTCCAACCGCTCCTTGGGCAAGCTGATGTGAACGTGAAACATGTTGGATACCGGCACAGTCGGCCGCGTGGAAATGCCGTGGCACTGGTTGTACAATCCGGCAAGCTCCTTGGCCTGCTCGTAATACTCGGCGAACTTGTCCTTTCTCGCCTCGAAGCAGACGTCAGCCGGAATGATGTACGGATACAGGCTGATTAAATCGCCGCCATGCCGTCTTTTCCAGACAATCGCTTCCTTCGTGAAAGCGGCGTCCCCTGCCAAAATCGCTCCGGCAATGCCGCCGATCCCTTTGTAGACGGAAATGTAGACACTGTCGAACAAGGCGCAGACCTCGGCGGCTGTTTTCTGGTAGTACGGCAACGTTTCCAAAAGCCTCGCCCCATCCATGTGCAGGCGAATGCCTTTTTCCCGACAGTAGTGGGAGATCGCTTCCAGCTCTTCATACGGCGGCAACTGTCCGCCGATCTCGCGCTGGGGCAGTTCCAGCAGCAGGCAGGCGATCTCTTCGTTCATGCCCAGAACGTCCGCAAGCGAGATCACCCGGTCTTTGTCGGCAAGCAGCACAGGCTCGATCTGATGCAGCTTCCGCAGCCCGTCCTCCTCGTGAATCTCCAGATGGCAGAGCGGGTGGTAGGCCACTTTGCGGATTCCTTTCGCGTCGCACCAGATGCGCATGGCGATTTGCTGGGCCATCGTGCCGCTCGGGAAAAAGACGGCCGATTCTTTGCCCAAATATTTCGCCATCTTGTTTTGAAAGTTGTCGATGACTTCTCCCGATCCGTACACATCCGCAGCCAGATCGCCGTCCACCTCTTGAAAAATGCGCTGCAATTGACGGATGTCCCTCTTGCTGTGCCCTGCGACTTGATAGGTCGTTTGATTGAAAGCTTGCAGCAGCGTTTTTTGAGCGCCCATGTTGGCAGGTCCCCTTTTTCTCCATACTGAGTAGACTGCGAACAGCCTGATCGTGCCAGCACGATCTTCTCTCTCCAAGATATCACATCTTGTTCGCAGCCTACCGCTGATTATTGGTTCCCGTGCAGTTGGTTTTGGCGGTATTCGCTCGGCGTCTGTCCCGTTGTTTTTTTGAACAGCGTGATAAAATACGGCGTATTCGGCACGCCTACCTCCGCAGAAATCGCGGCAATCGGCTTGCCAGAGTGCGCCAGCAGTTCCTTCGCCTTGTCGATCCGTTTTTGCTGAATGTATTCCACAGGGGTCATTTCCTTGATCCGCTTGAATGTCCGATGCAAATGATAGGGACTGCCGTGACACATGTCTGCCAGGTGGGCCAACGTCAGCTTTTCGCTGTAGTGAGCGTCGATATAGTTGGTGATTTGCGCGACCCATTCCCGATCGGGCAAACGCTGTCCCGTAGGCTTGCACCTTTTGCACGGACGAAACTCTTCGCGAATCGCCTCGCTCGCCTGCTGAAAAATCCGGACATTGCCCCATCTTGGCGGCTTCGACTTGCACGATGGCCGACAAAAAATTCCGGTCGTTTTCACTGCGTAAAAAAACTGGTCGTCATAGGACGCATCGTTGGTGATGATCGCTTTCCATCTCTCTTCGGTGACACCCAGCTCCATTTCGCCCACCTCCACCGTCAGTATATCCTCCGCCGGACTCATCCGCACGGCTATTCCAATAAAATAGCAAGATAACGAAATGACAGCCCAGCTTTCCTGTTATACAACTAAGAAGGTTGCCGCCAGACTGACAAGGGAGGCTTTTTTTAATGACGGAAAAAAGCAGAAAGACAGCCGCACAATTGCCGAGCCGTGGTCTACCCGCCGGGGCTTGGGTCGATAATAGAGAGGAAATCATCTTGCACGTGCCAACACCTTTTTCCTTTACGCAAAACCTGCATTATTTGTCGCGCGCCAAAGACGAGTGCCTGTATCAGATTGAAAACGATCGCCTATACAAAGCAATCCCGATCGCAGGCCAGACGCCTGTCGTAGAAATTCGCGCAGAGGAAGATGCGCACCTGCACATTCGCTTTCTCGGCGACGCCACTCCCACAGCAGACGTGCGCGCGCGAGTCGCGGAGTACGTCTACGACTGGTTCGATCTGGGGACGAATCTGGCTCCCTTTTACGACATGGCGCAAAAAGACGCCCTGCTGAAAGGGGCAGTCGATTCGTTTTACGGACTGCGCAACATGGGCATCCCCGACCTGTTTGAAGCGATGAGCTGGGGGATTCTCGGACAGCAGATCAACCTGACATACGCCTACACATTAAAGCGGCGGCTCGTGGAAAATTTCGGACGGTCCGTCATGTGCGAAGGCAAAACATACTGGGTGTTTCCTGCTCCGGAAACCATTGCAGAGCGGACCGTGCAAGACCTCGCTGTGCTGCGGATGACTGCCAAAAAGTGCGAGTACTTGATCGGCGCAGCACAACTCATCGTTGAAGGGAAACTGTCGAAGGAGCTATTATGGGACGGAGGAGATTATCAAAACGCAGAGAAAACACTGGTCAACATTCGCGGGATCGGTCCGTGGACAGCCAACTACGTCCTCATGCGCTGTCTGAGGATGCCGTCTGCTTTTCCCATTGACGATGTCGGCTTGCACAATGCCATCAAATACGTACAAGGTACGGACAGAAAGCCGACCAAAGCCGAAATCGTTGCGCTGTCCCGCCATTGGACGAGCTGGGAGTCATACGCTACCTTTTATTTATGGCGTTTTCTTTACTAACCAAAGGAGGTTCCACCTGAATGCTGAAAATAGGCTCGCACGTCTCATTCTCCGGAAAAGGACTGCTCAATGCCGCCGAGGAAGCCGCTTCCTACGGCTCTAGCACGTTCATGATCTACACGGGAGCACCGCAAAACACGCGGCGCAAACCGATTGAAGACCAATACATCACCGAGGGCAAGGAAGTCATGGCCAAAAATGGCGTCGAGGAAATCGTCGTCCATGCCCCGTACATCATCAACCTGGGGTCTTACAAGGAAGACACCTTCGAGCTGGCCGTCCGCTTCCTGCAGGAAGAAATTCGCCGGACAGACTACATTGGCGTCAAAAACATCGTGCTCCACCCGGGCGCCTATACGGACAAGGACGCGGAGTACGGCATTGCGCGAATCGCAGAAGGCTTGAACGAAGTGCTCGCCGGGGTCAAAGACACCGACGTAAAAATCGCGCTGGAAACGATGGCGGGCAAAGGAACAGAGATCGGGCGCAGCTTCGAGGAAATCGCCGCGATCATCGAAAAAGTGGAAGACAACAGCAAGCTCGCCGTCTGCATGGACACTTGCCATATTCACGATGCGGGCTATGATATCGTCCACGATTTTGACGGCGTCCTGGAGCAGTTTGACCGGATTATCGGGCTGGATCGCCTCACCGTCGTCCACCTAAACGACAGCAAAAACTTCCGCGGAGCGCAAAAAGACCGCCACGCGCCCATCGGTGCCGGACTGATCGGCTTCGACGCCATGAGCTACATCGTGAACCACGAGAAAATCCGCCACTTGCCGCTCGTGCTGGAAACGCCGTGGATCGGAAAAGAAAAAGGCAAGGAACGCCCGATGTACGAAGCAGAAATCGCGCTGCTGCGCGGCGAGGTGGAAAAACGGTTCGGGGACGAGTTCATGGACCACGTAGAGCGCCTGGACTACTTTTTCCGCAAACAGGATGTGACCAGACGCGAATACGTCGTCGGCATCTGGGAGCTGTTGAAAAACGACGCGAAAGCCAAAAAAGCGGACAGCCGCGAGCCGATGGAGCGCCTGTACGACATGGCAGTGGAAGCACGGCTGTTCCCGGAGCTGTCTGAAGAGCAGCTCAACCACCGCCTGACCGCCTGGTTCGCGATCCCGAAATTCTCCTAAATACTCCTGCTCGAAAAAGCATCAACCTGGCTGCGCGGCTTCCTTTTGTTGAGGGCGAAATGACAATCCAAAACAGGAGGAAGCCGCATGCATGCCAGCGAAAAGCCCGGCGCAAGCCACCAACAGAACGGCCTGAAAACCTACACCCTTCTCGGGCCCGACCGCCGCCCTAACCAAAGTTACTCTCGCGGTACGCTGGGAGGATATCGGCGGCGCCACATATACGGACGCCTCGATTGCCCCTCCGCTCTGCGGGCTATAGCCAAAGGCGGGTATGTGGCCCAGCGGGTGTTTTTTGCCGATGAAAAAACGGCTCTGGCAGCGGGCTATCGTCCGTGCGCAGTTTGTTTGCCGGAAAAGTATGCGCAGTGGAAAGCGGAGCGCACTACCTCCGGCCTGTCGGAAGCTCCTGAATCCGGCAATTGTGAAACGCCGTAATTTTCCACACGCCACGTTGCTTGACGACCACATTCGTATTGATCGAGTCTCTGTCGTTTGGGTCCTGTTCGGGATTCGCCAGTCTGGCCTCGCCCGTTGCGTGCACCACAGCTACGTTTTCTGCAAGAAACCGCGGCTTGCATTCAGCAAGAGCGCTCGACTCCAATGTCGAACCTTTCAACGGCCCGTGAAACAGCCACCCATGCACCTCGGCGATTTGCGCCCTTCCCTTCAGATGCTGCCCCATGAACGTCACGTAGTCCGCATCTTCGGTAAAACAATCCCCGTACGCCGCGGCATCTCCCCGATTCCAGGCATCAACCAGCGCAACAAACACCTCGCGAATGTCTTGCACGTCTTTTTCCCGCTGATTCATTTTTGCTCAAATCCTTTCCGTTATAGGATGGGGAAAATCGCTTTGCTTTTGTGCTATACTTGTGTCCAGAAAAAAGCTTAATCAACCAGTTATCTTAACTGAATGTATATCTTAATTGATTAAGATATATTCGAAGCGTACACCGGAGGTCCAGTTATGTCAAGCGATGATCGCCAGCACCCTGCACTCAGCCTTACCCCCATCCAGCAAGAGCTGCTCCAGGAAATTCGCACAAACAGCTCCCGCGCTGTCATGTTCCATCAAATGATCTCGGAAAAATTGGGCCTGAATGCCACCGATCACAAATGCCTGGACTTTTTGTACAGG
Source organism: Brevibacillus agri (assembly GCF_004117055.1). Taxonomy (NCBI): domain Bacteria; kingdom Bacillati; phylum Bacillota; class Bacilli; order Caryophanales; family Paenibacillaceae; genus Brevibacillus; species Brevibacillus agri. Next base: position 202,694 of record NZ_CP026363.1, read on the forward strand.
TCTGGTCCGGTCACAGCCGGACAGCTTGCCGAATTGACCGGACTGACGACAGGCGCGGTCACCAACGTCATCGACCGTCTGGAGCAGGCAGGCTATGTGGTGCGGGCCAAAGACCCGAAAGACCGCAGAAAAGTGGTCGTCAAGCCAACCGATCATGGCCCGGACAACATCTCGCCTTTGTTCGATTCGATCCTGCACAAGACGATTGCGCTGCTCGACCGTTACACCGAGCAGGAAACGCGCGTCATCCTCGACTTTTTGAAAAGCTGCAACGCCATTTCCTTGGAAGAAATGAACAAACAAAAAGAAGCCGGCTCTTGATAATGAGAGCCAGCTTCCTCACGACTTACAGCGTGTTGGCCGGAATCCGAAACAACACGTACCGCCCCGTCCACATCTCTGACGTGATAACGATCTTCTCCGCGCCCCGCACAAAAAAGTACCCCGAGCCTTCCTGCTGAACAAAGCGCCAGCCAGCCGCCGCCACTTCCCGCTTCATCGCTTCTGCCCCCGCGCCTTGCCCGGAGGGTGCGCCGTACCAGTCGACGCCCTCCACAGTCGCCAGCTTGATGAGCTTGCCGTCGTAGCCGTTCAGGAGCGTCTTGACCTCGCTTGCCGAGCTGCCGGAAAAAGGCAGCGCAGGCCCCGCCTGCAAGTAGACGAAGCGAGCCGCCATTGCGAGCAGGCAGAAGACAAGCAACGCTAGCAGCACGCGCCCCCTCGTTCCTCGCCAAATCGTTGACACTTTTCACACATCCTTCAAAAAAAGGCAACAGAATAGTCAGGTTGAGTCATTCTCAATCGTTGTCGCCACCTCTACAATTCTTTGCAGAAGGCTGTGCCCCTTCCGCAACAATCCCTATTGATGCAAAAAACGCTCAGAAAGAAGGATCGCCCATGATGCCTTTTCGGGTTTTGATCGCAGACGATCATCCGCACGCGCGCGAGGCGATTAAAAGCGTGCTCGCGGAGCATCCCATATTCGAACTGGTGGACGAAGCAAGAGATGGCCAGCATGCAATCCAGCTTTGCCGCTTGCATCAGCCTGATCTCGTCCTGATGGATATTTCCATGCCGCAGTGCAACGGACTGGAAGCGACCCGAATCATCAAAGCGCAATACCCGTTTATCAAAATCGTCATGCTGAGTGTCTCCGACGACATTGTCGACCTGTTTACGGCAATCCAATACGGCGCCCAAGGCTACTTGCTGAAAAACACCAACCACGAGGACTGGATATCGTATTTGCAGGAGCTGATCTCCGGTGAATCCCGCCACTCGCGCAAGCTTGCCGGAAAAATGCTCTATCCTTTCATGGACACGTCCACGAGCGACGAGCCTCCCCCCTCTCTGCTGACCAACCGGGAGCAGGAAATCGCGAAATACGTGGCGCACGGGAAGACGAACCTGCAGATCGCCAATGCCTTGTCGATCCGGGAAAATACGGTCAAAAACCACATCCGCAATATTTTGGACAAGCTGCAACTGGAAAACAGGGTACAGCTCGCCTCCTACGCCGTCCGCCATCGCTTGGCAGAGACAGACAACCAGCCGCTTGTCTAGCAGTAGAGCTTTTCTTAACAGATGCACAGGTAAAAGCCCGGCTTGTCACAGCAAAAGACAGCCGGGTTCCACCTCAAATGTAAATCCTTGCCCTAAGCCTTCGCCCCTATGTAAAGGCTTTTTTATATTGGCCGTAATACGTAGCACGAGCATTGAATGAGCGAATTCTAGCACACAAAACTTTCTGCTAAAGGACAAAAAAGAGAAGTTTGCATCGCCAAAGTCTGGTAAAACAGAACATGCGTTTGCTTTTTTCTCCAAAAAACTTGTAGTGGTTGTTGTATTTTTACGTATCCCAGCAAGCGGTTAACCGCTGCAAGAGAAAATATTTACATCAACTAAAGAACTTAATGGTATGGTTGTAGCTTTGCTTTTGCTCGTTGTGTCGGGGAGTCTATTGGCATTTATAGCCGGAAGTCAGCAATTGCTCTGCAAACATATTAAAAATGCTAAAAAATCTGGTTGAAACACATAGCCTTCGCTAATGCGAGGGCCTTTTTTGTATGCTTGCGTAAGCAGAAGCGAATTAATGCGAAGGAATAGCAGAGACGGAGCTTGAGAACCCGAAAATATTTAGGAAAAAATCCCCAGAACTTTTTTGTATGCCAAAACGTCATAACAGGTGAACATAATAAACGTCGTGAGCCGATAGTGCTCAAACGATTATCAAAGGATGTTTAGCTATCGGTGTTCCATGGGCCAGAAAGGGAACTGTTGGGATAGCGCTCCAATGGAGAGCTTTTGGGCAAAGCCAACAATAATGGCTTAATGGTAAGCTTTTCAAAATACGCAAATGAAGTGCGTACGCAGTGTTTTGACATATTGAATCCTGCTATCACCGCAAAAAAATGATACGCAGTAAAGAGCCATATGATGTCTGAAGAGATTGTGACACAATCAAAAAATAAACAGGAGTGTGAAATCACTAGCGTTGCATTAATCTTTTCATACCATTCAAAATCATCATAACTTTCAGCGTTCAAGTGTTCTCAGGCATAAAAAAATCCTTTACACTGGAAAGGTCAGGTAGTTCCTGTCCAAATCCAACGCAAAGGATAGACCATGGACAAGAATACCCTATTTTCTTCATTTGGTAAATACATTTCACCCATTAATATTGTGAAATTTCAACAACGGATAGACGAAACGGATCAGGACAAGTACGTGAAAAAGTTAACGACCAAAGCATATCTACTCCTGTTTTTGCATGCTCAACTTCAGCAACGAGAAGGACTCCGAGCCATTGCAGATGATGTTTTATCAAAGAAATTCCAGCGAGAGTTAGGACTGTCGTCGATTAGTCCCGCTCAGCTTAGTCGCAAAAACAATCGAGTAGATCCAGCTTTGCTTGAAGAAATATTTGTTGACCTTGTAGGGCAAATTCAGAGACACTCGGGCAACACGTATTCCCTTCGAAAAGACATGAAAATCATTGATTCTACAACGATTGGGCTGTGTTTGCAGAAGTACAAATGGGCAACTTTCCGTAAAACCAAGGCTGGCATCAAACTTCATCTTCGTCTCGTCTTTGCCGACCAGGGGGATGTGTATCCTGAAAAAATAACCATCACGGGTGCCAAGTCCAATGACCGCACTCAAATGGAATCGTTGATTGATGAGATCGGTATGATGTACGTCTTTGATCGAGGGTATGTGGATTATGAAAAATTTGATGAATACACGGACAAAGGCATCTTTTTCGCTTCTCGTCTAAAAGATAACGCCGAAATCCGTCATCTTTATGAATTCAAAATCCCCTTGGAAAGCTCCGTTTTATCGGATTCCATGATCCTTCTTGGAACGCCTCAAAAGCGGGTAGATAACGTGCTGCGACTCATTGAAACGCTTGATTCGAAGGGAAATCTCATTCGAATCATTACGAATCGGTTCGACCTGGAAGCAGAAGAACTCAGCGACATCTATCGTTGGCGTTGGCAAATTGAGCTGTTTTTCAAGTGGATAAAGCAGCATGTAAAGATCAAGAACTTCTATGGAACGAGTGAAAATGCGGTACGAAACCAAGTATTACTCGCACTCATTGCCTACTGCCTGTTGCTCCTTGTCAAACTGGAACAAAACAGTCAGCACAGCTTGTTGCAGATCAGGAGATGGCTAAAAGTGTTTCTTTGGCAAACGTTCGAACAATGGATAGGTAGAATGAATTACCAGTCCAAACGAACATCCAGAGGGCGACAGAAAAGGAATTAGGTATTGGTTGCTGTTATCACGATTGTAATAAATGTATAAAACTACCAAATGGACAGTGGCTACCTTTTGCTTGGTTGCTGCCGTTTTTGGTTGTGTAGCTGAAAATGTCATTCAGAATACTTTGACAAATTACGAACGCATTTTTTATGCAACGCTAGTGATATTAAAAATAATTGTGATATCTATTTTATGTAAACATTGGGAATTTTTTAACACCCGCTTGTAAACTATTAATGGAGCGACTATTATCTAGAGTATTGGTTCTAGCTTATACTTAGATACTATTAAGAATACCTTAAATATTTACAAACACACCATATTAATTGAAAAGGGGCTATTTATGAATAAAACTCTTATTAGATCCTTTATTGTTACTGTCATTTTGATTATTAGTATGATTGGGTTCCTTGTATATCATTATTTTTACTCGATGTCCAATTTACCCCAAGGCAATCTAATCGAACAATCCGTATCGCCTTCTGGAGATTTTACGTTAAATGCCTATCTTGTAAATGGTGGTGCAACATCTGCGCTTTGCGTTAGAGGAGAACTGCAAAATAATAAAACAGGAGCCAAAAAAAATATTTACTGGGATTATCGAATCGATAAAGCCGATATTGAATGGATTAATAATGAAACAGTCTCCATAAACGGTCACGTTTTAAACATCTATGACCAGATATATGATTGGAGAAGAAATTAGCTCTTGAGAAAAGTAGATTAAAAAAGCCGAGAGATCACAGAAACAACTTCCTCCGTCCATCTCTCGGCTTCATTCATTATCACAGCTCGTTATCCATAGGCGGCTTGCGAATCATCGCCACACTCGATTCTCTGACAATAAGCCTTGGCTCAAATTGTACACGCTCGTACGCTCCTGCCCCGTTTTCGCGAATTCGCTTCAGCAAAAGCTCCGTAGCCAACCGAGCCACTTCCTCCCCCATGATCGAAACCGAACTGATCTGCGGAGTCGTGATCGTCGTCCAGACGTTGTTGTCGATCCCCACGATCGCGACATCCTCCGGCACGCGAACGCCCAGCTCCTTGAACCGGTTCACAATCCCGATCGCCACCATGTCGTTGACCGCGTAGATCGCGTCCGGCATGTTTTTCAGGCTGAAAAAATAGTCAGCCGCCCGCCGCCCTGTTTCAAACGAGAAGTCCTCGCCAAAGTAGACGAGCGAAGGATCGACGTGTGTCAGCGAGCTTTCGTAAGCGATGTAACGTTCCTCGATCTTGTCCTTTGGCGCGCCTGCGTAGGCGATGCGCGTCCGGCCGATTTTTATCAGGTGCTCCATGACGAGCCGCCCTTCCTGACGGGCCATGCTGACCACATCCGCCTTCACATTGTCGTCGAGCTTTTTGCCGTAGTTGATGATCGACACCGGGACGCTCGCTTTGTTGATGAGCGGGACCAACGTTTTCGGATAGGCGAGCGGCATGATAATCAGCCCGTCTACGTGCAGCTTTTTCACCTCGCGCACAGTTTCCAGCTCTGTGCGGGCATTGCCGGAGGTGTTAATTTGCACGACACGATAGCCATGCTGCTTCGCCGCTTGCTCCACCGACCAGGCGATATCGGGAATGATCGCGTTGCGAATATCCGGAACAGCCAGCGCAATCTGATACGTCTGCCGCACCTTCAGGCTCTGCGCGGAAGTGTTCGGAGTGAAGCCCAGCTCCTCGATTACTTGCAGCACCAGCGCTTTCGTCTTCGGACTGATCCCGCCGCTGTCGTTAATCGCCCGCGAAACGGTCGCAATCCCCACCCCTGCCTTTTTCGCCACGTCTTCTATCGTCACTTTGTTATGGGTATCCACTGCGATGCTTTCCTTTCCTTCTCGGAATCGTTTTCTGCTTTCTACGAATCTGTTCTCGTTATCTATCGTTATTATAGCACACACGGTCTGCGCGGTAACGAGGTGCCACCGCAGCACAACCCAGCCATGTTGGCAAAAAGGCGGCTCCACTGGACAAAAGAAAGAGCCGCTGTCATAACACTTTCGTTACACTTCGCACTTTTTTCACTTGATATTACAGTTTGACAATATGTCAAAGTTATGACATATTATTTTTCGGAAACGTTTCCTATTTTAATTACTGTTTTCGGCAGATATACAATCCCAATTCCCTGCAAGGAGCTGACAAATGATGAAAGCGTTACGCTGGCACGGTTTAAAAGACCTCCGTCTGGAGACAATCGCGGAGCCTCAACCCCTCAAAGGACAAGTGAAAATCAGAGTGGAATGGTGCGGCATTTGCGGAAGCGACCTGCATGAATACGTGGCAGGCCCGATCTTCATTCCGGAAGGAGCACCGCATCCGCTTACAGGCGAAAAAGCTCCTATCGTCATGGGTCACGAATTTTCCGGACAAGTCGTAGAGGTCGGAGAAAGCGTAACGAAGATCAAAGTAGGCGATCGCGTGGTCGTCGAGCCGGTCTTCGCGTGCGGAACTTGCGCTGCGTGCGCGCAAGGCAAATACAACCTGTGCAACAAAATGGGCTTCCTCGGACTTGCTGGCGGTGGCGGCGGCTTCTCGGAATACGTGGCGTGCGATGAACACATGGTCCACAAAATTCCGGACACCCTCTCCTACGAGCAAGGCGCACTGGTCGAACCATCTGCAGTGGCGCTCTACGCGGTGCGCTCCAGCCAACTGAAAGCCGGCGACAAAGCAGTCGTATTCGGTGCCGGCCCCATCGGCCTGCTCGTCATCGAAGCGCTGAAAGCAGCAGGCGCAGCGGAAATTTACGCGGTCGAGCTGTCTCCTGAGCGCAAAAACAAAGCGGCTGAGCTTGGCGCGATCGTCCTCGATCCGAAAGAGTGCGATGTGGTTCAGGAGATTCACAACCGCACCAACGGCGGCGCGGATATCGCATTTGAAGTAACAGGCGTGCCTCCGGTTCTCACGCAAGCGATCGAATCGACCAAAATCGCCGGACAAATCATGATCGTCAGCATCTTCGAACGCGAAGCGCCAATCAAGCCGAACAACATCGTCATGAAAGAACGCTCGATGACAGGCATCATCGGCTACCGCGACGTGTTCCCGGCCGTCATCAGCCTGATGGAAAAAGGCTTCTTCCCTGCGGACAAGCTCGTCACCCAGCGCATCAAACTCGACGAGATCGTCGACCACGGATTCGAAGCGCTGCTGAAAGAGAAAAACCAGGTGAAAATCCTCGTAAGTCCGAAAGCCTAATCGAAAACGATTCCACTATCATTTTCGCTTCCAGGCGAAAAACAGAGCGGAAAAGGCAGGTCCCCCCCTTTGCCTTCCGCTCTTTTTCCATTTATTCCCGATTTTCTCTAGGAAGCTGGCTTCGCGCTCGCCGTTGCCTCGGCCAATGCCTTGCGCCGCTCGTAGGCAAACAAAATCATCGCCACGCCTAACACTGCGCACAGCATGTACATGAACGAATAAGAAGACAAATCCGCCACCGGCCCCATGACGATCCCCCCGAGCGAAACGCCCAAATCAGCCGTCGCAATAAACAAGCCGATCAAAACATTGCGGCTCGCCTGGGGCAGCACAAAGGTCAAATACGTCGTCAGCGTCGGATAGAGCAGCGCCTGCGCAATCCCCATCAGCACAGCCCCGACATAAAAAAACAGAAAGCCTCCGGCGGCCGAAAAGGTCGAAAGGCTGACACTTTGCGCCGCCACGGCCAGTATCAACATGACGCCCATGACAAAAGAGGCGCGCCACTTCCCGTCGGAAGGAATTTTTTTCCGCAAGACAAACCGCGCCAGGACAACCGTCCCCGCCTGCAGCATGAGGAAAATGCCCGCATGACCGCCTGTAATTTGCAGGGCGTACAACGGGATAAAAGCAGTAACCGCTCCGAACACAAGAGAAGCGGTCAGCATCAGCACGCTGCATGTAAACAGGTGCGGGTTTTTCACAAACTGGCTGAAGGACGAAAAGCCGACCGCCTTCTGCTCGACTTTCGCTTCAGCCTTGGCCTGCGCATCCTCTTTGTCGATTTTGGCGGTAAACCCGACTACGCCTGTCAAAACGGCGATCGCCACCATCGCAAAAGTGAAGCTGTTCATCTCACCTGGCTGCCAGATGCCGAGAGCGAGCAGCGGCCCGACAATCCCCGGCAAGTACGCGCACAGCGAGTACATGGAGATCCCTTGGGACCGCTCCTTTTCCGGCAGGGCATCAATAATCCCGAGCTGCAAAGCCATGGAGAAAAAGGCGGTGCACACCCCTTGCAGCATGCGGGCGACAAAATACCCTTCCAGTCCGGTAAACGTGTACAAGATCAAGGCTACCCCGTTGAGGACGAGAATCGTACGCAACACCTTGATCGGCCCGCGCTTTTGAATGATGTGGCCAGCCCACGGGCGAAGCAGCATCGTCGTAAACAAATACGCGCCCATAATAATCCCGATGGTTGTATTGGAAGCTCCCAGCGAAGAGCCTTGCAACGGAATGATGACGTTCAGGATCGAGTTGGCGCTAAAATAGAAAAGAGTCAAAAGGTACAACCGCAAAAATGGCCAGGCCAACGCTCCTCTCACAACTTTGTTCCCTCCCTTTTACCGTACATGTATGTCGGTTTTGCTTCCATTAGAGCATGACTGTTTGCAGCAGCTTTTTGGCATAGGCGGACTGCACGTTGCCCAGTTGCTCGACCGAAACGGTTTCCTCCACCCGCCCGCTGCGGACGATCATCACTCTGTCGCACAAATAGGCGGCCGCCTGCAAATCGTGCGTGATGAAGATGTAGCCCATGCGGTAAGTGTTGCGCAAGTCTTTCAGCAGTTCCAGCACCTGCATCTGAACCGATCCGTCCAGCGAGCTGATCGCTTCGTCCAGCACGATGCACTTCGGCTCCGTCGCGATCGCTCTGGCGATGCACACCCGCTGGGCCTGCCCGCCCGACAGCTCGTGCGGATGCTTGCTGCGATAAGTGGAATCAAGCCCGACTTGCGCAAGCAAAAAATCGAGCTTGCTGTCGGCTTCCTTTTTCCCCATCCCCATCATCCTAAGCGGCTCCATCAATGCCGCCTCGACCGTGTAAAACGGGTTGATCGAGGACGTGTAGTCTTGAAAAACGGCGCTGATCCTGCCGTTTCTCCCTCTGCGCTTGGTCACGCTTTCTCCCTCGAACAACACGCTGCCCCGGTCCGGCTGCTCGATTCCGAGCAGCAGCCGCCCCAAGGTAGATTTGCCGCTGCCGCTCTCGCCGATGATTCCTAGGCATTCCCCGTGCCCGCATTCGAAGCTGATGCCAGCCAGCACCTGCTCTTTCTCCTTGGAAAAAAAGCCGCCTTTTCTATACGCTTTTTCTACACCGTCAACCTTCAGCAACCGCGACGCCTCCCATCACCCTACTGAAATGCTGGCTAAGCGCAAGCTTGTTGGACACCAGATAGCGTGTGTACTCATGCTGGGCTTTGGCAAAAATTTGCTGGGTCGTCCCGCTCTCGACCACTTCTCCCGCCTTCATGACCAGCACTTCATCCGCGATCTTTTTGACCGCGCCCAGATCGTGGGAGACAAACAGCAGCGAGCAGCCCATTGTTTGCCGCAATGCGATAAACTGCTCGACGACCTCATACGCAGAAACGGCGTCCAAGGCAGTCGTCGGCTCATCTGCTATAATCAGATCCGGTGCGAGGACAATCGCCAGCGCAATCATGATCCGCTGCAGCATGCCGCCAGACAGTTGATGCGGGTACTTGTTCATGATCTCAAGCGGATGTTTCAGCATGACGCTTTCCATCGCCGTTTTCATCCGCGCCGTGATCTCATCCCGGCTCCAGCCATAATGCGCGGCGAGCGTCTCCCGCAGATGGACCCCGACCACGCAAGAAGAGTCAAAGGCACGCATGCCATTTTGCACGATCAGGCAAATCTGTTTGCCGCGCTTTTGGCGCATGTCTTTTTCCGAGAGCGCAAGCAAATCCTCTCCCTGGAACCGTATCTCTCCCGACTGGCGCAGCCCGCTGCCGTTCAATCTCATGATCGCTCCGCACGTCAGCGACTTCCCGCTGCCACTCTCGCCGACAATCGCCAGGCAGCTCCCGGCCTTGAGCTGAAAACTGCTGCCCGCAACCAATTGCTTATTGGTGCGGTTATCCCAAATTTGCAAATTCGCTACTTCCAGTACGTTCATGCCCGGTCACACGCCTCCTTTTCCTTGCAGCCCGACAGCCGAAGCAAAGACACTCGCTTGCGGCTGCTCTTTTGTCCGAACGAGCTTGGGGTCGAGCGCGACCTGGAGCGCGTCCGACAAAAAGTTGACGGCCGACACCGTGATGACGATGGCAAGCCCCGGCGCGAGCATTAATTCCGGGTGGGAAAACATGACTTCCCGCGCTTCGTTCAGCATCATGCCCCACTCCGCATGCGGAGCCTGAACCCCTAAGCCGAGAAAGGAAAAGCCTGAGATTTGCAAAATCATCGAGCCGAACGAGCTGCTGGCAATCACGGCCATCTCAGGCGTCGCCACCGGGACGATGTGCCTGGCCATAATCGAGACGTGGCTCATCCCGATCGCTTTGGAAAACTTGACGTACTCCGCTTCGGCATACTGTCTGACCGATGAGCGGATCACGCGGGCAAACCAGGGCCATTTGGACAGCACGAACGCGAGCAAAATATTTTCCAGCCCTACCCCCATGATCCCGATGATCGCCAATGTCATGACGTACCCCGGAAAAGACAGCATGACATCACACAACCGCATCAAAACCGCATCCACTCGCCCGCGGAAGTAGCCAGCTACAAACCCGACGACTCCCCCGATTCCTGCCGACAGGACAAGCGCCGCGAACACCCACAGCACGCTGGGGCGAATGCCGTACAGAAGTCTGGACAACACGCAGCGCCCGAGCTGATCGTTGCCCAGCGGATATTGCCACGATGCCGAAGCAAAGCGCAGGTCCATATGCACAGCCTTTGGATCATGGGGGGCGAGGACGGGAGCAAAAATGCCGGCCAAGGCGATCAGCGCAAGCACAGCGAGCGAAACTACAGCGACTTTGTCATGAAGCACATTTTTCAGCAGTCTCATCTTATCCATCTTCCCTCAGCTTCGGGTTCAGTACCGCCTGAATCACGTCCGAAACGGCATTGAACAAAATAAAAGCGACAGCCAAAACGAGCACATACGCCTGAATGACCGGAAAATCCCGGCTGACGATCGCCTTCACGCTCAGCGTTCCCAGCCCTGGCCAGGCAAAGATGTTTTCCACCACGACGGTCCCCCCCAAAATAATCGGAATCGCCATGCAAAACACAGAGGTCGTCACCTGCAGCGAATTGCGGACAACGTGTAGCAGGATCGTTTTTTCCGGCAAACCGCAGGCCCGGCTATAGCGGACGTAGTCTTCGTTCATGTTGCCGAGCACTGCGCTTCTGACCATGCGGAAATAAATGCCCGCATAGCCAATCATGATGACTGCAACAGGCAAAATGTAGCTTTTGTACGAATCCATGCCGCTCGTCGGCAGCAAATCGAGCTTGACGGCAAAATACCAGACCAACAGAGCCGCCAGCCAGTAGGATGGCATTGCGGCCAAAAAGAACGAAACGCCCCTGACGGATTGATCGATCAGCTTGCCTGCCTGCAGGGCGCACAGCACGCCCAACGCGACAGACAGCACGAGAATCGCGACGACCGAAACCAATGTCAGCTTGACCGTGTTGACAAAAGCCGGGCCAAGCAACGACCATACCGATTTTCCGGTGACAAACGAATTGCCGAAGTCAAGCTGCAGGCAGTCGACGAGCCAGTCGAGGTAGCGGACGACAAACGGTTGATCCATCCCAAGCTCCGCCCTCGTCTGCGCGATCAGCTCCTCGGTGATCGTCGGCACGCCCTGCGCTTGCAGGACCACCTCCGCAGGGTCGAGCGGAGAGAACTGGATCAGGCTAAAGGTGCAAAACGAAACCATCAGCAGCAAAGGAATCGAGATCAGCAACCTTTTCAACACATAGCTGCCCATCGCCATCCTCACTTCCCTGCAAAATTCATCCGTTCAAACGGCAGCTCGTACTGCGTCTGCTTGAAGGAAATGCCTTGCAGGTCTTTGGGAGCCACAATCGTCACGCTGCCATTGGTCAGCGGTACAAAGACTGCTTCCTCGTGAACAATCGTCAAAATGTCCGCGTACAGCGACTTGCGCGCCTGCTCGTCTGTCGATACCATCACGTCTTCGATTTTTTTGTACAGCTCATCGGCCCGCGCAATTCCGCTGGTCGTATGGTAATAGGACGACTTGGAGGTGAAGGCCGCAATCGTGCTCTGCGGATCGTAGGCAAGTCCCCACGTCTGGTTGAACAGCAAGTCGTAGTCTCCACTCGCCCTTCTGTTGGCAATCGAGGAGGACTCCTCGCCGACCAACTCAAGCTGAAGCCCGATCTTGGCGAGTTGATCCTGCATCCATTCCGCCTGCGTTTTTTGGGCGGAGGAATTGACGTCGTAATAGAGCTTCATGGAAAGCGGCGCGCCGTTTTTCTTCCGGACGGCGTTCTCCTGCTCCTGTACCCAGCCGGCCTGTTCCAGAAGCTGCTTCGCTTTTTCCGGATCGTACTCGCGCTTTGTCAGTTCGACATTCGCGTAGTTGACGTTGGAAGAAAACAAGGTGTGGGCAGGAGGCTCTGTGCCGCCCAAAATTTGCTTGCTGATCGTCTCCCGGTCGACCGCGTGCCAAATTGCTTCACGGACGGCCCGGTCTTGCACAGGACTTCCTGCCTTGCTGCTGTTGACGGCCAAAAAGCTCGTATTCATCGGCTGACTGCGAACAATCTGGTACTTGCCGGATTGTTCAAGCTGGTTCATCGCTTCTACATCCAGACTGTTGGCCCCCCGGTCATCGGTAAACACGAAATTGACCTCGCCTTTTTGCAGCGCCAAATAGGTCGTCTCTCCCGCAGGCAGTACTTTCGCGGTGATTTTCTTGATCTTCGGTGCCCCGCCCCAGTATTGTTCATTCGCTTCAAAGACGGCAAACTGCTCCTCTTTATGCTCTGTCAGCTTGTACGGCCCTGTGCCGTTGTAGCCGATGATGCCATTTTTCGTTTCGCCGTCAATGAAGCTTTTGGGCGAGACGAACACGTACGGCCTTGTCATCGACAGCTCCACCAGAGTCGGGTAGTACGGCTCGGACAACACCAGCTCCACCGTATGCTCGTCCAGCACGTTGCAGCTCTTGATCTTCGTCGAGAGCTTGATCCAGGAATGCTTGCTCGCATTGCTTTGCACCGCTTCGATGTTTTTCTTCACGGCCTCTGCATTGAATGGCTCCCCGTCATGGAACTTCACATTTTTTCGGAGATGGAACGTGTAGACCTTGCCGTCTTTGGAAATCTCCCATGATTCCGCCAAAAGCGGCTTGATGCCCTCTTCGGTATTTTCCACCAGCGATTCATAGACCATGCCTTGCGCATACATCGCCCCTGTGTACAAATGCGGGTTCATGTCTTTAATATCTTTGGAAGTAGCCATTACCAGCTCTGCCGGCTTTTGATTTTGATCCGGCTCAGTGGTCTGCGCCGCGTTCTCGCTGCCGCATCCAGCCAACAAAACAAGCGAGAGAACTGCGCCCCACAGCCAAGAAGCTTTTGCTCGATTCATGTTTCTGTCCCCCTGTATTTCCTACTGATTGTGTCGATTTACCGCATAGTCGCGTGCTTTGCCCAGCTCGCGGCAAATCATCTGCACGTCGTTTTCAAAGCTTTGCACGCGAAACGCGTCCGATAGCGCTGCCCCGGCCAGCCGCGAAGCCGCTTCCTCCAGCTTGCGCTCATACGTGGCGATGAACTTGTCCATTTTCGGGCAATCCGCACCGAGATGCGCCGCAATTCCGCGGATGATTTTGACTCTGTAGTAATCCTCCTTGGGCATGCGCGGAATATCCCACTCGCCTGCCTTGTTGACGAACATGGTGCGAATCGGGACCGCGGAAAAGTCGAAGTATTTGCCGTCCTCGTCCGGCTCGGAAAAAGGATCGACCAGCAAGGAAGTGTAGCGGATGTAAAGCAGGTACGACTGACGGATCGGCTCGAAATACGGGAAGTGCTCAATCTCGTGCCGCGACAGGCTTTCCGGACGCACCGGATAGTTGTCGTCTGTCATGAACTGCAGCAGGTTGACTGCTTTCAGCCCCAGCTTTTCCACCACGCCCGTGATCTCCTTCCACTGCCCGAGCATGTCGGAGATGACTTCTTGCGTGATCGGGCCTTCCGGGAACATTTTGTACACGTATTTTTTGACCTTTTCCTCGCCAAAAACGACGCGCAGCGAAAACTCGTTCATAAACAACGGCGGGTGCACGTACAACGATATGTTTCGTGTCTCGGCCTCGATGGGCGTATCCATGGCTACAAGCTCGATGCCTACTTGCTCGTATAGCTCGCCGATCGCTTGGACAGCGGCAGACGGCGTATGCGTGGAGCCGATGAATACTTTTTTCTTCACGCCTGTCGTGATGACCTGATGAGACGGGCTGCCCTCCAGCCAGCGCGTGTCTCCCAAATACGTCGAAAAACTGATGACTTCCGCCTCGGCTTGCAGCTCGGTAAAAAATTGACGGATCAAGCTGGCGGAGCCAAACGTCGGGGAAACGAGTACGACGCGGCTGGCCTTCCGCACGATTTGTGGCCCCAGTTGCTTCAGCACTTCTATGTACGCGTCTGCCGTGACCGCCAAAATCAGCGTATCCCACTCGCCCGCCACCGTTTCATATCCGCAAAAAACGTGGTCGAGAACGCATTCGCCTGCCAGCCTGTGATGCTTTTCATTCTGGATATGTACAGACAGGCGCTGGTTGCTTTGCTTGACTGCCGAAAAGAAAGGCGCGGAGCGAACGGATTCCCGCCCGACAATGCCTACCTGACTGTCCCCTTGCTTTTTCAGCAAAACCGCCAGTTGAACGGCAGCCGGCCCCGTTCCCAGCAGCAACACCTTTTGAAAAACGCTCATCATTCAGCCTCCTAGCTTGCTACTTCCGCTTTTTTGTACAAGGCGATGTCAAAAACATGCTCGGGACGCAAGACGGTTTCCACCAGCCTCCACTTGCGGCTGTCGACCTCCTGCATCGGGTAGTTGAACAGCGACTTCAAGTGATCGCCATAGCGCATGACTACCACCACCTGGTCGTTCGTCAGCGAGTAGAGCTGATCCAGCAGCTCGTATTTGTTGGAAACCGTCGAGCTGAAAATAATGTGCGTCGCCTCCCGCGTGACGGGGAGATGCTCGACGAACTTCTGCTCAAGCTGAATCGGCAGCCCGCTGCCCAGCGCTTCCACCACCTTTTGCCCCAGCTCGATCGCTTCTCCGTCGCTGTCGATGCCCACCACCATCGCCCCTGTCCGCTTGGCAATCAATAGCGGCGTCATTGGATACGAGCCGGAGCCGACCAAAAGCACTTTGGAGTCTGCACTCACCTGAAAGCTCCCAAATTCCTGCTCGATGCACGACTCGATATTTTTGAAGTAATCGGCTCCTTCCTCTTGCCCGCTCAACAGCTTCAGCGCCCGGTACTTTTCCATGATCGCCACGCAGCGAGAGGCTGCCTGCCGAACATTCTCCACCAGCTCCTGAAATTCAGCGGTTGGATGCTGCGCCATCCACGCCCACGCTTCCTTGTTGCCTTCTGCTGTCACAAAAGCCGAATATTCATCAATGACGGCGGCAAGCTCGTAGCTGTGCTGAGTCGTACCGTCGTAGCACTTCGCCAATCCGGAAAATTTGCCCAGAAAATCGTTGATACACTCCTGAAACTGTTCTGGTTTTTTCATTCTCGCCACACTCCCAGCCAATCCGTTTGGTTTTCTCATATCTCCAGATAAGCTTTGCCCTGCGCAACGATGCCGACAGACCCGCCGATTTGCAGGCTTTTGATTTCTTCTCCCTGCCAGGAAGCAGCCACGTGAATGCTTCCCCCTGGCTGTCTGATCTCCGCCGCCGCATCCTTTTGCTGCTTCCAGGCCAAATAGGCGCCCACGGAAGCCGTCCCCGAGCCGCAGCCCCGCTCCCAAATCATGCTGTCCAACTGTGGAACGTAAATGAGCGGTGCCAGCTCGTGCGTTTCCGGTTTGTACAGCAAAATGCCGATCATGCTGGACGCTGACTCTGCTCCGAGCCGCTTTGCCAGCGAAGCCGCACTCCTGCGCAATTCCTCGTGCGCACGCTCCACTTCGATCACGACATGCAGGAAGTCCCGATATTGGACAAGCCCCAGACTCCACTCGCGGCCTTCATGCGCAATCGCCCGCTGCTCCAGCTTATGCGGCACAGGCATGGCTACCTGACAATAATATTCGTCCGCGATCCGGTTGACCCGGCAATGCACAAGCTGCTCCGCTCCCGAGGCCCCGAGCGAAATCTCCGTCCACTCATCCTGCCCAAGCCCGTTTTCCCGGGCGATCCAGGAGGCGAGCGCCATGCACGCGTTGCCGCAAAACTCACCTCCCGCCATTTGCAGATGGGCACTGGCTCCGCGCTGGTCCGGTTGTTCGATAAACCCTACCTGCTCCGCGTGCACGCTGTCGTAGGACATCATCCTGGAAGCAATGCGCTGGTACTCCTCCGCCGGATGCTTTGTCTTCACCAGAATCGTCATGTTTTGCGTGGGATTGAATTTGATAAAATCGACTTCTCTCCTCATTTCCCCCACCCTTTGAACATATGATTTACGGGAGCATTTCCTGTTTTTTAATTGAAAAACGTAATCATTACGCTTTATTAGGGATAATCATATTCATATTTCTGGGAATTGTCAATGTAACAAAAACAAATTTTCTTCCTGCTGTTTCCCTCCGTTTGCACTCCTTCCGTCCCCCGCGAATGAGAGAGCAATATTTCTTTGTTCGCGGCTTTGGATGAAGCGCTGCAAACCCGGACAGGAGACAACCGCTTCGATATTTTGGTCAACAACGCTGGCATCGGGCAAATTTTGAGTCTGGAAGAAGCGACGGAGGAAACGTTTGACGAGGTGATGAGCATCAATGTCAAAGCGCCGTTTTTTCTCATCCAGCAAGCTTTGCCCCGGCTGAACGCAAAAGGGCGCATCATCAATCTGTCATCGTTTGTCACACGCGCAGCCTCGCCGACCGTCTTCACCTCGAGCATCTCCAAAGGGGCCATGAACACTTTGACGCTCGCCTTGGCCAAGCAGCTTGGCAGCCGACAAATCACGGTGAACGCCATCCTGCCCGGCATCATTAACACAGAGATGAATGCGGGCACTCTGCAAAACAATCCCGCCGGACAAAAGTACGCCGCTGGTCTGTCGATTTTCAACAGGTGGGGCGAGCCGGAAGACGTGGCGGATATCGCTGCCTTCCTCGCCTCTCCGGACAGCCGCTGGATCACCGGACAACTGATTGACGCCAGCGGAGGATCGCATTGGTAAACCGATAGCGGCCAGCCCGCTTCTCTCCCGACAACCAGCGGATATATGAGCAAAACAGCCAGTGCCCACCATCGCTTCGGATCGAACGTCTTTGCGGTCTCTGGATTGGTCGTATTCATACAGAGCTGCACTTCCTTTTTCCTAATAATTTTAGTTGTATTTTTAAATACCACTATATTGCGATCAAAAATAAAGGAATACTGGTCACAAGTATTCCTTATACGGATGAATAATGGCTTCATAATCTTTCCCGTACTTTTCGCCCAGCTCCTTGCCGAAATCCCGCTCAATTTGCTCCATGATGAGATCGTGGTAGAACGTATTTTGCAACAGCTCGATAAGTGAGGGATGATCTGTTTCCAGCACGGTAGGTTTGAGCCCTTTGCCAAAGCTGCCGAGCAACGCGGAATGGGCGTCGCACAAAAGGGAAAACTTGCGCGCGCGCACCGCGCTCCACTCTTCGCTTCGTTTGTGGATCAGCACATTTTTCAAGCTCGTCGCGCATTCTCCGATCGAAATCAGCGTCACCGCGACACCGCGCTTCTCCGCTTCCAAGAGAGGCTCTTCCACCCAGTGCACGTCTTCCGACCAAATATCTACCACGATGCTCTTGTCCGCATTCGCGACCAGCCGCCGGATGACCGTTTCAATCGCTTTGTCGCCTTGCCAGTTGTAAAAGGAGGGGGCCGTCTTCGGCACTGCGCTTAATTGCTCCTGCAGCACCCGCGTTGTCTGTTCAAACTCGGATTTCAGCAAACGCACAAGCTGTTCAATCGGGACCGCGTCATAAAGGACGGGCTCGCTTTCGATGACCCGGCATATGCCCTTTTCCGTCAAAGAACGCAGGGCCGCATACACATTCGTGCGGGATACGGACACTTTTTTGGCGACCTCATAACCGGATATTTTCGGGTCCTCGTGAAGCACCAGGTAGCATCTCGCTTCCAGATCGGACAAGCCGATTTTTCGAAGCTCGTCTATCAAAGTTGTACCTCCTTTCCTGCTCACGCGAGTTTGGATAGTATTTTTGAATACTACTATCATTCCGTACAGGAGTCAACTCCCCCGTTCGCCCGCTGAAGCATGGCGGAACGAAGGCTCGCTCCCCGCTTCTGCCAGCGGTTGTGCCAACTACCTGTGCTCGCCAAGCGGTAGGGAAAATGTAGCCCGCCAACCCCAGCTTTGTCCGCAAGTTCAAAAAAACATGCGTATTCACCGTTCGCGCACTTCCATAGAAGTCATCCCCCAGCGAGCCATGCCATGTTCCCCATAAAAAATATCCCCTGCAACTAAACAGTCATTGTCTTGTTCCTGTCTACTTGCAGGGGCTCCTATTTTGTTTGAACCACGCTTTCATCGCAGCGGCTGATTCATTGGCGAACCAGCAGGAAAAAGCCATCTTCATCCGGCACTGGCTCTTCCTTTGCAAACCCGGCCGCCTCGAAGCACCGCAGGCATGCAACGTTATCCGCTTCAATTCCTGCGATCCACTTTTGGACACCAGACAGCTCCTGGCGCTGCATCGCTTCCCGCAGCAATGCCTTTCCGTACCCGCGATGGCGCAGGGAAGGGTTGACAATCAAGCCGATGCTTCCCGCATGCTCCTCCTCGATCTCCACCATGGCTACTCCGACAGGCTGTTCCCCCAAAAAGGCAATCCAGACGAAATACGAGTCGTTCTCCTTCACATACCCGTACCACTCCTCAAGCGGCTCCATCCCTTCCATCCTCTTCTGAACTTCCGCATCCTGAAACCACGTCCGCAAGATGGCAAGGTGCTCCTCCTGCAATCGTTCCGTCCGATCCATCATCTTCATCGAAATCCTCCTTGTCATTCGTTTGTTTTGACGCTGCCGCCCGTGGCTGCATATTTCATCAATTCCCGGGAATACAGGGAGATGAGCTGTTTGTATATAGGGAGAAAAGTCAATTTGTTGATAGATGTCCGCTTTCTCCTGAAACCGAGCTTTGTCCTCTGCGGGAAAGTAAATGGAAATCCCCTTTCCTTTTGGATGCTCGGGCGATTTCATGTTGCTCACCACTGCCTGCTCGACGGCGCGGGCAATTTTCTCGGCGCCTTCATCGTTGCGGATGGTTTGTCCAATATACGCACTGAAATCGGCAAGATCGACCATGTCTGCCTCGTCCGCATAGTTTTCGGCCCGGTTCCTCGCATCCGCGAGCTGGGAGAACGTCTGCGGCTGCGGCAGGAGATCCACCAGCTTTTTGCTGAACAGGTCTACCTCTTTTACCACTTCCTCCACTTTGGAGAGGCGGATTACGGATTGCTGCAAATCCTCGTCCTCCTGATTTTGCAGCGAATGGTTGCGGTAGCTCACGGCAATCACCTCTGCCAAATCGACGGGACTGATGTCGGGACGCTGGTTCAAGGTTTGAAAGACCGCCTGGTAATCCCATCCGTTTTTGTTGGTATAATCGACGGCCGCCACCATGCAAAGAGGAAGTGCCTGCCTGGACCGCTTCCTTCAAAAGCGTCAATTCCCCAGACGCTTTCACAATCGTAAGCTGTGCCTCGATCCGGACGAACAATTCCTCTCGGGTAACCGGCTTGGTGAGATAATCATTTGCTCCCGAGCGAAATCCTTCGATCACATCATTCGTGCCGCTTTTGGCCGTCAGCAAGACAACCTGAAACGGGAGGCTTGCGATTTTTTCCAGCGCGTCTTTTCCGTTTTGGACAACCGTCACCTTCCATCCTTTCAACGAAAAATGGTTGCAAATCACCTGAACGTTGACGGGATCATCCTCAACCAGCAAAATGTGGACGCTTTTTTCGTAAATGTTCTCGCTCATCCGGTCCTCCTGATGCTCGAGGCCGCTTTCTTCCACAACCTCCGCCAGTCATTCGAATCCGTTGGAGACATCCGCTTCTGTGGCAGCGCTGGGGAGCGTAAAGGAAAAAATGGAGCCTGTTTCTAGCTGCGACTCTGCCTCTATCGTACCGCCATGCAATTCAACCAAATATTTGGTGATATGCAAACCAAGGCCGGTTCCTGCGATGCCCTCCTGCTCCGGTGAAGCGGCCTGCTCATACGGTTGAAAAATCGCATCGATCCGATCCGGAGGCACTCCTTTGCCCGTATCTTTTACGGAAATTTTGACCGCTTGCCCCGCTCGTCTCGCGGCAATCTCTACATATCCCCTTGACGTAAACTTGCTCGCATTGCCCACGAGGTTGTACAAAATTTGCTCGATCCTTGCCTCATCCCCTGTGACCCACAACGGCTCTTGAATCCGGTTTCTGATCTCCACTTTTTTGTCCACGAGAGACTGGCATACAGCGACCACTTCCTCCACCAAACGGGAAACGTCCACCGCCTTTGCATGCAGCTCGATTTTCCGGTTTTTTACTTTGGAGTAATCCAGCAAATCGTTGATCCGGTTGCTTAAACGCTTGGCCACAGCCAAGATCATCAGCAGATTCTTTCTCGTCGTGCCCGACACCGGATTCCCGATCCCGTCCAAAATGGATTCACTGAGCCCGATAATTCCGTTCAGCGGAGTGCGCAGCTCATGGGACGTCCGCGCCAAAAATTCATCTTTCAGTTGATTGATATACAGCAATGCCTCATTTCTCTATTGCAATTCATCCGACTTCTTTTTCAATTGATTGAAATAAAAGACAGATACCATTTCATTAAAGGCAGATGCTAGCTGGCCGATTTCATCGTTGCGCTCGCAGTCCAGCCTTGTACGCAAATCGCCCTCTTTCACTCGATGGATCTTGTGAATGAGCAGTTGCAAAGGAGTAAGCAAATACCTGGTCATGAGATATACCAACAGCAATCC
This sequence comes from Brevibacillus agri, assembly GCF_004117055.1. NCBI lineage: Bacteria > Bacillati > Bacillota > Bacilli > Caryophanales > Paenibacillaceae > Brevibacillus > Brevibacillus agri. Next base: position 223,654 of record NZ_CP026363.1, read on the forward strand.
GGCTATGGTGGAAATGATCGTGATGATGATGATTTGCCGTCTGTGTTCCGTCATAAGCTGATGAATCTCGGTGCCGTCGACATCGACTCCCAGGACCCCGATAAAATTCTGCTCCGAATCAAACAAGGGGACAAAGGTAGAAACAGCCGCCCCCCACTTGTCGCTGTAGGTTAAGTCACTCACCTTGACCGTTTTTTCCGCAAAAGCTTCCACCAGGTCCTGATAGTGATTATTCTCAATCTCCGTCGGCAAGGACACTTCCCTGCCCCGATAATCCAATGGAAATCCTTCGACTACATACATATACTGCCCGCGCCGATATTCCACCATCGTAAACAAGTATTTAAATCCCGTGTTGATTTTTCAGTTGCCAGAGCTGATGCCGCAACTCTTTATATTCGGGCATTTTTAAAATCGTGGACTTGTCCAACTGCTTGGCCTTTGCCTCCATCGTCTTTTCCGCAACTTTCTTGAATTTTTCCGCATCAAGATTATGTACGATGGACAAAGCCATATGTCTCGCTTGCATCCCGAAGGAATCCTGCACCAGCTTGCACGAAGAGGTGTAGAGGAAACAGAACAAAAGAGAGTTGGACAAAAGCATGACAGAAGAGAACAGGAACAGCATCTTGACTTGAAATCTCATAAATTGGTCAATCTCCCTTTTTCTTCCTAAACTATGATATATCAATTCACGTCATATCACTAGCGTTGCATAAACCTCGCGCGGTCTTTCCAAGGGAGGATGACAGCGAAGCGATTCGTTACCATTCGCAGCGGATTTCCTTCTACATCAACGGTTTCCATGCAGCGAAGAGCGTGATCTGTTCACTTCTGCGCTGTTCCTGTTAAGTTTCTTTCAAAACACTTGAGAATAACCTTGTTGACAACGTTTTCACCGAGTAATAGAATACACTTATCGACAAGTTAACGATGATGGAGACTCGGAGACTCATACTTTGTGGCACTTTCATTCTTGAAAGCGCCATCGAAGTATGGGTTTTTTTACGTGTGTCGCCATCTTTGTCAGACATTACTTTGGGGGAGGAATACGATGCTCAAACTGTTCAGGCCTGCACCGCCTATTGACAGATTGCCTGCTGAACAAATTGATTCGGAGTATAAAAAGCTCAGGCTTCAGGTGTTTCTCGGCATCTTCATTGGTTATGCGGCGTACTATCTCATCCGCAAAAACTTCTCGCTCGCCATGCCTTATTTGATCGAAGAAGGATTTACAAAAACAGAGCTTGGTTTTGCGTTATCCGCCATTTCGATTTCCTACGGGATCAGCAAGTTTGTCATGGCCATTTTTTCAGACCGAAGCAACCCGCGAATGTTCTTGCCTGCCGGTTTGATTCTTTCTGCACTTATCAGTTTGCTGATGGGCGTTGTTCCTTTCTTCACCTCGTCCGTCACGATCATGTTTGTGATGCTGTTTTTGAACGGTTGGTTCCAGGGAATGGGCTGGCCGCCATCCGGGCGCGTCCTCGTCCACTGGTTTAGCGTAAGTGAAAGAGGAAGCAAAACAGCGATTTGGAATGTAGCCCATAACGTTGGCGGAGGCTTGATGGCCCCCCTCGCTGTTGCAGGTGCAGCGATATTTGCCGGACTTTCCGGTAATTCCGCTGCCGGGTATGAAGGCGTCTTTATCCTGCCTGCTCTCGTTGCGATTGTCCTGGCATTCCTTACGTATTTCCTGATTCGCGATACTCCGCAGTCAGTCGGCCTGCCGCCGATTGAAGAATATCGCAATGACTACCCAACCAAGACGAAGAAAACATTTGAAACGGAATTGTCCACAAAAGAAATTCTTTTCAAATACGTGCTGAACAACAAATGGGTCTGGGCCATCGCGATTGCCAACATCTTCGTCTACTTCGTCCGTTACGGCGTTCTGGACTGGGCGCCGACCTATTTGAGCGAGGAAAAGGGCTTTGACATGAACAAGTCGAGCGTCGCCTACTTCCTGTACGAATGGGCAGGTATCCCGGGAACGCTCCTGTGCGGCTGGCTGTCCGACAAATTGTTCAAGGGCCGCCGTGGACCCGCAGGGTTTGTCTTTATGCTCGGTGTATTGATCGCGGTTCTGGTCTACTGGTTCAATCCGGCGGGCAATTCCGTGGTCGATATGATTTGCCTGATCGCAATCGGTTTCCTGATTTACGGCCCAGTCATGCTGATCGGTTTGCAAGCCCTTGATTTTGTTCCGAAAAAGGCTGCCGGAACCGCTGCAGGCCTGACAGGTCTGTTTGGTTACCTGGGCGGTACAGTCACAGCGAACGCCTTGATGGGGGTTATCGTTGACGCCTCCGGCTGGGATGCAGGATTCATGCTGCTGACCGCTTCGTGCGTAGTGGCTGCGCTTGTTTTTGCGCTGACGTGGAATGTGCGGGGGCAGGAAGTCGTTAAAAATCATTAAAAAGCCTCTGATAAAGCAAAGAAGCTGGGAAACCTGTATCGGTTTTCCCAGCTTCTTTTTTCTTTTGACGCTCGCCCTTTTCAACAAATTATGTGCCAGTGCTATTCCCTCTCCGTCCCGTATAAATGGCAGGAGACAAAATGGTTGGGAGCCACTTCTTGCTTGACTGGAGCCATGCTCTTGCAAACGTCCTGCACAAATGGACACCTGGTATGAAAAACGCAGCCGGCTGGCAGATCGAGCGGAGAGGGGATTTCTCCGCGAAGGATGACCCGCTCTCTCCGCTTTTGCGGGTTAGGGATTGGCACGGCGGATAACAAGGCTTGCGTATAAGGATGCAACGGTTGTGCAAACAAACTCTCCGTAGGCGCCTGCTCCACCATATGCCCCAAATACATCACGCCGATACGGTCAGAAATATGGCGAACCACGCTGATATCGTGCGCAATGAACAGATAGGTCAGTTGAAACTCGTCCTGAAGCTGCTGCAGCAAATTAATGATTTGCGACTGGATCGAAACGTCCAGCGCAGAAACAGGCTCGTCGCAGATTACAATCTTCGGATTCACCACCAATGCCCTCGCCAACCCGATCCGCTGCCGCTGGCCCCCGGAAAATTCATGCGGGTAGCGATAAAAGTGGTCCAGTTGCAGGCCAACTTTATGCATGATCTCCATGACCCGCTCCGTGCGCTCATGCCTGGAACCGATTGCGTGAATCGCCAACGGCTCCTCCAATGTTTGCCCGATGCGCTTGCGCGGATTTAACGAGGAAAACGGGTCCTGAAACACCATCTGCATGTCTTTTCGCATCGCCCGAAGCCCTTTTCCCGACAGTTGAAAAATGTCTCCGCCGTCATAAAGCGCTTTTCCTTCCGTCGGCTCGGTCAGGCGCAAAATCGTTCGGCCCATCGTGCTTTTCCCGCAGCCCGATTCCCCGACAATGCCCAGCGTCTCGCCCTCGTAAAGCTGGAAAGAGACGTCGTTCACCGCTTTGACGTACCCTTTCACCCCGCCCAAGACCCCAAGCGGCCCTTTGACCGGAAAATATTTGCGCAAGCCTTGTACATCGAGGAGTGGTTGTTTTGCTTCACTGCCCGTATGAGACATAACGGTCCTCCTCTTCCATGGCGATTTTCTCAAAGTGCCAGCATCTTACCTTGTGTCGTGCGTCATGCGCCTTCACCTCTGGCGCGTGCTCACGACAGACATCATCTGCGTACGGGCAGCGCGGGGCAAAGCGACAGCCGACAGGAATGTTGTGCAACGTAGGCACCGTCCCTTCAATGACGTGCAGCTTTTGCGAACGATCGCCATCCAGTTGCGGAATCGACTTCATCAGTCCTTTTGTGTACGGGTGGCACGGGTTCGCAAACAGCGTTTCCGTGTCGGCTTCCTCCACGATTTGCCCCAGGTACATCACAACGACACGGTCGCAAATTTCAGCGACTACCCCCAGGTCATGCGTAATAAAAATAACTCCCATCTCCTGCGTTGCGTTCAAATCGAGAATCAAGTCGAGAATTTGGGCTTGAATCGTCACGTCCAAAGCGGTTGTCGGTTCATCGGCAATCAGCAGGCTCGGCTGACAGGCCAAGGTCATCGCGATCATCGCCCTTTGCCGCATGCCGCCCGACAATTGATGCGGGTATTCGTTCACCCTTTTTTCCGGAGCCGGGATTCTCGTCATCCGCAGCAGATCGACAGCCTTTGCATACGCCTCCTTTTTGGAAACATGCTGATGCAGCAAAATGGCCTCTGCGATCTGATAGCCGATTGTATATACCGGATTTAACGAGCTGAGCGGGTCCTGAAAAATCATCGAAATTTCATTGCCGCGAATATGCTCCATGGCAGACGTCGGAAGCGCGAGCATGTCCTTTCCTTTAAAGCGGATTTCCCCCTCGTACTGAGCCGTATGCTGTTCGTCAAACAGCCGGAGAATCGCCTGCGACGTGACGCTTTTGCCACACCCTGACTCGCCGACAACTCCCACGATCTCTCCTTTTTCCACGTGAAAGGAAATGCCATCCACCGCTGTAATCCGGCCGCGCTCGGTAAAAAAGTGCACCTTCAAATCTTTTACTTCCAAAAGAGGCTGGTGCTGCACGGGAAATCCCCCTTTCCTTTTCACTTTTTCCTTCTCTTGAATGGATGATTGGAATGCGGGTCTACCAAATCCCGAACGCCGTCTCCCCAAAAATTCAGTCCCATCACCGTCAAAATAATGAGAATCCCCGGGAACACCGTCATCCACCACGCTTTGAAAATGACCATTTTTCCGTCGTACAAAATGTTTCCCCAGCTAGGATCTGGCGTAGGGACACCCGCGCCCAAGAAGCTTAACGCCGCTTCCGTAATAATCGCGTCCGCAAACACAAAGGTTGCCTGAACCACAAGCGGCGACAGCGTATTCGGGGCGATGTGCAGCCAAATTATGCGTGTCGCGCTCGCTCCTTGTGCCTTCATCGCTTCAATATAGGTTTCTTCGCGAACAACGAGTGCTGCCGAACGAACAATTCTCGCGACATACGGGATAAAGACGATCCCGAGCGCGATAATCACGTTTTCCTTCCGCGGACCCAACGCAGCGACGAGCGCGATTGCAAGCAATATCCCCGGAATCGCCATTAACCCGTCGCAAATCCGCATCAAAATTTGATCGAGCACGCGATAATAGCTGGCATACAATCCGATCACCATTCCAATGACGGAAGATACGATGGTCACTGAAAATCCAACCCCGATGGAAACTTGCGCCCCGTAAATCAGCCGGGTCAACAGATCGCGCCCAAAGTTATCCGTCCCCAATACATGCTCGGGTCCTGGCGGCTGCAACCGATTGGCCGGCTCCATTTCATACGGGTCATGCGACACCAAATAAGGCCCGAAAATCGCAAGGGCCGACATCAGGATGACGATGAGGCTTCCGGTCAGCATCATTTTGTTTGCGAGGAAACGTCGGTAAAACAGTCGCCGCTGCTCCTTTTTCAGCGTTTGTTTGATCTGGGAAAGTTCGACCTTGTCAGCGTTGATTTCAAGCGCACCCATCCGCTATCTCCTTTCTACTTCCTCTCAAGTCTCACCCTTGGATCAATCATTCCGTACAGCACGTCCACGATCAGGTTGATAACGACATAAGCCGTCGTCACAAACAGCACCACGCCCTGAATGACCGCGTAATCCCGCCGTTCCACAGAGTTAATAATCAGTTGCCCGATGCCGGGAATATTGAAAATGGATTCAGTCACGACCGCTCCCGTAATCAATCCCCCGAATGTTTGTCCAATGACCGTCAAAATCGGCAGAAAAGCGATGCGCAAAGCATGCTTGTAAATAACGCCCCGCTCTTTTACCCCTTTCGCCCGCGCTGTTTTGATATAATTCGTGTTTAACACTTCGAGCATGGAAGAACGCGTCATCCTGGTGATTAAAGCAGCCTGTATCGCTCCTAGCGATAGGGAAGGGAGAATCAAATATTTCAGATGTGTCCACAAGCCCATCTCAAGCGGCTTGTAGCCAGCCACAGGCAACCATTGCAGCTTCACGCCGACGAGCAAAATCAGAAAGAGAGCCAACAAAAAACTCGGTACAGCCATACCCAACAGCGAAAACCCCATGATCGTCTGGTCAGTCGCCGTCCCGCGCCGAATCGCCGCCTTGATCCCGATCGGAATCGCAATGGCGAGCGCCACAATCTGGGCGAGAATCGCCAAGGAAATCGTCGGCGACAAATGGCTCAAAATCGACTGCAAGACGGTTTCCTTCATAAAATACGACTCTCCCAAATCGCCGCGGAACACTTTCATCAGCCACTCCGTGTATTGCTGGTACAACGGCAAGTTCAGGCCAAGCTGCTCGCGCAATGCCTCAATGTCTTGGGCGGTGGCCGATTCTCCGAGCATGACCGTAGCCGGATCGCCAGGCGTGATGTGGATTATCAGAAAAATGACGAGCGAGACGACAAAAAGCACAGGAATAAGGGCGAATAGCCTTTTTGCCAAATAAATGTTCAACGTTCACCCTCCTTTTATCAGAACCTTCCAAAAACGATCCACCCATTTCAACAGCAAATGGGTGGAAGCCGCTTTATTTCTGGTTGGATACGTTCCAAAAGATCAGTCCGTCCAGCCATGTCATGTTTTTCACAGAAATCTGGGTTGCGGAAACGCTGTTGCCATCCCCTATTTTCACGACCGGCACATATTCGTAGAACCATTTTTGCAGTTCATCGTAGACGGCTTTTGCTTGTTCCAGATTTGCTGCTCCCCGAAAACTTGCCAGCAGCTTGTCAAGCTCAGGGCTGTCCGTCCAGCCCGGAAAATCTTTGCGCATAAAGGCGAGTGAGCTTGGCTCCGGCTTCGGCGTGTTGGTAATGACCAAGATGTCGAATTTGTTTTCATCGTTTCGCAGCTCGGTGAAGGTCGGCCAATCGTACACTTCTAGCTTCGTTTTCACGCCCATTTTTTCTAGCTGCTGCTGGAAGGCGACCGCTCCGTTGTACATATCTTCGTAATCGCGGCTGGTGACGATTTTGATTTCGTCCCCTTTATACCCCGCTTCGGCCAGCATTTGCTTGGCCTTCTCTGGATTGTTCTGGTTGTAAAGCTCTTTTCCGGCATCGCTCGACCATTGTCCCAACTGATAGTACATCATCATGCTATGGTTCAGTTTGTAGTACTTTTCATTCGTATAGGCACCGATCAGGATCGACTCCGCATCTATCCCCGCACCGATCGCTTGCCGCGCCTTTGCATTTGTAAACAAGCCTTTCTTTTTGTTGAAGTAAAGCGTCAGCATTCCCGTTGGGGCAACCTCGATCTTGATGTTGGAATCCGTCTCCAGCCGCTCGACATTATCATAGGAGACGTCAGCCGCCACGTCGTATTCCCCCGACAGTAAGCCCGCCACCTGTGTAGAGGCGTCCGGGGTAAACTGGAAGTACAAATCGTCCACCAAAGCTTCCCGTTTTCCTGCCAGACCGTCAGCCGCTTCCTCCCGCGGCGCATAATCCGGGTGCTTGGCCAGATGAATATACTGATCCTGCTTCCACTCCTTGAACTGGAATGGCCCTGTTCCTACGTAATCTTTTACGCCCTTCGGATCGGCTGTCTCAATGATCTCCTTCGGCATAATGGCCGGGTAGTTCCCGCCCAAATAAGCAAGCACAGGCATGGCAGTCGCAGTCGGCTGCTGCAAATGCAGCACAGCAGTATGGGCGTCCTTTGCTTCAAACCGGGCGTCTTTGAAATGATCCTTACCCGCACTGGCCGTCGTGATCCAGCGGTTCATCGAAGCGACGACATCGTCTGCCGTCAGCTCTTTTCCATTGTGAAAACGAACCCCTTTTCGCAGCCGAAACGTAATCGTCTTCCCATCCTCGCTCTGCTCCCAGGAATCAGCGAGCATCGGCTTGATCTGATAGCGCGAATCTACCGTGACCAATGTTTCAAAGACATTTCTGCCAATGGTTGCCGACGCCTGGGATGTCGTCACATGCGGGTCAAGCGTCTGGGGCTGTGCCTGGTAAGCCACCTTCAACTCGCCCCCCGCCTTGGCATCTGCCGCAGGCTTTGCTTCTGTCTTTGTTTCGGTCTTCGCTCCTTCGTTTTGCGCCGTTTGCGCTCCACAGCCCGCCAAGGAAAAAGCGAGCAAAAGCAGGCAGAGCTTTTTTGCCAGACTCGGACTTTTCATCTTCAATGATCCCCCTTTTGATAGCGCCAACTTCATTCCCTATTCAGAAAACGAGTAACGCTTGTATTCGTACTGATTGGGCGGCCCGATGGCGACCCACAAGTTCCCTTCTGTCGGTTCCGCAATGACCGAAGCAAACGTGATGATGTCTGCCCCGTTGTCTCCGGGAGATTGGACTGCCTCGTCGCCTGGAACCTGGCACAGACAATGCGGATACGTATGGCGATCGCGTAAAATGTCCTGCATGACCGCGACATTCAGCTTGCCGTGATTCTCCTGCAACAAACGCTGCATGCGCTCAAGCCGAATCCGTGAATTTACCAGCTCTACCCCGCGCAAACGTTCCTCTTCCACTAACTCTGCTGCCGTATAGTGGTTGGAATGGGCGAGCAAGCCGTTTTCCGGGCGAATGATGACCTCGCGCGTCGGCGTGTTTTCCAAGTCAACAGCGCCGTGCTTGTCCATCATAATCAGGTTTCGCGAGGACGCCCGATGAATGCGGCGAACGAGTTGAATCGCTTCTACCAGCGCGGCCGCAGTCAGGGCAAGCCGGGAATACATGTAGCGCGGAAAGCCTGCGCGCCATCCATCACAGGTCAAAAAGTTTGCAAAAACGCCCATGCCCCGATTGTTAATGCCGACATACGAAACCTGGCCGGCGGTGGTCAGCATGAGAGTGGCTGGTCCCTTGTCCGGAACGATTTCGACGACCACCCCCAATTCGGAATAAAAAGCAGGAAGATCGCAGTTTTGCCCGATCAACGGTACGCCGTTGGAAGTCGCTTCCGCCAAAACCGCAAAGGTCGTGCATTCATTTTGCGCTTTGAAATAGCTGTTGATCTCCGCCCGCAATTGCAGCAAGTAAGCCTCTTCGACGGCGATACCCGCCCCTTCGGCAATCCCCATTACCTCTTCATCGAAGAAGGGAGCGTATTTTTGCACATACGGCCGATATTGCAGCACCGCCTCTTCAAGCTGGCGGGCAGAAATCTGAAACCTGCGATCCAGACGCTCCCTGGCGTAGCCGAGATGCTTTTCGATCAAGCGCGCACAGGCTTCCCCAAACTGTTGCCCGATCTGCCGATGCGTCCCGCGAAAACGGAAAAACGGAAATGATGCGGATGATTGACACTTGTACGTATTCTTCGCCTGCTCTGACATCTGGTTCTCTCCTTACACATTGTTTCGGCTGAGTCTCTTTTTTGTACGTGGGTGGGTCGGTAAGCCAGGTCAACTCCTTGTCAAATTTTTATAAAATTCTGTACCATCAAAATAGCACGGCAGATTATTAAAGTAAATTTTATATTTTTGTTGTTAATTGAAAAAAATTTTTAAGTATCGCAAATAAAAAAACAGTGCCCAGTGCACTGCTGACAAAAGAAACGCTAGGAATAATCCATCATGTTAAACGAAGTGATGTATTCGATAAACTTATCGACGACTGCCAGTTGGGTCGCCGATTCCCGATACATGATCCACGTTTTGAGCGTAATCGCCTCCCCGCTTTTGTAAACCAGTTCTTTCGTTTGCAGTTGGTCTTCTGCGCGCAGAAAGCAGTCTGGAATAATCGCATAGCCCAGTTCGTTTTTGACCATCTCTCTGCAAATTTCAAAAGAATCGACCTGCATCGAAATCAGTGGCGGTTCCGCGAATCGTTCGTACCACCATTTATTGATATCGTCGTTAAAGTCGATGTTGTTTTTATAGTTGATCCGCGGAATTTTCGGCAAATCCGCAAGCTGAATGTTCTCTTTGGAGATCAAATAGACGTTCTCTTCTTTTACCAGGTACTTCTTTTCCGACCAAGTATAGTTCCCTCTCACGATGCCGACATGAATGTCCTCATTTCGCAGCAAATCGTAAATCTCGTCGCTGATCCCCGTGTTGACGTTGATCTCGACCTTGGGATACAGCTTGAGGAACTCTTTCAAGATCGGCGGAAGCTTGTAATGAGCAATGACGCGCGAAACGCCCAACCGCAACGTCCCCTGCGGCTCGCTGCCCATGTTCAGCACATAGTCCCTCGCTTTTCTCAGCTCCGCCAACGTTTTTTTGGCAAACTGAACGAGATACCTGCCCTCCGGGGTAAACTCTATGCTCCGCCCGTTTTTCGAAATAATGTGAACCCCAAACTCCTTCTCAAGCTGCTGCAGCCGATAGGTCAACGCTGGTGGTGTGATATGGAGAAGTTCTGCTGCCCTCGTCAGGTTCTGTGCTTCGTATATGTACGTTAACATTAAGCAATCCTTCTCGTTCATCGTTACCTCCTGCGGTTTTGTGGTTGTGGGGATGAGGGTGTTTTATTACTGTTCTACTTGGGAGGGCGGGTTCCTTTTATTTTTGGGGGTTCGAAAATATTTCACTCTGACCCATGTTTTCGCTTATTCTCCATCATGTAAATGGCCGCGCTCCTTTCCTTGACAGCAAAAGAGATGACCAGGAAGTCATCTCTTCACTCAGAGTTTTGCTTCAAGATTACGCCTCTTCAAACAGCCGTTCGCCCCGGTGCAGCCGAGTGGCTATTCGGGCGATATGCGGCTGTTCGCGAGGGGTAGGCGCGTGGGCCGCCAAATAGCGGGTTGCAGCCAGAAGCATCGTTTCGCCAGCATGAGTGGCAAAAGCGTCGCTACGCATTGCCCAGCGATCATACTCGGCTACTGCTGCTTCGTACATTTGAAACGAATGAAATTCGGCGTCTTCGCGTAAAAGCGCATGGCCCAACGTATTAAGCAGGGCGTCAGGGTCGCCGCCGGCGTGTAAGTAGCCGGCTGTCCACTGCGCCGCTTCTTTCACCTGCTGGCGTTGATCCAAAATTTCCAGCAGCCGCTCTGGGCGAGAAGTGTCGACGGCTGGTACAGCCGAGCCATCCGGGCGTTGGGCCGCAGGGATATTCAAAAAACGATCCAAATAAATTCTGATTACCCCGTGGTAGATCGCGCGGATGAGCAGCGGATGGGTCGAGCGACGCAGACGCTCATGCACGGCGTGGGCATAGGTAAAGGTATGCAAAATGGAGAGCCAATCCCCGAAATCGTTCTGGGTATGGAAACGAACGATCCGCTCCGCCGCAGCCAAAGCAACCAGTTGGGCCAGTTGAGCCGGATGTGCACCTGATTTCAAAAGCTCCGTCACAAGGTTCACCGTTTTAAGAGGCTCGTCGCTTAAAAGCTGTACCACAATTTTCTTCTCGTCTGCTGCGGAAATGTCTGCACAGGACTCTGCCAGAGGAAGGCTCTCCAACTGGGCGAAAGCTTCCTTCAGTGGAACGACTAGATTTACTGGTGACTGCCATTGATGAAGTTCCTCGCTCCGGGTCGGATTGGCGAGGAGCCGAACAAGCGAGGTCAGCGTCTGCTCGGTGTGCTCTTCGCCGATAAGGCCAATCGCTTCAAAAGCTTTATTGTGGAAATCGAACGTATGGCCGCCGTCCAAATAAAAGTGGTCCGTCACCGCCAGCAACATCATCTCCGAAAGCTGCTCCAGGGAAGCTCCCTGCCGAATCGCCGTGAGCAACACTCTTTCCGCCCCTTGTGTGTCGCGGACCTCGATACAGTTGCGGTACCATTCCGTCAGCCGTTCCAACGGCACTTCGGCCCCCGGCAGCGGCTTTAGCAGATGCCGCGCTGCTGCACCGGATCTGTTGCGAGCCACGTGAAGCAGCCCTTGATAAAGAGCGAGGATCGTTCCTGCTTTATCTAGCTTCGGCAGCACATTGGCCATCGCGGTAAGGATGGTGAGCCCCGAATCCCACCCTCTTCCATGCGCGGTGCCGAATTTGATGCCGACCTGCATGATTTCCCCGGCTGAAACGCCGGCTTCCACCAATCCGACGACAGCTTTGGCAATCACGAGTCCGAGATTTTGCTCCAGCCCTTCTTGCAACCGAAGTTTGTATTTTTCTATGCTGTTTGCCTGTTTTGGATGCGGATTCACCCAAACGACTCCATTTTCCATTTTCACTTCATAGGATGGGACATCGTCCGCCCACGGATCCAACGTTCCGCCGCTGCAGACATCAAAGCGCGCATGATGCCAATGACAGGTGAGTATCCCGTCGCACAAGCTCCCCATATGCAGGGGAAATCCCATGTGCGGACAGCGATTGTCTACCGCATATACCTGTTCCTCATGATAAAACACGGCGATCCCACCATGGATTACCTTATGGCCCTTCTCTTGAATCGACGTCAGCGTACCCGCGTTGATCCAAGGCTGGCTTTGGGTTTGTTGCATTCTGATCCCTCCATTAAAATTCTGTATTTTCAAGCAAATTTATCATCGTTCATCTACTTTGTCAACATTTTTATTTGAAATGTATGGTAACGTCGTTAAATCTATCTCATGTAAAACTACTAGGGACAATTTGCTATGGATTGCTATTAAAGGTATTTGCGGAATATGGATAGGACATTGATGAGCATACTCCTGTAGCCGTTCAAATCTCAAAAAAAGCAGATGCCATTAGGCAAACTGCTTTTTTCGCATCAGAAGACATTGGCATTTTATCCTAAACGAGTGGGAAATTCCCTGTCATCCAGGACGTATAGTCCGCTATTCCTTCTGTTTTGATTAACCCTTAGTAATTAAGATGCTTCCAACCCAGCACGTTACGCTATAATGTCAGAATCAAAAATAGTCATCTCGCCCATGTCATCTTTCGCCCGCTCCCACTCCGCCTTACAGCCGCAAGGCTTCACAGCCTCTCTACGCCCTCTCCAACCAAAATCCCGAAGCAATTATAGTCGTAAGAAGAAACAGGGCAAAAACAGGATCCAGGAGGAGAAAATCGGGGTCAAAAAAGCAATTATAGTCGTGTTAAAGGCAGGAGAAAAGACAGGGATGGACCAGAGTTAATCGGATGAAACATCGGAGGAAATGATCGAGAAAAAACAGAAGAAAAACGTCCGAAGCCCTTGCCACGCTTGCATTTCTCCTCCCTCCCCGTCAACCGCTTTCCCTTGCATTTTCGGGTCTTGCGACCCTTTTGAAGCAGAGAAAAAAGCCGAGGAAAACAGGAGTCGATCCCCGCTTCTCGCTCGGCTCGTAGCACGACTATTTAAGCTTTAGTACGACTGTTTATGCTTTGAGATGACTTTGATTGCTTTCTACATAGTAGGGATAAGGAACAATGGGGAGAGGAATTAAAAAAACCGCCTTCGTATTGAAGACGATTTTTTTGGGTTGCACGTAAGCGGCGGGGTAATTAATACCCTCATGAACCAAATCATGAGCAAATTGCTCCGCTCCTCAAACCCATTAGCATTTTATGTTATTACAGAACAGTTTATACAAAGAAAAAAGAAAGGCTTGCCCGTGAACGATGAACAAATGAACTATGTATAAGAACAAGATCATTTGTTTCCATGAACTGAATCATGTGCAGACTACTGCAACGTTCCTCAATCCCTTCTGAGTGATATTATACCATGACTTCCCCATCTGTCAACAACGTATTAAGGCATAATCTTCATGCCAAAACGATCAAATTTCCCCAAACCACCATCGTACCTTAACGGCCGAAGAGCTTGGTAAATGTTAAATTGAGGCTGTTTATTCCCAAGTGCATTTCTTGCAAACGGGTTTGGAACAAAATCTGCAATTTGCAACCCTGCAATATTTTCGGTTTTACTCGGAAAGTCAATATCCTTGAGTAAGGTTTGCATGGCGAATGGATTTACAAACATTGAACCCATTGCTTTAATGTGGTTGTACCTTAGACGAACTTGTTTATCCTGATGTGACCTGGATTCAATAAGAATATGCCCGATTCCACCAGCATTGATCAGGAATTGACAAAAGTTCTCCATCACAATTTGCATTGCGGACAAATAGTAATCCGATTGAATGTCTTTCTTAAAGTGCTGATCTAAATCATCCATTCGAATAACCGCACCCAAAACATTACATGGTATATTTTTCAACAAAGTATCAAGTTCGCTATAAAGCATTCTTGAGTAACTATTACTTCGGAATCTCAAGTAATGTGACTTAATTTTGCTTCTATCAACCATCCTGTTTTGGGCTTCCCGCACTTCTTTTTCATGCAGTACAAGGTCTAAAGGATTCGATAGGTCATACCATATTTGCTGTTTTATTTTGTCTAAACCTTGTTGTACCAAATGATAGTCATCTTTCTTTACAACGATACCTGCTAAGCAAAAAACAGGATTTAAAAACCCTGGATTATGAGTTGTACTTTCATCCAAATAGAGATAATATTCCGTCATCTTGAACTTCCTTTTCTACATAATTCCATACTATTACCGATTCGCTGTCATCATATCATTCTCCCACTATAAATTAATGTTTTCTCGCGTTTGCTCACTCATTCTTAGATTTTCAACCATCAACATTCCAGAGAAGTGGGCGAAGCATGTAATTATGGAATATTTTTCTGGATGAGCCGGTGGCGGGAATAAAGATTCGAATCTTTTTTCCAATCTATTGGTAAATCGTATGACCGCACATTTGGATATCCACTCCATTCCCCTGACGGCTTACCCTCCCATGTCACGCTGGGTCTTCGCCCTTACATTCCTTCGTTCTGCCTCTCAAGGTGTGGACGCCGCTTCTTGCTCCTTTACTGGGTCGTTGCCCTTACGGAATAGATCCTGCGGCTGCTCCGTGCTTCTGTTGTCATTGGTTTACTTCCAAGCTCTTGTGAGAAACGAGAATTATCGTTTGAATTTAAGCTACCATCTGTATTTGGGACTGGCGTACAGGTCCTAATACGTCGGACGCATTGTACGGAATGCACTTCGTGCCTAGTGTGTACAGTACGCGAATGAGCTTCCCGCAGAGTGCCACTATAGACTGCTTCTTCTTGAGCGGATTATGACTTCGCTTCGTAAAGTAATGGTGCAACGCCTTGAATTCGGCGTTTTTGGCGACCATCGGCATCATCGCCCGAAATAGCAAGGCTCTTAGTCGGGATCGTCCACGCTTGGTAATCGTGGACTTGCCCTTCTTCTTGCCGGAACTGTTCTCTTTGAGGTTAAATCCAGCAAGACGGATGATCTGCTGCCCATGGTCATAACCGCTAAGATCACCAACTTCAGCCAAGAAGCCCGCCAGCGTAACAACGCCGATTCCTGGTACTGTCAGCATTTCATTTGTACCTGGAATTTGTGCAAGCAATGCTTCCACTTGCGCCATGATTTCTTCAAGTTGCCTTGAGAATAGTTCATATTGTTCCAGTAAGGCCTTGAGCTCGATTTTCGCCGCCGTCAGCCCTTCGGTAAGTCCAATTGAGTTTGTGGCAGCTTGTAGGAGTTGCGCTGCACGTTTGGAGCCAACCGCTCGCTTCACGTCTTCCTTCCATCGGTTCACGATTGTACTCGCGCCAAGCGATACAATCTCCTGTGGCGTCGGAAATTCACGAAGCGTGATGAGCGAGGCCTTTCCTTCCCAATCTTTAAACACAAGGCTGTACTCCGGAAAGAAGCGATCAAGCCAGTTCTGGATACGCCGTTGGACTTGACCGAAGTTCACCATCACCTTCTCTCGAAGGTTCATGAGAATACGAAGATCGGCATAAACGCTCGTAGGCAATTTGGGCTCGCTGTACTTGCCATTGCGAACTAAATCAGCGATTAACCTAGCATCCTTGTAATCATTCTTCGTCGGTGAATTGTCTTCAAGTTCTTTGCTTTTATTGACGTGATGAGGATTCACGATAACGACTTTGATGTTTTCTCGATGCAGAAATTCGGCCAGTGGAAACCAGTAGTGTCCGGTTGGCTCAATGCCCAAGATGATATCCGTCTTGGCGTATTGCCGCTGAAGCTCCTTCATCCACGAAACGAGTTTCGTCAGGCCAGAATGGTCATTGCCGAACACACAGTCCTTACCAATCTCGATTCCGCGGAAATCGACAGCTCTGGCAACATGCGTTTTCTTGGCAATATCTGCACCGACAACAAGGGTTAATTCGGTAATTTGTTGAATACGTTGATTCTGCTTTTTCGATTGCTTATACTTCATTGTGGAGTACCTCCTGTACGGGTAATTGTTCTTTGGACGGAACGTTTCCCAGTTTACAGAAGGTGCTTTTTTTATTCAAACCCCAAATTCATTCATTACAGGAATGGCTCCTTTTTTTCTGTAAAATCGCCATTTCAATTTAAAATTTGCAAGAATAAAACGGACAGCCATCAAAAAAATCAGGCTGTCCCTTTATTTCACATTCTAATCCATAAAGAAATCCCATATCCCTTTTACAACTGAACCAACACCAACCGCAACAACAGTACCCACTGCTAACGGAACCCACACTGGAGCTGAAACACTCGCTAATGCAGTCGCCGCCACACCCGTTGCTATCGTTGCCGCACCTGCTCCAGCGGCGGCTGAGATTCCTCCGCCTACCCCCTCGTTAGCCACTTTCCCAACGTATTCCGACGTAGAGATTTTTTCATCAAGCCAATCGCTTCCTGACGATATTGCTGTAAATCCTGCTGAAATAGCCGCACCAGCAATACCAGCACTTCTTGCCACGGAAGCGACCGTAGAGGAAGTGGGCATTTTTCCTAATGCCTTTCCAGCAATTCGAGTGGTATCCGTTGAAGAAAATCCTGAAGATTGCATGGTTTTGTTTAGCCCAGCACTCTTTGCTGCCTTATTAAACGCTTCCGCAGTTTCTTTTGTTCCGACCAGATTCGTACCGTTATACTCTCCTTCAGCAACCTGTTTAACTGTCTTACTGATAGATTGTGCTGTATCTTTTACTTGGAGTCTTTTTACAACTTGTCCTGCCTGCTTTACTACGATATCATCCCTAACTGCTGTAGTAGATTGTGTCAAATGAGCTGTCGCCCCTGATAATATATTCTTTGGATTAGCATTTAGCTTATCCTTGACCAATATCTCATGAACAACGCCATGAAGATTTTTATTTCTTCCTCCCCTTTCAAGGGCCTCAAGAGCTACTTTTGCTTCGTAAGTTTCTATCATTCCCAGTGCGACCGTGCTGGATTGATTGCTGTCCTTTGACATTGCAAAACCTCCTATGTCTCATATTGGATCAGTCGTGAAAAGTCTTTGAAACCCCAAACCATTCACAATCATTTCCAATACCTTTTCACTCTAAACTTCAGCTTTAATTTATTTTTCACAGAGTTCAAGGAGGTTACATAGAAAGGAACTTTGACATGATGGGCAGAGCAACTGGTGTCTCATTAATAAATTTACCTATTTTTTTGTTTTTTCAAGATCCCTTACTCTGTATGAAGTCGTCAATAATTTTTATGAACGGAGTGTATCCCGTTACTATTGTGACTATTGAGCTAATGAAAGCTATTATCCCAATAATGAAAGTAATAAACTTTACTATTATGTTATTCGAAAAACTGTAGTATGTCGTGTACTGAATAAGACCAGACCAATGCATAAGATATATTGGAAATGTGACAATAAATCGGACTCCTTCTCGAAACCATACAAATGGATTTTTTATATCCCTCATTCGACTTTCTCTATTACTATCAAGAGAACCGACATAGGTTAATAACACATCATCGATTGCTCCAATTAATTCACGTAACATTCTGATTTCGAAACTCAACCCAAACCCATGATCCATCCTCAAGTAGGTTTCCTTTATTTCGGAAATACCATTGACAATCATTTGATAATTCCTAATCATATAATTGGCTCCAGCAGGTTTATACGTGGAAGCTATTCCGTAATCACCCATTATAATCTGCATTTTCGAACTATTAAGTTTTAACCACTGATACTTCTCTCCATCAAATGTCTGATTCATTAGTCCGTTGGCAAATTCCCTATAATTATTGAAAAAATCAATGGAGAAGTTTCTTTTTTCATTAAATGCTTTCGCCCCAAGAATCAATCGGACCAGACCGATTACGCTAACAAACACCAATACAATTACACCAATCCATTTATCCATCCTCAATACCCTTTCCATTCCAGCTTTGCCCCACTTTTTTTGCAGGCTGTTAATCTGGCAAATGAAATTTTTGAGCTAAACTCTTATCGTGCGTCCAACGGCTACTGATATTTTTTCTCTTGCATATCAAATACGCCTCATAATCTAATAACAATCTTGTTTTATAAAGGTTCTCGGAACTGACTTTATCTCCACGCTTCTCGTTATCTCTCCAACCCATGAAATATATTTTGTCAGATTCTTCTATGTCTTTCCGATAAGATGCAATATCTGATGGTTCAGGAGTATTTTTAACATTTGCGAACTGAGGAATCCTTTTATTGAATTCAGTGAAAAAGTAGAAAGTTTTGAATGGATTATCGGGATCATACTGTAACCCAAGTATCTTACGCAACTGAGTATATTTATCTCCTATATTGGTATCAATGATAAATCCGTTGTTCACATTGACCTCAAAGTAAAAGTTATGAGCCTTAACCCCAAACATCAACTTAAATGGGATTTCATCAGTAAAAAAGAAAATATCGAAACCGACCTTGTTATAGGTAAACGCAAACTTATATCTTTTGATCCCTTTTGCCTTCATATCAGTGTACAATTCTTTAAGTCCAGTTAGCTTCAGAGTAACCACCCCTGGTAAACATTGAACCCATCGTTCAAGTGCTTAATTGGCAAGCTGAAATGAGCGAGCAGAAATTTTACTCATATATTCTTGCCAGTAATTTTCTTCGTCCCCTTCTATATTATGAAGCCAAAAATACATCATAATGGCTTCGAGGTGTTGCTTCTTTCCTTTAATAAATGGTTTATCAGATATTCTTCGGTAGAGCGAATTCAGATTAAACAAGTTGCTTTTCTGCTTGTAATCATAATCATATTTCCAATACGGAACATCGCTCTTTATTCTATGGCTTACTGGCCAACTATCTTTATCGTCATAAAAGCGATGAACCCAATCACTACAAAATGCCAAAATATCAACCTTATACTTCTGCCACGTTTTTTCAACCCATTGATCCACTTCATCGGAGATCAATAATTCATTGCTATAATTAGGCTGGCAATGAATCTGATGATAATCCTTTATAAAAGAAAATAGCATTTCTGTTTGATCTTTCAGAAAAGGATTCTTTTTCACTAATTGAGCATAGCATTCATATGACGAGCTTCTGAATTCACTATCTGAACAATATAGGTAAAACAGCTCGTCTTTTTTGAGAAAGTTTATAATCGCCCGATCCAATTTCTTATTGTACTCGTTATAAATATGAACCAGCCAATCCTGGATCTCCTCATCATAATGTGAAATACTATTCCTATACTTTTCGAGCCGCTCATTATTCAAAACAGTCTGCTCATCCAACTTGGTTGTATTCAGGTATTGATTGAAATACTCAAATACATAGTTAACACAGGTCTTCATATTTTCCATGCGGTTTGCAAGACTGAATTCGTTCAATTGATCTTCTTTCTTCCTTCGGGCAATATATTCTTCGATTGAGAGCAAATTCATCCACCTGCTTCACCAAAATATTCAAACATAATCCTTGGAAACGATAATATGTAAGAAGCTCCGTTCAGGTTTGAACTGGAGCTTCTTATCGGTCTTAATCATCTCTTTATCAACCTTATAGTAGGCTCAGGTTCTTTATAGTTTAGAGTACCTTGGTCAAGATTGCAGAGCATTTCGATGTATTCTTGTGGTACGGATATCTCTTGTATTAACTGCAATTCATTTTTGATTTTGTTCTCCAATAGCATTAAGATGCTTTTCCTTAAAACTACAGGTTCCTGTAGAGGAAAGACATCATCGAGTGGCTCTTTTGTCCTCATCTTTTTCATGGACATTTGTTTAACAAGTGATGTGTATTTACTCTCATCAATTAGCTTTAAATCTAAACACCTGTACAACATAGCGGCAATTGAAACATTCCAATATTTCTTCAGCTCCACAAAATGTAACAATGATGTTGAGGTTACTGTCTTTGCAAATGCCTCGGCTGGCAACAACAATGCTGATGCAAACCGATTTGCTTGATTCTCCATTTCTTTAAATTCAATTCGGCTAAGTACGTCTTGATTATCGATTTCCTTGTGCATCAATATGTGTCCTAATTCATGAGCACCATCGAATTGCCGTCTGAATGCGGATTGCTTATCATTACCAAGAAAAATAAAAGGTCTACCTTTTCGGTGCTGGCAAAAAGCATCGACCTTTTCACTATCAGTATCTACTGAAAACACAATGACTCCATTTCTCTCCAATAAGTGGACAATATTCGTGATTGGTTTATCGCCCAGGTCCCAATGTTTTCGAACTTGTTCGGCTAATTGCTCAATCGAATTATTATTCCACTCTGAATTAAGGCAAAGGGAACTATCAGGCACGTTTAGCTCAGGGAATTCGATATACTCGGATAAATATTCATAGATATACCCCGCTAACAATGTTTTTTGAAATTGAACTTCTTTACTCTTCTTTGTAGCTGTAGCATTTGCACGAAAAAATGTGTTACCAACATATTGTTCTTTGAACTCACGGTAAAAGAAGTTTTTTGGGAATTTAAGTGTATTGATTAACGCCAGCACTGTCTCGTGCTTTGGTGAATGCTCTCCCAGTTCAAATTGGGATATCGCTTGTTTCGATATCCCAATTTTTTCTGCAAGGTCACTAATTGTCATTCCCCGTACTAAACGTGCCTCCCTTAGCCTTTTCGGGTTAAACTGCGGCTCTTGTTTTACATTCATAATAAGTTACTCCTAATCTGCTGAAGTTTTTCTAAGTTGAAGGGGAATTCTTTAATTTAACTACGATATCGCTGTCCTCTTTTGGTGTTTTAAGCCGAGGTTCGATATCGGAAGCTCGGTAGTTGTTCAGTGGAATAATGTCTCTTGTATTGAGGATGATGGAATCCGTAATATCTTCCTTGTAGATCCAATCCTCTTGGTCAGGTCTTAAAGCTCCCTCATAAATGATATCGGTTTAACCCCTTAAAATTTGAGTCTTTCTCCCTTATTCTCGCATTTTCATATGCTTCTTCCCTCCTTCAACCACCTAGGAGTCTAGGAAGGAAAACGCCTAGCGTCAAGGAGATCACTTGACCCCAGACGTTTTCCTTCCTGCTTGTCAGCTAGGTTGAAGTAGGGATCATTCTGCAATCCTTTGCCATACTACACTTTCACAACAAATGGTGTAATGAGTTGCAAGGCAAAGGCTTTACCAAATTCTACAGGTGATAAATCGTACAAGCTTCCATGAATCCGTCGCTGATTATAAAAGAGCAGATAGTTTGTCACGATTTCATAGGCTTCTTGATAGCTCTGAAATTCATTCCGCTGCAAACATTCTTTCTCCAAAACACTGTGAAATGACTCAATGTGAGCGTTTTTATTGGGTGTCTTTGGAGGAATTCGCTCATGCACCGTTTGGAAATGCTGACAGGCTTCTTCAAAGGCATGGCTAATAAACTGTGGACCGTTATCCGTACGGATAACAGGGCGATCATCACAATTGAATTGCTGCCGTTTCCACAAAGCACGTTGGAGAATCTGAGCAGCATGTTTTCCTTCGCAGGTCAGTCCGAAATGGTAGTCCACGATCGCTCGATCATAGACATCAATGAGACTCATCAGGAAAAAGAAACGCTGTTCTCCTACGATAAATCCGTATTTTACGTCCATCTCCCACAATTGATTCGGAGCGGTAATCTCTCGGGTGTTTGCCAACTTTCGAGGATGTTTCCTTTTCTTTTGTCGTTGTGGTTGCAGGAGTTCTTCTTCTTTCAGCAAGCGGTAAACCTTTTTCTTGTTGATGACCAGTTGGTGGTCTCGCCGTAGGCAGACGGTAAGCTTTCGATATCCATAAGCAGATTCTTCATCGGCAATCAGCTCGGATAGCCATTCTTTGATTTGTTCGTCACTGACAGGTTGTCCGTCTTTTGACAACGAATAACCGGGTATAGGTCTTCCTCCGTGATAAACGCGAGGTTTTTGGGAGGCTTTGTTTTTTCGGTAATAGTAGGTTGCTTCCAGGATGCCGACAATACGTAGCACTAGTTTGGCTGTGTACCCCAGCTGTATCCACTTGTCGGCTATCTCCATTTTGTCCGATAAGCTGGGTTCACCTTTTTTACAAGATCACGAAGGATCGCGATTTCCAAGTCCTTTTCTCCCAGTAATTTCTTCAGTTTATCATTCTCCGTTTCCAGTTCCCGAAACTCTCCTGGACTTGGTGTATAGCTTGTTACAGCTTTAGCTTCGGAAGACGTATTCTGCCAATCTGCGTGTTTGGAGTCACGTATCCATCGATACAGCATTTTAGGGTCTATCCCATGCCGTCTGGCTACTTGACTAGCGTTTCCTACTTCGTGGGCTTCCTGGATCAATTGTTGTTTGAACTCGATTGAATAGCGTCTCCGTTGCATAAAAATATCCCCCTCTGTTCTTCTGATATCAGCTTAACAAGATAAGGGGGTATGACTCAAATCCAATTTTGGGGCTTAAAAGATATCACTATCCCGATCATAACTTACTATGATTCCAAAGGGGTGATTATCTGAACCAAGAAACAAAGACGGCTGATAAATCGTATCACCCAGTAATTCTTCTTTTGGTGCTCCCAAATCCAGAAGGCGGTCGAAATTCGATGAAGCAAAGTCCCCACGATACCCACTCGGATTGTATATGTATTTGTTTTTAGGTAGTTTTGAAACCAAGATAAATATGTTTCTTATCGTATCATGAATAACGATATATGGATGAAAACCAGCTTTTTTCTTAAAAACTTTCATCTGTGTATGAGGGGCACTCAGAATCATTTTTTCAACATGCGTATTTACAGCATCGTACTGTAAACGAGGGTCATACGTATTTGTAGTGAACGATGGAAGCAATGCCTTTATTGACTGATACTCCTTTTTGCCCTCTTGTATTCCCCTTACTATCAGGCTCCTTTGCTCGTCCAACAGCATACACTTCTCAAGATACATTTTCATGAATACCCCTCCCGTTCCCCATCAGATACTACCATTATTTACCCAACTCCACTTTTTGTCAAGTAAATTAGATTACCTCATAGAAAAATCAAGTTTTGTGTTAACTTTTCAACTCCTGTCTACAAATATCCCCTCAGCACAAAGATTGGTAATGTAGAACTATCAATGCAATATTTTCATTACACAGTCGAGATATTCGGTTATCCGAAAAAATTGTAGAAAAGACACGTTTTCCTTAAAAGAAGAAAATGGGATGGCTCACTACCCCGCCTTTCCCATTTCAATTTGCACAAATCTATTCAGTGTATATCGCATCACTAGCGTTGCATTAATCTTTTCCCATCATTCAAAATACACATAATCTTTGGTATTTGGTTGTCTAGGGAACAAAAAAATCCTTTACACTGGAAAGGTCAGGTAGTTCCTGTCCAAATCCAACGCAAAGGATAGCTCATGGACAAGAATACCCTATTTTCTTCATTTGGTAAATGGGTTGCACCCATCAATATTATGAAACTTCAACAACGAATTGACGAAACGGATCAAGACAAGTACGTGAAGAAGCTGACGACAAAAGCGTATCTTCTCCTATTTTTACATGCCCAACTTCAGCAACGCGAAGGGCTTCGAGCCATTGCTGACGATGTTCTATCAAAGAAATTTCAGCAAGAATTAGGACTGTCATCGATCAGCCCCGCACAGCTTAGTCGAAAAAACAATCGGGTAGAACCTGCTTTGCTTGAAGAAGTTTTTGTCGACCTTGTCCAGCAAATTCAACGCGTTTCTGGAAAAGCCTGCTCTCTTCGAAAACACATAAAGATCATTGATTCCACTACAATTGGATTATGTTTGCAAAAGTATAAGTGGGCAACCTTTCGCGAAACAAAGGCAGGAATCAAAATTCATCTTCGTCTCGTTTTCGCAAGCCAGGAGGATGTCTATCCTGAAAAGATTTCCCTAACTTGTGCCAAATCCAATGACCGCACCCAAATGGAGTCGCTGATTGATGAGATCGGAGCCATGTACGTCTTTGATCGAGGGTACGTGGATTATGAAAAGTTCGATGAGTATACCGATCAGGGCATCTTTTTTGCTTCACGTCTCAAGGATAACGCGGAAACTCGTCATTTGTTTACTTTCAAAGTACCACCAGAAAGCTCCGTTTTATCCGACTCCATGATCCTTCTTGGAACGCCACAAAAACGGGTGGATAATGTGTTACGACTGATTGAAACGCATGATTCGAAAGGAAATCGTATTCGAATCATCACCAATCGGTTCGACTTAGAAGCAGAAGAATTGAGCGACATCTACCGTTGGCGCTGGCAAATAGAACTGTTTTTCAAATGGATGAAACAACACGCAAAGATCAAGACGTTCTATGGAACAAGTGAAAATGCGGTCTGGAATCAAGTTTTTCTCGCTCTCATTGCTTACTGCTTGTTGCTTCTTGTAAAGCTGGAAAGAAACAGTCAGCACAGTCTGCTGCAAATCAGTAGATGGCTCAAAGTGTTTCTCTGGCAGACCTTTGAACAATGGATAGGCAGAATGGATTACCAATCCAAACGAACATCCAGAGGGCGACAGAAAAGGAAGTAAGTGTTGTTTGTTGTTGTCGATGTTGTAATAAATGTATAAAACTACCAAATGGATAGTGGCTACCTTTTGCTTGGCTGTTCTCGTTTTTGGTTGTGAAGTTGAAAATGTCATTCAGAATAATTTGACAATAGATGGATTCATTTTTTATGCAACGCTAATGAAGACACTTAATTTTTCGAATCCGCCATACTCCTTAAATGTTAGTGTCATGGGGAGTTGGGACAAAAAGTCCCGGCTTGTCGGATTATCATTCAGGCATCGTTTGAAAGTGAATAACTGATAGTGCTCCTTAATTTTTCCTGGTTAAAAATCTCCAGTCTCAGAAAATGCCCACCGCAAGGGCTGGAAGGCGTTAAAAATCATTAAATCACAAAAAGAAGGATGAAAATCGTTGTGATTTTTATCCTTCTTTTTCATCATGGCATGAATAAGCATAAAAGAAAAAGAGCCGTGGAAAAGCAGGAGTGAATCCCCGCTTCTCGCTCGGCTCGTTAGATGACTATTTAAGCTTTTAGATGGCTGCGATTGCTTGTTACGCAAACTTGTAAAACAAACGCTACTCCCTACTCCACCGTCACACTCTTCGCCAAATTCCGTGGTTTATCCACGTCCAGGCCGCGCGCGACGGATGCGTAGTAAGCGAGCAATTGCAATGGAATGACGGTCAGAATCGGTGTGAGCATTGGCAGGGTGGCTGGCATGTAGATCACTTCGTCCACGCTCTTCGCCAGGTCGTGGTTGCCTTCGGTCGCGAAGCCCAGGACGTGGGCGCCGCGCGCTTTTACTTCCACGATGTTGCTCACCATTTTTTCGTAGATGTCTGGTTGTGTAGCCAATGCGACGACTGGTACGTTATCTTCAATCAGCGCAAGAGTACCGTGCTTCAGCTCACCAGCCGGGTATGCCTCGGAGTGGATGTAGGAGATTTCCTTGAGCTTCAGGGAGCCTTCCAGCGATACCGCATAGTCCAGGCCGCGGCCGATGAAGAACAGGCTGTTTACCCCTTTTGTGCTCTCGGCAAAGTGGCGAACCTGCTCAGCGTCTTCGAGCATGGCTGCGATTTTTCCAGGAATGGTCTCCAGGTGTTCCACGACAGTTGCTACCTCAGAAGCCGCAAGCGTGCCTTTTACCTGCGCCAGATACAGGCTGAACAGGTACAGGGCTACCACTTGGGAGGTGTACGCTTTTGTCGAAGCTACCGCTATCTCGGGACCGGCCCAGGTGAAGATCACTTCATCTGCCTCGCGAGCCACCGAGCTGCCCACGACGTTTGTGATCGCGAGTACCTTCACGTTGCTCTTCTTCGCTTCGCGCAACGCAGCCAGCGTGTCTGCTGTCTCCCCGGATTGGCTGATGACGATCATCAAAGTTTTGTCCGTGTAGATCGGATCACGGTAACGGAACTCGGAAGCCACCGCTACCTCTACAGGTACGCGGGTCCATTTTTCGATAACGTCTTTGCCGACCAGACCTGCGTGCATGGAGGTACCGCAAGCGACGATGTAGATGCGGTCGTACGCCGCCAGCTCGGCATCGCTCATTTTCAACTCAGGCAAAATCACGCGCTTGTTCTCGTGGTCGATGCGGGCGCCCATCGTGTCGCGAACCGCTTGCGGCTGCTCGTAAATTTCTTTGAGCATAAAGGAATCGTAGCCGCCTTTTTCCGCTTGAACCAGATCCCACTCGACATGGAACAGCTCCCGCTCGATTTTCTCTCCGGTCTCTGCGTCCATCAGTTCCACGCCGTCGCGCGTCAAAACAGCCATTTCGCCTTCGTTCAAAATGTAAACGTCGCGGGTATGCTCCAGGATAGCCGGGATGTCCGAGCCGATAAAGCTCTCGCCCTGGCCTACGCCGACTACCAGCGGGCTGGCCAGACGAACGGCTACCAGCTTATCTGGTTCATGCTCGGTCATGATTCCCAGCGCATAAGCGCCACGCATGCGTTGCACAGCGCGACGCGCCGTGGACACGATATCCCCGTCGTACATGTCTGCGAGCAGGTGAGCGATGACCTCGGTATCTGTCTCGGAAGTGAACGTGTAGCCTTTTGCCAGCAACTCTTCCTTCAACGGCAGGAAGTTTTCGATAATCCCGTTGTGAACGACGGCAAAAGACGTTTTTGCGTCCGTATGAGGGTGGGAGTTCTCGTCAGACGGCTTTCCGTGCGTCGCCCAACGTGTGTGCCCGATTCCCATGCAACCGGCAAGCGGCTTCGACGCCAGACGATCTTCCAGCACAGCCAGACGTCCTTGCGCCTTTTCCAGCTCCAGGCCGTTGTCGTTCACTACCGCGATTCCCGCCGAGTCATAACCGCGATACTCCAGCTTGCGCAGGCCTCCGATCACGATGTCTTGCGCTTGTTTATCTCCAATATATCCAACGATTCCGCACATAAGTGTATGATCCCCTTCCATATTGACGGGGACACAACCCAAAACCAATGGTACGGGGGAGTGCCCCCGCCATTCCATGTTTATGATCTATGTTTTTTCCTTTGTCCGTGGCTACAAACGTATCATACGCAAAGTTTTGTCCACCAGATCACCCTGGTGCTTTGTCCTTGCGTTCTGCGGCAGTGATACTGCTGCCGGGAGGTACCCGCCGAATCCTTCGATAAACCTCCACCTCGTCCACTGGGCTCCATGTCGGGCAGCCGCAGTGCTGGCGCTTTACGACAGTTGTTTTCCGATCCTCGTATCCGCTTTGTCTTCGTCCGATCTCCTCCAATTTTTTCAAATCGTGCGTGCATGCACATGAACACTGTACCACAGATTGAGAGGAGCGACAACACCTTCGTCATTTACATGTATGCAAAAGGGAGTGGCGTCGCACCACTCCCCGAAACATTTTTTTACACCAGTTGCTGTTTTACCACGTCAACGATGCGATGCACAAGCCCTTCCAGTTGCGCAGCATCCGGGCCTTCTGCCATGACGCGCACGATTGGCTCTGTGCCGGATGGACGAACCAGCACGCGTCCGTTGCCCGCCAGCTCTTCCTCCACTTCGCGAATGGC
Organism: Brevibacillus agri; assembly: GCF_004117055.1. Taxonomy (NCBI): domain Bacteria; kingdom Bacillati; phylum Bacillota; class Bacilli; order Caryophanales; family Paenibacillaceae; genus Brevibacillus; species Brevibacillus agri. Next base: position 251,288 of record NZ_CP026363.1, read on the forward strand.
CTGCTCGATCGCTTCGTTGCCGTTCAGCTTCGACTTGTCCTCTACGCGGACATTAATCAGCAGTTGCGGATACTTGACCATCACCTGTTTCAGCTCGGACAAAGGCTTGCCCGACTCCTTGATGATGTTCAAAAGCTGCAAGCCTGTCAAAAGCCCGTCACCTGTCGTATTGTAGTCCAGGAAGACGATGTGGCCGGACTGCTCGCCGCCGAGGTTGTAGCCGCCGCGCAGCATCTCCTCGACCACGTAACGGTCTCCTACAGCGGTTTTCGTTGTATGGATGGAGCACTCCTCCATCCCTTTGAAAAAGCCCATGTTGGCCATGACGGTCGTCACGACTGTATTGTTGTTGAGCTTTCCTTTTGCTTTCAGCGCGCGCGCACAGATCGCCATGATGTAGTCGCCGTCGATGATTTCACCTGTCTCGTCAACCGCGATACAGCGGTCTGCGTCCCCGTCAAAGGAAAGACCCAGATCGGCCTTGTGCTTCAGCACTTCCTCCTGAAGACGCTCAGGATGGGTAGAACCGCACTGCTCGTTGATGTTGACCCCGTTCGGGTTGGCCCCGATCGTAATCACCTCTGCGTCCACGTCTGCAAACAGACGGGCGGCAAGCGACGAGACAGCTCCATTGGCGCAGTCCAGAACGACCTTCAAGCCGTCAAAACGCTCGGATACGGTACTTTTCAGGTGAGAGAGGTACTTTTGCCCCCCCTCGAGGAATTCCAATACCGTACCGATCTGTTCTCCTACCGGCCTTGGCAAAGTGTCCTCTGCCGCATCCAAGTACTGCTCTACTTCTGCTTCCACTTCGTCGGACAGTTTGAAACCGTTGCTGCCGAAGAACTTGATTCCGTTATCCGGAAACGGATTGTGGGAGGCGGAGATCATGACACCCGCATCCGCACCCAGTGCACGCGTGAGATACGCCACGCCTGAGGTGGAGATGACACCCAATCTGACCACTTCTGCTCCAACCGAGAGCAAGCCAGCCAAAAGCGCGTTTTCCAGCATCTGTCCAGAAATGCGCGTATCGCGCCCAATCACCACTTTTGGTTTGCCTTCCTGCTTGTGTCTAGTGAGAACGTAGCCGCCAACGCGTCCGATTTTAAATGCCAGCTCGGGTGTCAATTGTGTATTGGCAACCCCACGTACACCGTCTGTTCCGAAATACTTCCCCATGTTTGTCCCTCATTTCCTTCCTTGTGCACACAACAGCTTATGTCTACCTTTGCTTGTTCGTGATTTCGATTGTGACCTTTTTCGGTGCGCTCGCAGAAGTCTTGATATAATCCGGCTGATTGAAAATGTAATTCAGAGGTACCTCGTACACACCAGCCGGCATGTTGCTAACATCTGCTACGACCTGCAAGTCTTCGTGTCTCAATTGATCCAGCACCTGTGCCGCGCCGATTACTTCAAAGTCAATTGTAGACAACTCCTGGCCATCGGTGGACAACACCTTGGCTTGCATAGTCTCTGACAACCCGCTGATGCGAATCGGGATTTTCTCCAAACGCTTGGTTGTGGACGGAACTACTTTCAGCGATACCTTGAGATACTCCGGTTCTACCTTCACAATGTTATCCATTAACGGTATCTTTAGCTCCAGAAGGCGATCTGATGTAATGTTGGCAAGATCGATTTCCGGACCCGGATAGGTGTTCGCCTTCATGGCGTCGATGACCTCTTTCGGACCGAAAACGGTCACCTCATCCACATTCATATCCATACTAGCCAAACTATAGCCATTCGGCATTTCATTCGTCAAGTTTAATTTGATCGGCACTTTCACAAAAGGACTCGTGACCGGGATATTTACTTCTACAGTAAGCGGAATGACATCCGCACCTTGAATCACATTTCCTGACTTGTCCACTACTTTCAGTGGGACTGTAGTCTTAATCGCAGAAGTAGCCCCTTCCAGATCGACAGACGCTTTGACAGCCGCCACTTTGTCTACCTGGCTTTCCGGCACTCTGACCAGTGCCCGGAACGGCTTGACGATCGGTTCTCCTGCGGTATAGCCAGGAGCTACTTGCCCCAGTTTTTCCACCGTAACCTCCCGCTCCACCGTCTTCTTCTCTTCCAGGGTGATTTCCACGATGTTCGGAATAATGCCCACTTTCACCTCATCGGGGAACCCTTTGTACTGGACAGGCACCCTGTGAGTCCCTTTTCCTAAATTGGTGGCATCGACGTACACTTCCATCGAATCAGCCGGGAAAAAGTTATGCCGGTAGAACGGGTTGTTGCTCTCCAATGCGACCTTTACCGTTCGCTGCTGCTTGACGACCTGAAAACGGTCTGTATCGTACTTGACATGCAAGGTCACACCGTCAATAAAGACGGGCTGGCTCGCTTCCGGAGTCGGTGTTTGCTCTGTCTCCAGGTTGACGACCATCCACATCATGACAGCCAAAAGCAGCGCTACGGCCCGTGCAAACCAATGACTGTTCAACCACTTATCCATGTTTTCGCCTCCATTGCCAACGACTGCCAATGGACTTGCCCTTTGACAGAGGCTGGAGCTGTTCGGTCAGCATCTCTGCCAGTTGCGCCTCCGTCAGATTTCGGTTCATCGCGCCATGCGCGGCAAAAGACACTTGTCCTGTCTCCTCCGAAACAATGATGGACATGCCATCCGAGACCTCGCTGACGCCGATTGCCGCGCGGTGGCGAGTCCCGAGCTCCTTCGAGATGGAGTTGTTCTCAGACAGCGGAAGGTAACAGGCAGCAGCCAAAATGACGTCCTTGCGCATGATGACGGCCCCGTCATGTAAAGGCGTATTCGGAATGAAAATGTTGATTAGCAGCTCCGAGCTCACGCGTCCGTTGATCGCGATGCCCGTCTCTACGTAATCGTTCAGCCCCGTCTCTCTCTCAATGACGATCAAGGCCCCGATCCGCCGCTTTGCCATGTAGGTGACCGATTTACACACCTCTTGCACCACACGGTTCACCATGTCATCGTCTTGCAGGCTGCTGGAGCGGGAAAAGAGCTTGCCTCGCCCAAGCTGCTCCAGCGCGCGACGCAATTCCGGCTGGAAGATGATGACCACAGCCAGTACCCCGAAGGTAAAAGCTTGCGACATCAACCAGTGCAGTGTCGTCAGTTGGAAGTACTTGCTGAGCAGCCAGGTAATGACGATCACCATGATCCCCTTCAGCAACTGTACCGCTCGCGTCCCCCGAATGAGCATAATAATTTTATAAATCACGTATGTAACGAGTAAAATATCCGTTCCATACCGCAGTAAATCCCCATAATCCATCGATATCATAACGAAGCCCCCATATCTCGCTCCATCTAAATAAGGTCAGCCTGTCTCCTGCGGAAAAAGCACGGCTCCACTGCCGTGCTGTTGATAGCTGTACTCTCTATTTTCTCTTATGGCAAGATCGGAAGCAAGTCATTTCCAATATTTTTCACCTCATACCAGATCCAATCGAAAATCGCTTCAATGGATTCGGTATTGCCTACCACTTGAGCGGTAGAGGCCACGAACACTTTTCCTTCGATGGCCACGACATTTCCTTTTACTTGCCCCTGAACATCCACGTTGCCGTTGCGCACCACCAAATCTCCATCAATGCTCGTTCCGGCTGGTACCACTACGACATTGCGTTGCCGATCTATTTTCAACTTATCCATGTTGGCTGAAGATACCTGCAACGTATTATCGCGGTCAAACCAGTTCGCGCACAAGCTGCCAGTCATGAGGAACAAAAACACCGCTGCTGCTGTCAAAAACGGGTGGTTCCGCAGCCAGCTTGAAAACAGGTTAGCCTTCGTCGGCGCAGGCAATTGGGCGAGTACACGTGCCGTAAAATCAGGAGAAACATGAATATGTGAAGCGCTCTGTACAAAAGCGATGGCCCGCTGCAGCTCGTGCATATGCTGGCGGCAGCTCGCACAAGTTTTTATATGTGCTTGCAAATGCTGATTGGCTAATTCATCAGTGTCCCCATCCAAATATTCGTGGATGAGAATAATCATTTCCCGGCATTCCATCGTGATTTTCTCCTTTCTCACATCAATCGCAACTTGCTTCGCAACGCTTCCCGTCCTCGGTGAATGCGTGTCTTGATCGTCGTAATGGGAAGTTTTACGATATCGCTGATCTCCTGCAACGACAAGTCCTCAATGTAGCGCAAGATCATAATCGAGCGATATTTCGGCTGCAACTGGGACAGAGCACCCTGTACTGTCTCCTGCAGCTCCTGCGTCACGACTTTGTCTTCCGGTGTTTTCTCACTAGAAGACAGGCGCGAATACCAGTCCATTCCCTGTCCAGGTTCGGTTTCTTCATCCAATGAAAAGTCAGGTCTTTTTTTACGGCCACGGTCGATACATAGATTGGTCGCGATCCGGTAGATCCACGTGGAGAACTTGTAGCTGTCATCGTACGAATGCAGATTGGCATACACGCGCAAAAAAGTCTCCTGCGCGATGTCCTCCGCATCCTGACGGTTTCCCACCATGCGATAAGCAAGTTGGAATATCTTGTCTTTATAAATTTCGATCAACTCCGCAAATGCTTCACGGTCTCCACGCTTCGCTCGCTGAGTCAACCGTTTCTCTACAAAATCCATGCGATCCTCCCCACAATACCGTAATCCTATATACGGATGATACTGCAAATGGTTTCGTTCTAAATGCGTGTTTGTGCAGGTAATTTGTTGGGAAATAGAGGAATAAGGTAACTGCCTACCTCTATATATTATTGATGATAACTCTTTCATCCCTCAGTTGGAAAGGAGAGTGGGACGTATGTCGAAGCAGGACGTTCTCCTCCAGATCGAGCAGCTACGCAAAGAGCTCAACGATCAGTATAAGAAGCAGGCAACCATCACTCCTGAATTAGTCGCCCTAAGCGTGCAACTTGACCATCTATTAAACGAACTACATCTCCATCCTTAGAATGTACTTCTTTCTCCCACCAATGTAAAGATGCGTAAAAAGCAAAAAGAGAGGCGATTTTTGCCTCTCTTTTTGTTCTCAGACAACGATTGGTTACAGCAGTTTATCGCCGAATACAGAGCTCATCAACGCGACTGCGACGCGCGCTGTCATGTTTTCACGGTCGAGGATCGGATTTACTTCCACAAATTCTGCGGAACAGAGAATGTCAGCGTCAGCCAGCATCTCCAGGGAGACATGCCCCTCCCGGTAAGAAATACCGCCGATAACCGGGGTTCCTACTCCTGGCGCGTCATGCGGGTCCAGTCCGTCCAAATCCAGGCTCAAGTGTACGCCATCGGTGTTTTTGGACACGTGGGCAATCGCTTCTTCCATCACGCGAGCCATTCCCAGCTTGTCGATCTCGTGCATGGTGAACACTTTCATGCCAATGCGCTTGATTAAATCGCGCTCGCCTTGATCGAGGTCGCGCGCCCCGATAATCACCACGTTTTCAGGCTGCAGCTTTGGCGCAAATCCGCCGATGTTCGTCAAACGCTTATGTCCATAGCCAAGGCTCGCCGCCAGCGGCATCCCGTGGATGTTTCCCGATGGAGAAGTCTCTCCTGTGTTCAAGTCTCCGTGCGCATCGAACCAGATGACCCCGAGATTTTTCACGTGCTTGGCGATACCTGCAATCGTTCCCAAAGCAATGCTGTGATCGCCCCCCAGCACGAGCGGGAAACGGCCTGCCGTCATGATATCGCTTACAACATCAGCAAGCTTTTCATTCGCTTCTACAACCTCATCCAAGTACTTATGGTTTTCTGTTTCCGTAAACCGATGAGGTCGTGTTACAAAAATATCTCCACGGTCCTCGATATGAAAGCCCATTTTCTCCAAACGAGCTACAACACCTGCGTAACGGATTGCACTTGGTCCCATATCTACTCCACGACGGTCTGCACCCAGATCCATCGGTACACCGACAATACTCATGTTCTTGTTCATGTAGACGCCCCCATTCCTTCGATCGTTGTTGCTCCACCCCTATATTGTAGCCTCCGATCGCGAAATGACTCAACTCGACAGGATTTTGCATAAATAACCCGTCTGGCCTAACGTCGTTCAAAATGGAATGGGAGCAGTCTTTACCTATGAAAAAAACGAGCAACCGAATCGGCTACTCGTTTTAGGCAATACGTATGGAGCGGGTGATGGGAATCGAACCCACGCGACCAGCTTGGAAGGCTGGAGTTCTACCATTGAACTACACCCGCGCAATTTTAGTTAGAAAACAAAAACCCGGC
>NZ_CP026363.1:265000-327500 GCF_004117055.1 Brevibacillus agri
TACGGAAAGTTGCCCATTTGTACTTCTGCAAACACAGCCCAATCGTTGTAGAATCAATGATTTTCATGTCTTTTCGAAGGGAATACGTGTTGCCCGAGTGTCTCTGAATTTGCCCTACAAGGTCAACAAATATTTCTTCAAGCAAAGCTGGATCTACTCGATTGTTTTTGCGACTAAGCTGAGCGGGACTAATCGACGACAGTCCTAACTCTCGCTGGAATTTCTTTGATAAAACATCATCTGCAATGGCTCGGAGTCCTTCTCGTTGCTGAAGTTGAGCATGCAAAAACAGGAGTAGATATGCTTTGGTCGTTAACTTTTTCACGTACTTGTCCTGATCCGTTTCGTCTATCCGTTGTTGAAATTTCACAATATTAATGGGTGAAATGTATTTACCAAATGAAGAAAATAGGGTATTCTTGTCCATGGTCTATCCTTTGCGTTGGATTTGGACAGGAACTACCTGACCTTTCCAGTGTAAAGGATTTTTTTATGCCTGAGAACACTTGAACGCTGAAAGTTATGATGATTTTGAATGGTATGAAAAGATTAATGCAACGCTAGTGGGCAACTCTGAATTATTTCAGCAAGTTTAGTTGCTGCATTTGTTCCCCAATCGTTGCTTTGAGAATAAGAGGCGTAATCGAACTCTCTACGATCCCCGCAATCAGAAGCAATCCGATGACGGTCAACACCGCAGTTGGAAATTGCTTGAGGGTGTCGTACCAGTCATTTTTCACGCGCTCCTGATTGTGTGGCACAAACAGCACCCCGACAGATCGCAGGCTGAGTATCCCAAACCGTATGCCGATTCCCGCGGCAAACAGGACAGCAGGCAGTTCAAAAATCCCGTGCGGCAAAATGCCTGCGCCAAAAATCAGCCACGGGCTAATTCCAATCGCACTGTATTTCGCGATGATATACCCGAGCAGAATCCCGTTCGCCAGCATTCCAATTATGGGAAAGAATGCAAAAAACAATCCGAGAGCCATCATCATCAAGGAGCTGAGCACGTTGTTGGAAAAAATCATCCAAAACGTAGCGAACACGCCTCCCCCGCTCTCTTTGATCCGATCCGCAATTTCTTTCAGTTGCCCCATCAGGCTCTGCACCACGGGTTCCACGGCGGGAGCCTGCAAATAGCCAATTAAACCGCCCCCGAAAAAAATGAGACAAGCGGCCAGAAAAAATCGTTTGTTATCCAACCACAGACGCTGCAGTCTTTTGTTCATGAGCCACGCTCCTTTACTGCCTCTTACATTCACTATATGCATTGTACCTCAACAATAGCCAACAGGCCAAAGAATATCCTTGTCTTCCCTGCATAAACTGTTATCGGACAAAGGAGGTGCCTATCCATGAAATTCATTTATGTCGTGAGTGCCAACCGTTTGAAGCAAATCCTCATCATCGCAGCAGCCATTCTGCTGACAGTAGGCATTGGCTATGTGGAACGCGATACAATCTCGGCTTTTTCCAGCAGCGGCAACAAGCAGGGGCCCCAGGCAATCTACAAGGTAGACACCAAGGAGAAGAAAATTGCTCTCACCTTTGACATCAGTTGGGGAGAAACCCGCGCACTCCCTATTCTCGATGTGCTGAAAGAAAAAAATGTGAGCAAGGCGACCTTCTTCCTGTCCTCTCCCTGGAGCCAGCGCCATCCGGAAATTGTGAAAAGGATCAAGGAGACGGGACTGGAAATCGGTTCGCATGGCCATAAACACGACAACTACAGCAAATACACGGATGAAGAAATTCGCAGCCAGATTGCGAAGGCCGATTCCATCCTGACAGAGATGACTGGAAAAAAACCGACCTTGATTCGGATGCCAAACGGCGATTTTGACAAGCGTGTGCTGGAAATCGCCAACCGCATGGGCTATACGGTCGTCCAATGGGATACGGACTCCAAGGACTGGATCGAGCCGAAAAAAGACGTCATCGTCCAAAACGTCCTGTCCAAGGCCCATCCCGGCGACATCATCCTGATGCATGCAAGCGATTCCGCCAAGGAGACGCACCTTGCCCTCCCCGTCATTATCGACCAGCTACGCAAGCAAGGATACGAATTCGTCACCGTATCCGAGCTGATCGCTGGCACCAGCATCCAGAGCAAAGAAGTCAATTAAACGTTCAAAAAAACCTCGTCCCTCGCCAGCAGAAAACGTGGCTGCGCCAAGCCTTTGGCGAAGCCCTTTTTTGCTTATCCGAAAGAAAAATCCACAAAAAAAGCTGACCGGATAAAGGTCAGCTTTCTCTTTTTACCAAGCGGTGCAAATGCATCACTTGCCATACGTTGCAAAACAGTAAAGGGACGAGCATGGACAAGGTCGCATGCACGTTGTCTTCCTTCAGGGCCGGAATCCATTCCAGAGCCGTTACCACAAACATGAAAAACATCGTGGGAACCCACGCCGTTCTGTTCGTCAGCTTTACTTTTCCATAAGCGGTAGCCAGGGCGACAATCAGCAGCAAAACCGGCTCGATAAAGTACGGCCCGATTCCTTTTCCTTCGCCAAGCGACGTGTAGCGGAGGTAAATCATATCAAAAAAGACAAACAGGATGAAAAAAACTTGAACGCTCTTCCACAGGGAAGGGGTCTTGAAAATCGTTTTGGCAAAATAATTAATCGTCATATACGCAAAAAAACCCATCTGGGCCACAATACTAATGGTCATCCCATACAAAAGATACATCAGCGTGCCGACAAAAAAGTTGCCTGCGCTGCCTTCCAACAGCTTATCCAAATCAAAAATAAAGGCGACCAGGACGCCTCCCAGTCCACCCAAGAGCAACGTGGTGACAAAGAGCCAGCCATACTTTCGCAAACTCACCAAACATTCCCTCCATTCCACATCGAATATGATTGTACCAATGGATACAAGAAAATACTAGCGTAAGAACAAAACAAAATGCGCACGTTACTCTTAGGCAGAGTAAAGAAGGAGGTGTCCACCCCATGAGAAAAAAGGCATTGTCTTTTTGGCTCTCCGCAATTGTCTGTCTGGTACTATCCAGTTGCTCAGGCGGCGGGCAAGCGCAAGGTTCGTCTCAGCCTGATTATAAAAGCGTCAAAGACATGGTGCTGGACATATTGCAGACTGACGAAGCGAAGCAATCGGTTGGCAAGATGATGAAGGATGAAAAGTTCAAGCAAAGCCTGATGATTGACGAGTCCACTGTCCGCACCACTTTGATACAAAGCATGACCAATCCGAACAGCTCCCACATCAAAGAGGCCTTCAAAGACCCGAAATTCGCCAGCACATTGGCCAAGTCGATGAAGGACGAACAAAAAACGCTGATGAAGGATTTGATGAAAGACCCCGAGTACCAAAAGCAGCTCATCAGCGTAATGAAGGACCCCGAGTTTGAAAAAAATCTCATGGATTTAATGAAAAGCGCCGCTTACCGTCAGCAAACCATGCAGATTATGAAGGAATCCTTGCAAAGCCCGTTGTTCCAGGCGGAGCTGATGAAGCTCATGACCAAGGTTTCCGAAGACCTGACAAAGCCGAAAGAACTGAAGCCTAAGAAAAAAGGCAAAGGCGGCGGCAGCGGGGAACGTGGAGAAAGCGGAGACTCCGGTGGCGAATCCTCCTAAGAAAAAAAGGTGAGCTCTCATCCAGAGCCCACCTTTTTGTATCTTTTGCGCTTATTTCTGCTCGCATTTTTCAATCACGCGTTTTGCCATGTCCCGATACAACTGGCCGATTTCGGAGCTTTCCCGATAAACAGAAGGAGAATAATCCGGCTCAGATGGGTGGTTGTCTGGCTGTCCCAACGGAATTTGCGCCAAAAGCTCGGTCGCCAGCGTCTCCGCCAGCTTCCCGCCGCCTCCACGGCCGAAGACGTACTCTTTGGAGCCGTCCTTGGCTTCGTACCAGGCCATGTTTTCCACGACACCGAGAATTTCGTGTCCTGTCCGTTTGGCCATCGCCCCGGCACGCGCCGCGACAAAAGCTGCCGTAGGGTGCGGCGTCGTCACGACAATCTCCATGCTTTGCGGAATCATCGTGTGTACGTCCAAAGCCATGTCACCCGTTCCTGGCGGCAAGTCCAGCAGCAAGTAGTCCAGCTCTTCGCCCCAATGCACTTCCGTAAAGAAATTGCGCAACATTTTTCCGAGCATCGGACCGCGCCAGATGATCGGCGAGTTGTCCTCTACGAAGAAGCCCATGGACATGACCTTCACGCTTTGCTTTTCTACAGGCAGAATCGTTTCGCCAATTACAGTCGGGCGCTGGTCGATGTTCATCATGTCCGGCACGCTGAAGCCGTAGATGTCGGCGTCGATAATGCCGACCTTTTTCCCCAAACGAGCCAGGGCCACGGCTAGGTTGACGGTGACCGTCGACTTCCCTACGCCGCCTTTACCGGACGTAATGGCAATAAATGTTGTGTTCGAGTCCTTGGCCAAAATCGGATTGAGCAGGGGAGCTTGTCCCGGCGTCATGTTGTGCGTTTGTCCGCCCTGGCTGTTGCGGAGCTGGGCGCTCAAGGCTGCTCGCTCCTCGTCTGTCATCGAGCCGAACTGCACGCGCACTTCCTCCGCTCCAAGCGCTTTCACAGCCCCTATGACGTCGTCTTCGATCTTGGCCTTGAGAGGACAGCCGGAGATCGTCAGAACGACTGTCAGGCTCACTGTAGCGCCCTCAACGCGGATGTCGCGGATCATGTTCAGCTCGACCAGGCTACGATTGATTTCAGGGTCCTTCACATCACGCAGCGCTTCCAGAATTTGCTCTCTGGTCAACATTGGTTGTTCACCTCATCTATATCGTCTTGGCAATCATTTTTCCCCAAACTTTACTTTGCAAGATGGTTTGCGCGTTCATTATAGCACATTCGGACGGGCGGGACACAGCCTCCGCCCGCTCAAGGTGCAATTGGCGCCTTTTCGCCGGAGTACTGCCGCAAAATGCCCTGGTAGATGGCATTCGCCATCGCCTTTTGGTACTCCGGGCTTTGCAGCCGTTTCGCTTCTTCTGTGTTGCTGACGAATCCGACCTCGACCAACACTGCCGGGCAGTTGACCTCGCGAATCAGAAACACGTTATTGGTCTTGCTCGGAACACGATCCGTATTTCCCAGCACCCGCTTGATCTCATCCTGAATCAGATAGGATACTTCCGCACTTTTTTTAAACGCAGGCGAGTAAAACGTTTGCGCTCCCGACCATTTGGGAGACGGTATGGAATTGACGTGAATGCTGACCAAAAAATCGGGAGAGCTGTCGTTCACCAGCTTCACCCGGTTGCGAATGTCTTCTGCCTTTCTTCTCTTGGCCAGGTCAGCCTCCGGCGAAGCCAAATCCTTGTCTTCCTCCCGCGTCATGATGACAAACGCGCCTGACTGCTGGAGGAAATCGCGCAAGTACATACTGATTGCGAGCGTCACCTCTTTTTCTACCACATCCCCCGAGCTGGATACAGCGCCACCGTCTTTTCCCCCGTGGCCCGGGTCAATGGCAATAACGGTTCCTGTCAGCGGCAGTGACCATGCCGTCCACGACGAACGATCCGGTGATTCGTAGGTGAACAGCACCACCAGTAAAGCGAAAGCCAGTATCCAGCCTACCCCTTTTCGTGTCACGGCGTATCGTCCCCTTTGTCCCATTCTCGTTCCATCATATGGACAAACATGGACAAATATTCCACACATAAGCCGGATCGGCTCGGGGCTTGCTACGTGCAACGGTTCGTGCTTTTTGCAACGTTTTTCCAAATAGCGCAAAAAGGCTCCCGAACCGTAAAGTTCGAGAGCCTTGGCAAACGTAAATATTAGCGTTTGGAGAATTGAGGTGCGCGACGAGCTGCTTTCAAGCCGTATTTTTTACGTTCTTTCATGCGAGGGTCGCGAGTCAGGAAGCCAGCGCGTTTCAGAGCGCCGCGCAGTTCTGGATCTGCTTTCAGCAGAGCGCGAGCAACGCCGTGACGGATTGCACCAGCTTGGCCAGTTGTTCCGCCGCCGTTTACGTTAACCAGTACATCGTAACGACCGAGAGTTTCAGTCAGAACGAGTGGTTGTTTTACGATCAATTTCAGTGTTTCCAAACCAAAGTAAGTATCCATTTCACGTTTGTTAATCACAATGCGACCTTCACCTGGAACCAGGCGAACACGTGCTACGGAGTGCTTACGACGACCTGTACCGTAGTATTGTACTTGTGCCACGTATATTTCCTCCCTTTACCTTAACCGCGAATTTGCCAAACTTCTGGTTTTTGTGCTGCATGAGGATGCTCAGTGCCAGCGTAAACTTTCAGCTTCGTGAACATTTGACGTCCCAAGCTGTTTTTAGGCAGCATGCCTTTTACAGCCAGTTCGAACATACGAGCTGGTTTTTTGTTCAGCATGTCGCCAGCAGTAGTCTTTTTCAGACCGCCTGGATACAGGGAGTGAGTGTAGTAGATTTTGTCTTGCAGCTTGTTACCAGTCAATTTCACTTTGTCAGCGTTGATTACGATTACGAAATCGCCAGCGTCAACGTGTGGAGTGAATTCAGGTTTCAATTTGCCGCGCAGGATAGAAGCTACTTCGCTTGCCAGACGGCCCAGCGTTTGGCCTTCTGCGTCAACGATGTACCATTTGCGCTCAACTTCGAGCGGTTTCGCCATATATGTGGTACGCATTTTTGTCCCTCCTAAATATCTTACCTTTACATGTCCATCTACTTATAACCAAAACAGCCGAAACTTGCAATGGAAGATAATTGCTGTTAACGGGTGAGCAACTCTTCCAGGTGTTCCATTAATCACGATCTTGTCTTTCAATCCCGGGGCTAGAGTGGGGCTAGGCGGGGTTAAAATACCAAGGAATATCGTACTACATCGCAGTCTCGTAGTCAAGTGCCTCCACCTGGTCTAATAGTTGGAAATCCGTCTGCTAATAGACGACTTCCCACATGGTCAAACCTTTGGCTGGCGCTGTCTTTCCTGCCATCTCCCGATCACGTGCCGCAAGGATTTTTTTCAGCTCATCGGGATGGCGTTTGCCTTGCCCGACCTCCACCAAGGTGCCCACAATAATGCGCACCATGTTGTACAAAAAGCCGTTGCCGCGGCACGTTACCCACACTTCGCCGCCAGAGCGCTCCACAGTCAGGCTATACACGGTTCGCACCTTGTCCTCGACAAATGTCTTCGCCGAGCAAAAGGACGTAAAATCGTGCTCTCCGACCAAATGACGGGCCGCCTGCTGCATCGCCTCCACGTCCAGCGGAAAGCGGATGTGGTCGGCATAGCGATGGCGAAATACATCCGCCACAGGGTTGTTGTCGATGCAATACCGATACTCCTTCACCCGCACGTCAAAACGGGCGTGAAAAGACTCTGCTACCTCTTCTACAGACCGGATCACGATCGCATCAGGCAGTTGATTATTGAGCACAAACCGCCACTTGTCCAACGGGATGTGGCTGTTCGTATCAAAATGAATCACCTGTCCGCGCGCGTGCACACCGGCATCGGTACGACCCGAACCGTGGATTTGGATATCCTCCCCCGTGATTCGTTTCAGAGCGGCTTCGATCTCTCCCTGCACCGTCACCTGATCGGGCTGCACCTGAAACCCGCTGAAGTCTGTTCCATCGTATCCCAAAACACAGCGCAACCGCTTCATGCACGCCACCACCCAATCGCAATCGCGAGCAAGACTCCGGCAACCGCCATTCCGGCATCTCGCCATGAAAACGCCAGCTTGTGCAGCCTGGTCCGCCCGACTCCGCCGCGATAGCCGCGCGCTTCCATCGCCAAAGCGAGATCCTCTGCCCGGCGAAACGCGCTGACGAACAGCGGGATCGCGATCGGAATCAGGTTTTGCGCTCGCTTGACGAGACTTCCGCTCGTAAAATTGGCTCCCCTGGCCGTCTGCGCCTTGATGATTTTATCCGTCTCTTCCATCAGGGTCGGAATGAAACGGATCGCAATCGACATCATCAGGGCGATATCGTGCACCGGAACGCCAATCCGGCTAAACGGCCCGAGCAGACGCTCCAGTCCCTCCGTCAAATCGATCGGAGACGTGGTCAGTGTCAGCAGCGAGCTAATCACTACCAGAAGCCCCAAGCGCAAGGAAATGAAGATCGCTTGCTGCACCCCGCGTTCCTCGACTGTGAACCAGCCCCACTGGAAGTACACCTCGCCGCCTTTTGTCAGGAAAATGTGCAGGACGACGGTAAAGACGATCAAGATCCATACCGGCTTCAAGCTTTTCAGGATGTACCCAAGCGACAGCCTGGAGAGCAGTCCGGCATACAGGGTAAAGGCGACCAATACTGCATAAGTGAGCGTATTGTTAGCCAGAAAGACGAGCGTGGCAAAAAGAATGATAAAGAGCAGTTTGCTTCGCGGATCCGCGCGATGTAAAAAGGAATGCCCAGGTACGTATTGACCAATGGCAATATTCTGCAGCATGCCTAGCCCTCCTTCGGTACGGCCAGTCGTTCCAGCAGATGGGCAAGCAACTCTTCCTCCCGATAAACGGAGCTTGGCAGACTTTCCTCGTCCGGCAGCAATTGATTCAGCCTCGACACAAAAGCGACTGTCTCCGGCACATCCAAAGCGAGCTCGCGGAGGCGTTCTGCCTGCATGAAGACTTCATCCGGCTTGCCCTGCAAGGCTACCGTGCCCTGTGCCAGCACCAGCATATAGTCGGCATACCTCGCCGCCTCCTCCATGCTGTGAGTGACCAATAGCGTCGTCAGCTTTTGCTCCTGATGAATGCGGTAGATCGCTTCGAGAATCAACTGACGTCCCATCGGGTCCAACCCTGCCGTCGGCTCGTCCAATACAAGCACTTTTGGCTGCATGGCCAGAACTCCCGCCAACGCGACACGGCGCATTTGTCCGCCACTCATATGAAAAGGCGAACGGTCCTTGACTTTTTCGTAATCCAGTCCAACGATTTCAAGAGCCTCTCTCACGCGGGCGTCTACCATCGCTTCCGGCAAATCGAAGTTCGAAGGTCCGAAGGCAACGTCTTTCGCCACCGTTTCCTCAAACAGTTGATGCTCCGGATATTGGAAAACAAGCCCGATGTTTCGCCTTTGCTCGTGAGGCAAACGCTGCTTCGAGGTGATAACCGTGTCGCCCAAGGTAATTTTCCCAGCGCTAGGCAAAAGCAAGCCGTTCAAATGCTGGATCAGCGTAGACTTGCCAGAGCCGGTCTGCCCGATAATCCCTACAAACGAACCGGATGGAATCGTAAACGAGATGTCGTGCAAGGCTACACGCTCAAACGGTGTTCCTTTTGCGTAAATATGGCTTACCTGGTCAAAAGTAATCTGCATACGTGCTCCACCAGCTCCTCTTGGTGCAGTACAAACGGTAGATCAATCCCTTTGGAAGCCAACATGTGTCGGAGGCGGACGGCAAATGGCACATCCAGCCCTACCGCTTTCAAACGTTCTACCTGGTTGAACACGTCACCAGGCGGCCCTTCCATCAGAACTTCTCCGGCATTCATCACAACGACCTTGTCCGAATAGACCGCTTCTTCGGGAAAATGGGTAATGTTGATGATGGTGATCCCTTCGTCGCGATTCAGCCGTCTGACCAGTTGCAGCACTTCCTGCCTGCCCTGGGGATCGAGCATAGCCGTCGCTTCGTCCAGGATGATGACCGATGGCCGCATCGCCATAATGCCTGCGATCGCCACGCGCTGCTTTTGTCCACCTGACAGCCGGTGCGGCTGCGCCAGCAAATACGGCTCCATCCCTACCGAGGCCAGTGCTTCATCAATACGCTGTCGCATCTGCTCAGGCTCGACACCCATGTTTTCAAGCCCAAAAGCCACATCATCTTCGACTGTTGCCCCGACAATCTGATTGTCAGGGTTTTGAAAGACCATGCCTACATGGCGGCGTATCTCCCACACCAGTTCTCCTTGGGACGTATCCATTCCGCTGACGAGAACTTTGCCGCCCTCAGGCAGCAGCAAAGCGTTCATCAGCTTCGCCATCGTAGACTTGCCTGAACCGTTATGGCCCAATACAGACACAAAGGAACCTTTTTGAATGGTCAGGTCGACGTCCTTCAATACCGGGACACGGCTGCCATTCTCGTCATCATAGGTATAGGAAACATCTTGCAGTGCCAGCAGGTTCTCTTCATTCATGAGGCATCCACATCCTCCCCAGCCTTCGCAGACTAGCAGGATTTCTCCTTATAGAAAGAAAAAAAGGGTTGAATCAGAGTCCAGCCTATGACCAGATCTGCCCCCACCCTTTTCACGGTCTATTACCGGTATCGAGGTTGTGTCTCGCTCCCCATGTAAAACGACCAATTTCTATCCATTATTAAACGAATTCGATGTACGCCATCGGAGCAGCGTCGCCGCGGCGAGGGCCGGCTTTCAGGATACGAGTGTATCCACCGTTGCGCTCTTTGAAGCGAGGCGCGATTTCATCGAACAGTTTTTGTACAGCATCGCGACCTTCTGCATTCGCAACTTCTTTGCGAACGAAAGCAGCAACTTGACGACGAGCATGCAGATCGCCGCGTTTCGCGAGCGTAACCATTTTCTCAGCGATTGGGCGCAGTTCTTTCGCCTTCATCTCTGTAGTTTCGATGCGCTCGTTGATGATTAGGTCAGTTACCAAGTCGCGGAACAACGCTTTACGAGCTGCACTACGACGACCCAATTTACGGTATGCCATGTCTTTACCTCCCTTTTCAAGCTGGCAACACTACGTAGAAAACTCTACTGTCGGGAAGCCAGATCTGTACTCTCCCCTAAAAGGGGACAGACTCGAGAGAACGAAAGCCTGCTTGTCAGGGTTTGCTACTCTAGTCGTCGCTACGCAGGGACAGGCCGAGTTCAGCCAGCTTTTCCTGCACTTCTTCCAGAGATTTGCGACCCAGGTTGCGGACTTTCATCATGTCCTCTTCGGTCTTCTGCGTCAGCTCTTGCACGGTATTGATACCGGCACGCTTCAAGCAGTTGTAGGAACGAACAGAAAGATCCAGCTCTTCGATAGTCATCTCCAACACTTTTTCTTTCTTGTCTTCCTCTTTTTCAACCATGATCTCAGCATCTTTCGCCTCATCGGTCAGACCGACAAACAGGTTCAAGTGCTCCGTCATGATTTTTGCGCCGAGACTTACGGCTTCTTCCGGACTGATGCTGCCGTTAGTCCAAACCTCAAGTGTCAACTTATCGTAGTTGGTCATTTGCCCTACGCGGGTATTTTCCACTTGATAGTTAACGCGCTTGATCGGCGTATAGATCGAATCAATCGGAATCACACCAATAGGCAGATCCTCGGACTTGTTTCCATCTGATTGAACATAACCACGACCACGTCCAGCTGTCATGCGGATATGCAGACGACCGCCATTGGCCAACGTTGCAATATGAAGATCAGGGTTTAAGACCTCCACATCACTGTCAGCACGGATATCCCCCGCTTTGACAACGCCTTCGCCTTCTGCATCGATCTCGATTACTTTTTCTTCATCGGAATGGATCTTCAGCGCCAAGCCTTTGATGTTCAGGATGATCTCGGTTACATCTTCAACGACGCCTTCTACCGTAGAGAACTCGTGAAGAACCCCGTCGATTTGAACAGTACGAACTGCCGCGCCTGGCAAGGACGAAAGAAGAATCCGTCTCAGCGAGTTGCCAAGGGTAGTTCCGTATCCGCGCTCCAGAGGTTCTACAACAAATTTTCCATACGAGTTGTCGTCGCTAACTTCCACAACCTCGATTTTTGGTTTTTCTATTTCTATCATTAAACAAACCCTCCTTCAAAACGTCGAAATCCTTGGGTGGGCCGCATACGTGCCCACTCAGGAATTTCCCCGGCGGTTTACCGTTTGCGTGCATGACAAGCTATAAATCAGAATTTACCATTCTAGTATGGACATGTTCTGAACAATATAAACCAGTTACACGCGGCGACGTTTTGGTGGACGGCAACCGTTGTGCGGAATTGGCGTCACGTCTTTAATCATGTTCACTTCAAGACCAGTTGCTTGCAGGGAACGGATCGCTGCTTCACGACCAGCACCTGGGCCTTTTACCGATACTTCAAGGGAACGCATGCCATGTTCCATAGCAACACGTGCAGCCGCTTCAGCAGCCATTTGCGCAGCAAACGGAGTGCTTTTACGGGAGCCTTTGAAGCCGAGGGAACCAGCGCTGGACCAAGAGATCGCGTTACCGTGTGGATCTGTGATGGTTACAATCGTGTTGTTGAATGTGGAGCGGATGTGCGCTACGCCGACTTCAACATTCTTGCGATCACGACGACGGGTACGAGTTGCTGTAGCCTGTTTTCTTTTCGCCATGTCAGTTTACCCTCCTTTACTTCTTCTTGTTAGCTACTGTACGACGTGGGCCTTTACGTGTACGAGCATTTGTTTTAGAACGTTGACCGCGAACTGGCAGTCCACGACGGTGACGGATTCCACGGAAGCATCCGATTTCCATCAGACGTTTGATGTTCAGGGAGATCTCACGACGGAGATCGCCTTCCACCTTCACGTTCTTGTCGATGTACTCACGCAGTTTGCTAACTTCTTCTTCTGTCAGATCGCGAACACGAGTGTTCACATCTACGCCAGTAGCGGACAGAATTTTTTGAGACGTGGGGCGGCCAATACCAAAAATGTAGGTAAGAGCAACTTCAACGCGTTTTTCGCGCGGCAAGTCTACGCCTGCAATACGTGCCATGTGTCAAAAGCACCTCCTTGTTTACCCTTGTTTTTGCTTATGCTTAGGATTTTCACAAATAACCATTACGTTACCTTTACGACGGATAACCTTGCATTTCTCGCAGATCGGTTTAACCGAAGGTCTCACTTTCATGGTTCTTGCCTCCCTTTTCTAGGGGTTTTGCTTACTATTTATAGCGGTACGTAATACGTCCGCGGGTCAAGTCGTACGGCGACAGTTCAACAGTTACTTTATCCCCCGGCAGGATACGGATAAAGTGCATGCGGATTTTTCCGGAGACGTGAGCGAGGACTTTGTGTCCATTCTCCAATTCTACTCGAAACATAGCGTTCGGCAAAGGCTCAATTACTGTGCCTTCTACCTCAATTACATCATCTTTTGCCATGGTAAACTCTCCTTTCTTCTGCTCTTCAGTCGGACCATGAGTTTTGCGAAACGATCACACAACGAACTTATCGTCGACACGTTGGACGACAATCCCGAATCACTCGGAACTCCCGCTTTATGTTCGTGTAAAAATCTCATAGCCATCTTCCGTAATCGCGATGGTGTGTTCAAAATGAGCACATGTTTTCCGATCCAATGTTACTACCGTCCAATTGTCCTCCAATGTGCGGACATAACGTTCGCCGGCATTTACCATTGGCTCAATTGCCAACACCATGCCTGGTTTTAACCGTGGACCCCGATCAGGCGGGCCGTAGTTAGGAACCTGCGGATCTTCGTGCAAGTTTTGCCCAATCCCATGCCCCACATACTCGCGGACGAGTGTGAAGCCGGCAGCTTCTGCGTGAACTTGAATGGCGTGGGAGATATCGGACAACCGTCCGCCAGGAACAGCTTTTTCAAGCCCCTTGAACAGCGATTCTTCCGTTACCCGCAACAGCTTTTCATTTTCCGCTGAAATTTTGCCGACCGGATACGTCCAAGCGGAGTCTCCATGGTACCCTTGGAACTGGGCACCGATGTCGATGCTGATGATGTCTCCTTCTTGCAACGCCCGTTTCCCTGGGATCCCGTGTACGAGTTCTTCATTGACTGAAGCACAGATACTACCTGGAAAGCCACCGTAGCCTTTAAATGATGGAACTGCTCCCATGCTACGAATAAATGTCTCGGCAATTTCGTCTAGCTGCTTTGTCGTGACACCAGGCTTGATCGCCTTGGCCAGCTCTTGATGGGTGAGTGCGACGATACGACCAGCTTCGCGCATAACCTCAAGTTCTGCTTTCGACTTCAGGATAATCATTCGGCAATTACCCTCTTAGCAATGACTTAATTTCCGCAAACACTACCTGGATATCTTGTTCCCCATCGATATCTCGCAGGAGTTCCTGTGCGGAGTAGTAGTCGATGAGTGGCTGAGTCTGAGCGATGTTGACATCAAGGCGCTGTGTTACCACTTCGATCTTGTCGTCATCACGCTGATACAGCTTACCACCATCTTTGTCACACACGCCAGCCTCTTTTGGAGGATTGAACATCGTGTGATAGCTAGCTCCACATACAGGGCAGATCCAGCGACCGGTCAGACGTTCAATCAATTGCTCGCGACGAACGTTGATGTTAATCACATGATCGATTTCGCGTCCCAGCTCTTTGAGGGTAGCTGTCAACGCTTCTGCCTGTGGAACCGTGCGCGGAAATCCATCGAGCAGGAATCCCTTTGCGCAGTCGTCCATCGAGAGGCGCTCCCGCACAATTCCGATGACTACTTCATCGGGAACAAGCAAACCTTTATCCATAAAGGATTTGGCTTGCAGTCCGAGCGGCGTTTCGTTTTTAACCGCTGCCCGGAACATGTCGCCAGTCGAAATGTGCGGGATGTCAAACTCTTTTACGATACGTTCTGCCTGTGTTCCTTTACCGGCACCAGGCAGCCCCATCAGAATTATATTCACGTCCATTCCCTCCGTCCCATAAAGAAAAGCTACAGAGGCTTTTCTGTAAACATCTAAGTCATTACTTGATAAACCCTTGGTAATGGCGTTTGATCATCTGGCTTTCGATCTGCTTCATTGTGTCAAGGGCTACCCCAATCACAATCAAGAGCGAAGTGCCGCCGATGTAAATCTGCTGCGGCAGGTTAGCCAGCTTACTGAAGAAGAATGGCAAAATAGCAATTGCCATCAAGAACAATGCGCCAGCCAATGTTAGACGGTTTAGTGTACGAGTAATGTAAACCTCAGTGTTTTTACCGGGTCGGATACCAGGAATGTAACCGCCATTTTTTCTCATGTTTTCAGCCATTTGCACAGGGTTTATCTGAACAAATGTGTAGAAGTAGGTGAAACCGAGAATCAAGATAGCGTACAACGTCATTCCCAACGGTTCGTTCACTTGGAAGTTGCGATAGATCCAGTTGGCGAACCCAGTTCCGGATGAATCCACCCAGAACTGCGCGATTGTCGACGGGAACAGTACCAGCGAGACGGCAAAGATTACAGGAATAACACCGGCAGAGTTGATTTTCAGCGGAATGTGTGTGGATTGACCACCGTACATTTTACGTCCAACCACTCGCTTCGCGTATTGCACTGGAATTTTGCGGATACCTTGCTGCATAAAGATAACCCCGACAATAATAGCGAGGATCACCAGCAGAATGATCACAACTTTGACGATGCTGAAGAAGATGTTCTGAGAAGGATCACCGAACTGTGTGGTGTAAATCGTCGAAATTCCAGTTGGAATGTTAGCGACGATCCCGGCCACGATCAGGATCGAAATCCCGTTACCGATTCCCTTCTCCGTAATCTGTTCCCCCATCCACATCATGAATGCGGTCCCAGCCGTCAGTGTCAACGCGATGAGTGCATAGCTGCCAACGGAAGTGTCGTTGAGCAAGCCAGGCGCCATATTATTGAAGCCGATTGTCATCCCTACAGACTGAATCAAACCGAGGACGATTGTCGCGTAACGGGTAACAGTAGCGATCTTGCGACGGCCAACTTCCCCTTCGCGTGCCCATTGCGTCAGCTTAGGCACAACATCCATCGACATCAGTTGCATGATGATCGATGCCGTAATATATGGCATGATACCCATGGCAAAAATCGAGAAGTTTTGCAGTGCTCCACCAGAGAAGGTGTTCAACAAGCCCAACAAGTGGTTTGTGTTCTGCTGAAACAGCTCGACGTTTACGTTAGGAACCGGTACAAAGCTACCGATCCGGAAGACGACCAACATCATGAGAGTAAACAGGATCTTACGACGCAAGTCGCCAATCTTAAAAATGTTAGTTAAGGACGCTAACATTAGATCACCTCGGTTGTTCCACCGACTTGAGCGATCTTCTCAGCAGCAGCTCCGGAGAACTTGTGAGCTTTCACAGTCAGCTTCACAGTCAGTTCACCGTTAGCAAGAACCTTAACACCGTCGCGCAGCGCGCTGATAACACCAGTTTCTTTCAACAGCTCAGGTGTTACTACAGTACCCTCTTCGAAACGGTTCAGCGCGTCCAGGCTAACAATCGCAAATTCTTTGCGGCTGATGTTAGTGAAACCGCGCTTAGGCAGACGACGGTACAATGGGTTTTGACCACCCTCGAAACCAAGGCGAACTCCGCCGCCGGAACGAGCGTTTTGACCTTTGTGACCTTTACCAGCAGTTTTGCCAGTACCGCTACCGATACCGCGACCGATGCGCTTACGAGTGTGACGGGATCCTTCTGCAGGTTGCAGTTCATGCAATTTCATACGTTGCACCTCCTAACTAATTGAGATGTAGGGTTATGCTTCTACTTCTTTCACTTCAACCAAGTGCTTCACTTTGAAAATCATTCCACGGATTGCAGCGTTGTCTTCCTTCACTACAGTGGAGTTGATTTTGCGAAGACCCAGAGCTTTTACGGTATCTTGTTGGTCTACAGTGCGACCGATCAGGCTGCGTTTGAGGGTGATTTGCAATTTTGCCATGTTCATTCCCTCCTTATTAACCCAACAACTCGTCAACAGTCTTACCGCGCAGTTTCGCGACATCTTCCGCTGTTTTCAGACGGCCGAGGCCTTCCAGCGTAGCGTTGACCATGTTGATAGGATTGTTGGAACCAAGAGACTTACTCAAGATATCGCCTACACCAGCCAGTTCGAGAACGGCACGAACAGGTCCGCCAGCGATAACACCAGTACCAGGGGCAGCAGGCTTGATGAGAACTTTACCTGCACCGAATTGGCACATAACTTCGTGTGGAACAGTCGTTCCTCTCAGCGGTACACGGATCAATTTTTTCTTAGCGTCGTCAATCGCTTTGCGAATGGCGTCTGGAACTTCTTGAGCTTTACCCATACCAGCACCTACGTGGCCGTTACGGTCTCCCACAACAACCAGGGCGCTGAAGCTCATGCGACGTCCACCTTTAACCGTCTTAGCTACGCGGTTAACAGCGACTACTTTTTCTTCGAGCTCTAATTTGCTAGGGTCGATACGCATTCCTTACCCTCCTTGTTGTTAGAATTGCAGACCAGCTTCGCGAGCTGCTTCTGCCAGTGCTTTAATACGTCCATGATAGATGTAACCACCGCGGTCAAAAATCACTTCAGTCGCACCTTTTTCTTGTGCACGCTTAGCGATCAATGTACCAACAGCCGCAGCAGCTTCCACGTTAGCGCCATTTTTCAGGCCCAGCTCTTTATCGAGAGAAGATGCAGATGCCAGTGTTACGCCAGTTGCATCATCGATCAGTTGAGCGTAGATGTGCTTAGAAGAACGGAATACGTTCAGACGCGGACGGATAGCAGAACCAATCACGCGTTTGCGGATACGCAGGTGACGTTTTTTCCGAGCTTTGTTTTTATCAGCTTTCGTAAACATTAAGCGGCCTCCTTTCTCATGAAGCTAGAAGCTTATTTACCTTTTTTACCTTCTTTACGACGAACCACTTCATCGCTGTACTTGATACCTTTGCCTTTGTATGGCTCAGGTTTGCGCAGCGAACGAATTTCAGCAGCAACTTGACCAACGCGCTCTTTGTTGATGCCTTTTACCACCAGAGTGGTTTGGTTTGGTACATCGATTTCGATACCCGCTTCTGGAGTAACTTCCACTGGGTGGGAGAAACCAAGAGAAAGAGTAACGCCGTTACCGCTTTTCGCAGCACGGTAACCTACACCGACGAGCTCCAGAGTACGAGTGAAGCCTTCGGATACGCCTTTTACCATGTTGGCAACCAGCGCACGAGTTGTACCGTGCAGGGAGCGGTGAAGTTTGTTGTCGCTTGGACGCTCTACAACAACTTCGTTTTCAGAAATGTTGATTTTGATATCTTCATGGAAGTTACGAACGAGTTGACCCTTAGGGCCCTTTACCGTCAGCTCAGTTCCGTTCAGAGTGAGGGTAACGCCTGCAGGTACCACGATCGGTTTTCTACCGACACGAGACATGTGGTGCACCTCCTGTGCTTTTTTACATTCTGTTAATTACCAAACGTATGCAAGAACTTCTCCGCCAACATGAGCTTGACGAGCTTGCTTGTCAGTCATAACACCGTTGGACGTGGAGATGATCGCGCAACCGAGGCCACCCAAAACTTTAGGTACTTCGTTGTTTTTCGCATACACACGAAGTCCTGGTTTGGAGATACGTTTCAGACCTGTGATAACGCGCTCGTTGTTCGCACCGTATTTCAGGAATACGCGGATGATTCCTTGTTTGTTGTCCTCAACAAACTCCGCATCGCGGATGAAGCCTTCTTCTTTCAGAATGCGCGCGATTTCCTTCTTGATGGTGGACGCTGGGATCTCCACTTTCTCGTGGCGAACCATGTTAGCGTTACGAATACGTGTCAACATATCTGCGATTGGATCAGTCATAACCATGAGAGAAAACCTCCTTCCCGTTTCAAATTACCAGCTTGCTTTTTTCACGCCTGGAATTTGACCTTTATAAGCAAGTTCACGGAAGCAAATACGGCAGAGTTTGAATTTGCGCAATACGGAGTGCGGACGTCCGCAACGCTCGCAACGAGTGTACGCGCGCACTGCAAACTTCGGCTGCCGCTGTTGCTTGATAATCATAGATTTCTTTGCCACATTCTTCCCTCCTTACGAGTGGGTTTATTTACGGAATGGCATACCCATTTGAGTCAGCAGCTCACGAGCTTCTTCATCCGTTTTCGCGGAAGTAACAATTACGATGTCCATACCGCGAACTTTGTCAATTTTATCGTACTCGATCTCAGGGAAGATCAGTTGTTCCTTCAGACCAAGTGTGTAGTTACCGCGACCGTCAAATGCCTTGGAAGAGATTCCACGGAAGTCACGAACACGCGGAAGAGATACGTTCATCAATTTGTCGAGGAAGTGGTACATACGCTCGCCGCGCAGGGTAACCTTCGCACCGATCGGCATACCTTCACGCAGTTTGAAACCAGCGATGGATTTCTTTGCGCGAGTTACTACAGGTTTTTGTCCAGCAATAGTTTGCAGGTCTTCAACCGCAGCATCCAAGGTTTTAGCGTTACCTACCGCTTCGCCAACACCCATGTTGATGATGATCTTTTCAACCTTCGGCACTTGCATGATGGAAGTGTAGTTGAACTTGCTCATCAGGCTAGGCACGATTTCTTTTGTGTACTTTTCTTTCAATCTTGTTGCCATCTAGGATATCCTCCTTTCCAACCTGACTACTTGTCGAGTACTTCGCCAGACTTTTTCGCGTACCGAACTTTCTTACCGTTATCCAAAACTTTGTAACCGATGCGAGTAGCTTTTCCGGACTTCGGATCGATCAAAGATACGTTGGAAACGTGAATCGCTGCTTCTTGAGTCACAATGCCACCTTGCGGGTTAGCTTGGGACGGACGGCTGTGTTTCTTCACGAGGTTGATACCTTCAACCAGAACGCGTTCTTTCTTCGGATAAGCAGCGAGAACGCGACCTTTTTTGCCTTTATCTTTGCCCGCAATTACGATAACAGTGTCGCCTTTTTTAACGTGCATCGCTTGGTGCACCTCCTATCGAACAAACTGCCTGAGTTTTTCCGTTCAATTAGATAACCTCTGGAGCCAGAGAGATGATCTTCATGAAATCTTTGTCGCGGAGCTCACGAGCTACTGGTCCAAAGATACGAGTACCACGTGGGGACTTATCTTCCTTGATGACTACCGCTGCATTTTCATCAAAACGGATGTAAGAACCATCTTGACGACGAACGCCGCTTACAGTGCGAACTACAACTGCTTTAACTACTTGACCTTTCTTGACAACGCCGCCGGGTGTAGCGGATTTTACGGAGCACACGATAACATCACCGATGTTCGCCGTTTTGCGACCGGAACCACCCAGAACCTTGATGCACATGAGTTCCTTTGCACCGGAGTTGTCAGCAACAGCCAATCTCGTCTGAGTTTGGATCATTTACTGTTCCTCCTTTCGGATTTGATATCCGAAAATCTGACTTATACGATTACTGCCTCTTCGACGATACGTACCAAACGGAAACGTTTATCTTTGGACAAAGGACGAGTTTCCATCAACTCTACGATGTCGCCCACTTTTGCCGTATTGTTCTCGTCGTGAGCCTTGAACTTTTTGGAGTATTTCACGCGTTTGCCGTACAACGGGTGTGTCTTGTAAGTTTCAACAAGCACAACAATGGTTTTATCCATTTTGTCGGAAACAACGCGACCTACAACGGATCGACGCATATTGCGTTCTGCGGTCATCGTTCAAACCTCCTTCCTTTAATTAGCCGATTCCCAATTCTCTCTGGCGCAGGATGGTTTTCGCACGAGCAATATCCTTACGCACTTGTTTGATGCGAGATGTGGTTTCGAGTTGACCTGTAGCCAACTGGAAACGAAGGTTGAACAACTCTTCTTTCAAAGAAGCGACGTTTTGTTCGATCTCGGCAGTGGTCAAATTGCGGAACTCATTAGCCTTCATGTGCGTCACCACCCACTTCTTCACGCTTCACGAATTTGCATTTGATAGGCAGCTTGTGCATAGCAAGACGCATAGCTTCGCGAGCGACTTCTTCAGGTACGCCAGCAAGTTCGAACATGATCTTGCCTGGCTTCACTACCGCTACCCATTTCTCAGGAGAACCTTTACCGGAACCCATCCGTACTTCGAGCGGCTTTTGTGTAATTGGCTTGTCAGGGAAGATTTTAATCCACACTTTACCGCCACGCTTGATGTAACGAGTCATCGCGATACGAGCAGCCTCGATCTGACGGTTAGTTACCCAAGATGGCTCCAATGCTTGCAATCCGTATTCACCGAACGCAACAGTAGTACCGCCTTTTGCGTTACC
Source organism: Brevibacillus agri (assembly GCF_004117055.1). Lineage (NCBI taxonomy): Bacteria > Bacillati > Bacillota > Bacilli > Caryophanales > Paenibacillaceae > Brevibacillus > Brevibacillus agri. Next base: position 285,935 of record NZ_CP026363.1, read on the forward strand.
AGCCATTTTCCCGCGGTGTTGTTTACGGTGTTTCACGCGTTTTGGCGTCAACATGATTACTTGCCTCCTTCCTCAGTAGCGACGTTCTTTCTCGCTGGAAGGACTTCTCCACGGTAGATCCACACTTTTACACCGATGCGACCATATGTGGTATGAGCTTCAGCAGTACCGTAGTCGATGTCGGCACGCAGAGTGTGAAGCGGAACAGTACCTTCGCTGTAACCTTCAGAACGTGCGATGTCCGCGCCGCCAAGACGACCGCTTACCAAGGTTTTGATACCTTTAGCACCTGCACGCAGCGTACGAGTGATCGATTGCTTTTGCGCACGACGGAAAGAAATGCGGTTTTCCAATTGACGAGCGATGTTTTCAGCTACCAGAGTAGCATCCAGATCCGGACGTTTTACTTCGTTGATATTGATATGAACGCGTTTGCCAGTCAAATCAGTCAAGGATTTGCGCAGAATTTCTACCTCTGCCCCACCTTTACCAATTACCATACCAGGCTTAGCGGTGTGAATCGTTACGTTCACGCGATTAGCTGCGCGTTCGATTTCGATAGTGGATACAGCAGCATCTTTCAGACGCCCTTTTACAAACTTGCGGATTTTCAAGTCTTCGTGCAACAGAGTTGCGAAGTCCTTGTCAGCGTACCATTTGGACTCCCAGTCACGAATGACACCGATCCGAAGACCTACCGGGCTTACCTTTTGACCCACACGTAATCCCTCCTTATTTCTCGTTTAGTACCACTGTGATGTGGCTAGTGCGTTTATGGATGCGGCTTGCGCGACCCATAGCGCGCGGACGGAAACGCTTCAACGTAGGACCTTGGTCCACGAAGATTTTGCTAACTACCAGGCTGTTTGGATCCATTTCGTAGTTGTGCTCAGCGTTTGCAATAGCCGACTTCAGGAGCTTTTCAACAACTGGAGAAGCTGCTTTTGGCGTGTGTTTCAAGATCGCCAACGCTTCACCTACTTGCTTGCCTCTAATCAAGTCAACCACCAGGCGGACTTTACGAGACGCAATGCGAATATTGCGAGCAACTGCTCTTGCTTCCATCTTTGTACCTCCTCTCTGTCAAGAGAAAATTAGCGCTTCTTGGATTTCTTGTCGTTGTCGACGTGACCCTTGAAGGTACGAGTTGGTGCGAACTCACCCAATTTGTGACCAACCATGTCTTCCGATACGTATACTGGAACATGTTTGCGACCATCGTATACAGCAAACGTGTGTCCTACGAACTCAGGGAAGATGGTGGAACGACGAGACCAGGTTTTGATCACGCGTTTCTCGTTCTTTTCATTTTGCTCGTCAACTTTTTTCATCAAGTGGTCATCCACGAAAGGACCCTTTTTTAAGCTACGTCCCATTAGTGAACCTCCCTTCGCCAAAGGCGTTCGGTTATTGTATCAGCCTACCTTACTTCTTGCGGCGGCGGATGATGTATTGGTCGGACTTGTTCTTCTTCTTGCGAGTCTTGAGACCCAGGGTTGGTTTACCCCAAGGAGTAACAGGTGCTTTACGACCGATTGGAGCGCGACCTTCACCACCACCGTGTGGGTGATCGTTCGGGTTCATTACGCTACCGCGAACAGTTGGACGAATACCCAACCAGCGGGAACGTCCTGCTTTACCGATGTTCAGCAGTTCGTGATCGAGGTTACCTACTTGACCGATAGTAGCGCGGCATACGTTGTGGATGCGGCGAGTCTCACCGGAAGACAGGCGAACGATTACGAACTCACCATCACGACCCAACAGTTGAGCGGAAGCACCAGCAGCGCGAACCAGTTGGCCACCTTTGCCTGGTTTCAGCTCGATGTTGTGGATGGTAGTACCTACCGGGATTTTTTCCAGCGGCAGCGCGTTACCGATTTTGATGTCGGCATCTGCTCCGGAAATGATCTCGTCTCCAACTTTCAGGTTGTGAGGAGCGAGGATGTAACGTTTTTCACCATCAACGTAGTTGATAAGTGCGATGTTAGCGGAACGGTTTGGATCGTATTCGATAGTAGCTACGCGACCTACGATGCCGTCTTTGTTACGCTTGAAGTCGATAATACGGTATTTACGTTTATGACCGCCACCTTGATGACGTACGGTAATTCTACCTTGGTTGTTGCGACCAGCTTTTTTGCTAAGAGGCGCCAGCAAGGATTTTTCGGGAGTCGACGTAGTGATCTCCTCGAAAGTAGAAACCGTCATTTGGCGACGACCAGGAGAAGTCGGTTTAAACTTTTTGATACCCATGTTAATACCCTCCTTTTCGGTAGTCGTCGAGGTTATACTCCCTCGTAGAAGGCCAGTTCTTTGCTGTCATCAGTCAGCTTCACGATTGCTTTCTTCCACTCGGATGTGTAACCGGAGTATTTTCCGTAGCGTTTTGGTTTAGCAGGGACACGGATAGTGTTAACTGCTTCTACTTTCACGCCGAACACTTTTTCAACAGCTTGCTTGATTTCGGTTTTGTTGGCTTTGAGAGGTACTTCGAAAACGTACTTCTTCTCAGCCATCATATCAGTGGTGCGCTCGGTAATGACAGGGCGCTTAAGGACGTCATGAAGGCTCTTCATTATGCGAGCACCTCCTCTACTTTCGCAACCGCGTCTTTCGTCACGATTACTTTGTCATGCGCTACCAGATCCAGAACGTTAATGCCTGCAGCATCTACAAATTTAGCACCTGGGATGTTACGGGAAGAGAGAGCTACGTTTTGATCGAACTCGGAAGTTACGATCAGAACTTTGCGATCTACTTTCAGGTTGTTCAAAACAGCGGTCATTTGCTTGGTTTTAGGAGCTGCGAAGTTCAATGCATCCAGAACCAGGAGTTCGTTGTTTTGTACTTTCGCGGACAGTGCGGATTTCAGAGCCAGACGGCGAACTTTACGGTTCAGTTTGTAACCGTATTTGCGCGGAGTTGGACCGAATACAACACCGCCACCTTTCCATTGCGGAGAGCGAATGGAACCTTGGCGTGCGCGACCTGTACCTTTTTGGCGCCATGGCTTGCGGCCACCGCCACGTACTTCAGAACGGTTCTTTACATCGTGTGTTCCTTGACGTTGGGATGCTTGTTGCATCACGATCGCATCGTACAGAACAGCGTTGTTAGGCTCAATCCCGAATACGCTATCTGCCAATTCGATTTCGCCAACTTGAGAACCAGTTTGGTTATAAAGAGCTACTTTCGGCATGTCAGTTCCTCCTTTCCTTAGTGTTTCTTGACTGCCGTCGATACCAGTACACAACTGTTTTTCGGACCAGGCACGGAGCCTTTTACGAGAATCAGGTTGCGAGCAGCATCTACTTTAATTACTTCCAGATTTTGTATGGTTACCTTGTCGCCACCCATTTGTCCTGGCAGGGTTTGACCTTTGAAAACGCGGTTTGGAGCGACAGCACCCATGGAACCAGGACCGCGATGGTAGCGCGAACCGTGAGCCATAGGACCGCGGGATTGGTTGTGACGTTTGATCGCACCTTGGAAACCTTTACCCTTGGTTACGCCAGACACGTCAACGATGTCTCCCTCGGCAAAAATGTCTACTTTCAACTCTTGACCAACCTCGTAATCAGCGAGGTTAACTCCGCGAATTTCGCGAACGAAGCGCTTAGGAGCAGTGTTAGCTTTTGCTGCATGTCCTTTTTCCGGCTTGTTAGCGCGCTGTTCTTTTTTGTCTTCGAAGCCGATTTGAATCGCTTCGTAGCCATCGTTCTCCACATCTTTCTTTTGAAGAACCACGTTAGAACCTGCTTCGATAACCGTTACAGCGATCGCTGTTCCGTTTGGACCAAAAACTTGAGTCATGCCAAGTTTTTTCCCTAAGATTCCTTTGGTCATTTGTGCCACCTCCTGTGCTTATTTCAGTAAAAAAACGTTTTTATGTTGTATCAAGTCCCCACCGATGCGCAGGGGTGCCATTTTAAGGGTTTGTTGCTTGGTATAACACGCTTATCAAGACAACGTCTGCGCGTGTATCGCTTTTTGGGACCTTACAGTTTGATCTCGATGTCTACACCGGATGGCAGATCCAGACGCATCAAAGCATCTACTGTTTGTGGTGTAGGGTTCAAGATGTCGATCAAACGTTTGTGAGTACGCATCTCGAATTGCTCGCGAGAATCTTTGTACTTGTGCACCGCACGCAGGATCGTATAAACTGCTTTCTCGGTCGGAAGCGGGATTGGGCCGGATACGTTTGCTCCGGAACGCTTCGCTGTGTCCACGATTTTCTCTGCGGATTGATCGAGGATTTTGTGATCATACGCCTTCAAACGAATACGAATCTTTTGCTTTGCCATTTTAGTCCCTCCTTTTTCGCCCATTTATTAAACAGACATTTCTCCGTGGAAATATCCTGCACCCCGGTCATGGCAAAGGGGCCGGGTGTGTCAGCAACCTCCCACATCATCGCAAGTCCATGACCAACATTCAATATTGTACTAAAAATATCTGGGCAACGCAAGTGATTTCTTGGTCTCCCGCACATTTTTTGTACACGCGAGCCTACTGAAAGACTCACCTCGTCCATATTACTGATTTCCCGGCAGAAAGGCAAGCGGGATTACCTGCCAACTTCCTCCCGTCCTATCTATAATAGAAAGAAGACGTTATACTAAGGAATGAGCTGTCTAAGCAAAGGAGGCTGTCTGTATGTCTGAATCCATTCGCACTCCGTATGAAATGATTGGCGGGGCCGATACGTTGGCTCGTCTTGTTGATGCCTTTTACGATCTGGTTGCCCGGCACCCTGATCTTGCTCCCCTTTTCCCTGAAGACTTCACGGAAGTAAAAGAACGCCAATATCAGTTTCTCACACAGTTTCTCGGCGGCCCGGCTCTCTATACAGAGCGCCACGGGCATCCGATGCTGCGCGCACGCCACATGCGCTTTCCGATCGGCCCTGTCCAAGCGGAAGCCTGGCTGGCTTGTATGAAAACCGCCATGGACAAAACCGGGCTGGAAGGCGAGCTTCGGGAACAAATTTTTGAGCGGCTGCGTTTGACTGCTTATCATATGGTGAACAAGTGGGACCAAGAAGAAAAAGCGTAGGGATATCCTACGCTTTTGTCGTTAGTTCGGGAGCTGCTTTGGATGGAACCGGGGTCGGCTTAACCAAATTGCGCGAACCGAGGTACACCCCACCTACAATCATAAACAGCGCGAGCACGTGCACGAGCTTCAGTTGCTCTCCGAGAAACAGTGCGGCGAACAGCAGGCTGGCCATTGGCATTCCGTTCAAAAATACGGCTGTTCGGCTGGCTCCCAGTTGGCGGATGCCGTAGTTCCAGCCGACCGAGCCGAGCGCGGTGGAAAGTGCGCCTGAGACGAAGATCACCAGCCACTGGAACGGCGATACCTCCAGGGAAAAATAGTACGATGCCGGCTGTTGCACGAGCGCTGCCGCCCACAAAAAGACGATCCCGAACATTTGCGACAAGGCCGTAATCAGCAGCACAGGCACTCCGCGGACAACCAGCTTGCGGATCAGCAAGCCTCCTGTTACATACATGAGCATGGAGAAAAACATGATGGCGTCGCCCCAGCCGTTCATATGAAAACCTCCGTGCTGGGAAATGACCACAATCAGCACTCCCGCAAAGCCTACGCCAATACCGAGCCCTTTTTGCCACGACATGGCTTCGCCGAGAAAGATCATCGCCAGCAAAGCTGTCGCCAAAGGATTCAACCCCAAAATCAGCGAAGCGTTGCCTGCCGTTGTCGTCTGGACGCCTGCCGCCAGAGTGATCTGGTGCAGCGCAATCGAGCTGGCTCCCACACCCGCGATCAGCAGCCAGTCGCCTTTTTTCAAACGCAGATTCGTTTTGTATTTATAAATAATAGGTGCCAGGCATACTCCCGCTACCGTCATCCGAATCGCAGCAACGTAGAGCGGCGGAAACGTGGCGAGGTATTTCACCATTACCACGTTCAAGCCCCAAAGCGTGACAACGCCGATCAGCATGAAAAACAACAACTTCTCCTTGTTTTGCATTTCTCTATCCCCCATCCACTGATCGTATTGTAGCACACGGCCAGTCGCCGGCTTATTGAATCATTTTGATGGGAACGATGCAGAAAATTGATGAGACCCTGTCATACAAAAAGAAAAACCCGACAACAAATGCTGTCGGGTTTTTGTACGTATCAGTAAATCTTACGCGTCGATAGAAGCTACAACGCCAGCGCCTACTGTACGGCCACCTTCGCGGATCGCGAAGCGAGTACCTTGTTCCATCGCTACTGGAGCGATCAGTTCAACGGTGAACTCAGTGTTGTCGCCAGGCATAATCATTTCAACGCCTTCTGGCAGTTGGATGATACCTGTTACGTCAGTTGTACGGAAGTAGAATTGTGGACGGTAGTTAGCAAAGAAAGGAGTGTGACGTCCGCCCTCTTCTTTGGACAGAACGTAAACTTCTGCTTTGAACTTGGTGTAAGGCTTAACGGAACCTGGTTTCGCCAAGCATTGTCCACGCTCGATGTCTTTACGCTCAACACCGCGCAGCAGGGCACCGATGTTGTCACCAGCTTGAGCTTGATCCAGCAATTTGCGGAACATCTCAACACCAGTTACAGTTGTGGAGCGAGTTTCTTCAGCCAGACCAACGATTTCTACTTGGTCACCAACTTTAACGATACCGCGTTCTACACGGCCAGTAGCAACTGTACCACGACCAGTGATTGTGAACACGTCCTCAACTGGCATCAGGAAAGGCTTGTCAGTTGCGCGCTCAGGAGTTGGGATGTAGTTGTCAACAGCGTCCATCAGTTCAACAACTTTTTGAGCCCATTCGCCAGTTGGGTTGTCGAGAGCTTCTTTAGCGGAACCTTTGATTACTGGGATATCGTCGCCTGGGAACTCGTATTGGGAGAGCAGGTCACGGATTTCCATTTCAACCAGTTCGAGCAACTCTTCATCGTCTACCATGTCGCATTTGTTCATGAATACTACGATGTAAGGTACGCCTACTTGGCGGGACAGCAGGATGTGTTCGCGAGTTTGTGGCATTGGGCCGTCAGCCGCGGATACAACCAGGATAGCGCCGTCCATTTGAGCAGCACCGGTAATCATGTTTTTCACGTAGTCAGCGTGACCAGGGCAGTCAACGTGAGCATAGTGACGGTTTTCAGTTTCGTACTCAACGTGAGCGGTGTTGATGGTGATACCGCGCTCTTTTTCTTCTGGAGCAGCATCGATGCTGTCATAAGCCATAGCTTTTGCTTTACCTTGTTGCGCCAATACAGTAGTGATCGCAGCAGTCAGGGTAGTTTTACCGTGGTCAACGTGACCGATGGTACCGATGTTAACGTGTGGTTTATTACGCTCAAATTTTTCTTTTGCCATGAGAGCTAAAGCCTCCTTAAATGATAAGGGTTTTATAGGTAAGAAAGGTTTACCCTATCAAGGGTTGTACCTTAAACATTGTAAACCTTTCCTGATTCAAGATAAAGCGGAACCGTAAATTATTCGCCTTTCGATTTCTTAATGATCTCTTCAGCGATGAATTTAGGTACTTCTTCGTAGTGGTCGATCACCATGGAGTAAACGCCACGGCCTTGGGTACGGGAACGAAGAACTGTGGAGTAACCGAACATCTCGGACAGTGGTACCATCGCACGGATTACTTGTGCATTCGCACGAGCTTCCATACCTTCGATACGACCGCGGCGGGAGTTCAGGTCGCCCATTACGTCGCCCATGTACTCTTCCGGCATTGTAACTTCTACTTTCATGATTGGCTCGAGCAATACAGCGCCACATTTTTTCGCAGCTTCTTTCAGAGCGAGAGAACCTGCTACTTTAAACGCCATCTCGGAGGAGTCGACATCATGGTAGCTACCGTCTACGATCGTAGCTTTGATGTCAACCAGCGGGAAGCCGGCGAGAACACCATTTTTCATCGCTTCTTCGATACCCGCTTGTACAGCAGGGATGTATTCGCGCGGTACCACACCACCGACGATTTTGTTTTCGAATTGGAAGCCTTGTCCTGGTTCGAGTGGTTCGAACTCCACCCAAACGTGACCGTATTGACCACGACCACCGGACTGACGAACGAATTTACCTTCCACTTTCGCAGCTTTACGGAATGTTTCACGGTAAGCTACTTGTGGAGCACCTACGTTCGACTCGACTTTAAATTCGCGTTTCAGACGGTCAACGATGATCTCCAGGTGAAGCTCACCCATACCGGAGATGATTGTTTGACCAGTCTCTTCGTCTGTGCGGGTTCTGAACGTTGGATCCTCTTCAGCCAGTTTGGACAGGCCGATACCCATCTTGTCTTGGTCTGCTTTGGATTTTGGTTCGATCGCAACAGAGATAACTGGCTCTGGGAATTCCATAGACTCGAGGATTACAGGAGCCTTTTCATCACACAGAGTATCACCAGTTGTCGTATCTTTCAAACCTACAGCCGCAGCGATGTCACCGGAGTAAACCGTTTGGATCTCTTCGCGGTGGTTTGCGTGCATTTGCAGGATACGACCTACACGTTCGCGTTTACCTTTTGTGGAGTTCAGAACGTAAGAACCGGAGTTCAGTACGCCGGAGTAAACGCGGAAGAAGGTCAGACGGCCTACGTACGGGTCAGTCATGATCTTGAAGGCAAGAGCAGAGAACGGACCGTTGTCGTCTGCAGGACGTTCAACTTCATCTTCAGTGTCAGGCAAAGTACCTTTGATTGCAGGGATGTCTACTGGAGATGGCAGATAACGAACAACGTTGTCCAGCATAGGCTGAACACCTTTGTTACGGTAGGAAGATCCGCACATTACAGGAGTCAGTTTGCACTCAATGGTACCTTTGCGCAGAGCCGCACGGATTTCGTCGTTGGTCAGCTCTTCGCCTTCCAAGTACTTCATCATCAGCTCTTCGTCTTGTTCCGCAGCCGCTTCAACCAGTGCCAGACGCAGCTCTTCGCACTTGTCTTTCAGCTCAGCAGGGATTTCGGTAGCATCGGAAGTTTTGCCCAGGTCATCGGTATAGATGATTGCCTTCATTTCGATCAGGTCAACCATACCTTTGAATTGGTCTTCTGCTCCGATTGGATATTGAACTGCTACTGGATTTGCACCCAGACGAGTTTTGATCTGCTCCAAGCACATATCAAAGTTAGCGCCCAAGATATCCATTTTGTTGATGTAGCACATACGCGGTACGCCGTAGCGGTCAGCTTGGCGCCATACGGTTTCGGTTTGCGGCTCAACGCCACCTTTTGCGTCAAAAACGGTTACAGCACCGTCAAGAACGCGCAGGGAGCGCTCAACTTCTACAGTGAAGTCTACGTGGCCTGGCGTGTCGATGATGTTAATACGATGGCCATTCCATTGAGCGGTAGTAGCAGCCGAAGTGATGGTGATACCGCGCTCTTGCTCTTGTTCCATCCAGTCCATGGTTGCTGCACCTTCGTGCACCTCACCAATCTTGTGAACGCGACCGGTGTAGAACAGAATACGCTCAGTCGTTGTCGTCTTACCAGCATCGATGTGAGCCATGATACCGATATTACGCGTATTCGGCAAAGAGAACTCGCGAGCCATTCAGGTATGCTCCTTCCATACTCGAGTTTTTGAATAAACGGGTATCCAAAACGGACACCCGATTCAATTTCCTACCAGCGATAGTGAGCAAACGCTTTGTTCGCTTCAGCCATCTTGTGCGTGTCTTCACGCTTTTTAACTGCTGCACCGGTGTTGTTAGCTGCGTCCATGATCTCGTTAGCCAGACGTTGTTCCATGGTTTTCTCTCCACGGCTACGGGAGTAGTTAACCAGCCAACGCAAACCAAGAGTAGTACGGCGCTCCGGTTTTACTTCGATTGGTACTTGGTAGTTAGCACCACCTACACGGCGAGCTTTAACTTCCAGTACAGGCATTACGTTTTTCAGTGCTTCTTCAAACACTTCCATCGGGTTGCGACCAGTGCGCTCCTGAATGATGGTGAATGCGTTGTAGAGAATATTTTGCGCTACACCGCGTTTGCCATCCAACATCAGGCGGTTAATCAAACGAGTAACCAGCTTGCTGTTGTAAATAGGATCAGGCAACACGTCACGACGGGTTACAGGACCTTTACGAGGCATCGTATTCCCTCCTTCTTTTCGGTATAAATTCACGCCACTTCACAGGCGTTTTTCTTATTTCTTTTTCGCTGCTGCAGCCGCTTGACCTGGTTTTGGACGTTTTGTACCGTATTTGGAACGACCTTGTTTACGGTTGTTAACGCCTGCAGTGTCAAGTGCACCACGAACGATATGGTAGCGTACCCCTGGCAAGTCTTTTACACGACCGCCGCGCACCAGCACGACGCTATGCTCTTGCAGGTTGTGGCCAATACCACCGATGTAAGCTGTTACCTCGATTCCGTTAGTCAAACGCACACGAGCGTATTTACGCAACGCGGAGTTCGGTTTTTTCGGAGTCATGGTACCTACACGAGTGCAAACACCACGTTTTTGAGGAGAGCTTTGGTTGGTTTGGCTTTTCTTGAAGCTGTTGTACCCTTTTTGCAGAGCTGGGGACTTCGACTTCACAACCTTGTCCTCGCGACCTTTACGCACCAATTGGTTAATTGTAGGCATGATGTTACCTCCCTTCTTAATACCCAATCTTCAAGACCACAGATCCAGGTGAGTCATTTTTAGGCCAAATAGAAAGTTCTTGTCCACCTTTTACGCACTGCGTAACAGACAAAAACATCGTTAACCACTTTTCTTAATCGCAGCGGTAGCCGCTCCCACTTCAATTCCGCACGCTTTGCCTAACCGGCGCATGGAATCTACATGAATGACTGGAACACCCTTCTCTTTGCAAAGGAGCTCGACTTTTTGGGTCAAACGTCTGTCAGCATCAGCCGCGATGTAAACTGCTTCAACCTGGAGGTTTTCCACGGCTTTCATCGTTTGCTTGATACCGATCGTCAACTCCTTGGCCCGCTCTACTTTTTCATAAGACATGATTCTCATATCCTCCAAAGTACAGATGTCAGGCACACTTGAATATAATATCAGGTGGGTCAGTTGTTGTCAACGCCCAGCTCATATTTTTATTCAGGAAGGCGCCCACCAAATTTTGACGGGCGCCACTCCTGTTATTACTCGACAGAAACTGCTTCCTGCTCTGCTTTCAGAGCTTCCTGTTCTGCTTCGTAATCAACCTGACTAGCTACTTTTACATTGCGATAACGGGACATACCGGTACCTGCCGGAACGAGTTTCCCGATAATCACGTTTTCTTTCAGGCCGAGCAGGCGATCCACTTTTCCTTTGATCGCTGCATCGGTAAGAACGCGAGTCGTCTCCTGGAACGAAGCTGCCGACAGGAAGGAGTCGGTTTCCAGGGATGCTTTTGTAATCCCCAAAAGAACCGGACGGCCTACTGCCGGGTTTTTGCCTTCGAGGAGAACTTTTGCGTTCGCTTGCTCAAACTCCGGAACTTCCACATAGGAGCCTGGCAGGAGGTCTGTGTCTCCGCTGTCGATGACGCGCAGCTTGCGGAGCATCTGACGGATCATAACCTCAACGTGCTTGTCGTTAATTTCTACACCCTGCATGCGGTAAACTTTTTGTACCTCTTGCAAAATGTAGTTGGAAACGCCGCGCATGCCGCGAACTTTGAGCATTTCTTTCGGGTCTACGGAACCTTCCGTGAGCTCGTCACCGGCACTCAACTTGGTACCGACAGATACCTTGATGCGCGCACCGTACGGAGCTGCGTACACTTTGCTTTCCGCTTCGCCGCGAACTTCGATCTCACGACGGTCTTTGCCTTCACGAATGTCGACGACTTCCCCGTCGATTTCGGAAATAACGGCCTGACCTTTTGGATTGCGCGCTTCAAACAGCTCTTGAATACGCGGCAAACCTTGGGTAATGTCGTCTCCGGCAACCCCACCGGTATGGAAGGTACGCATGGTCAGCTGGGTACCAGGCTCACCAATGGACTGAGCGGCGATAATACCGACCGCTTCTCCCACTTCCACCTCGGCTCCGGTTGCCAGGTTGCGTCCGTAGCACAGTTTGCAGACACCATGGCTGGTGCGGCAAGCGAGTACGTTGCGGATGTAGACACTTGTGATGCCCACTTTTTCGATATACTCGGCAACTTCTTCAGTAATTTCCTCGTTGCGGCCGACGATGACTTCGTTTGTTTCCGGATGGCGCAATGTCTCAAAGCATGTACGTCCAACCAGACGGTCAGACAGCTTCTCGATTTCTTCCCGGCCATCCTTGATCGCTGTAACACGGATCCCTTTATCCGTACCGCAATCTTTTTCGCGGACGATCACGTCTTGAGCAACGTCTACGAGACGACGGGTCAAGTAACCCGAGTCCGCAGTACGCAGCGCCGTATCGGCGAGACCTTTCCGCGCACCGTGCGTGGAGATAAAGTACTCCAATACGGTCAGACCTTCACGGAAGTTGGATTTGATCGGCAACTCGATGATTCGGCCGGACGGGTTCGCCATCAGACCGCGCATACCAGCGAGCTGTGTGATCTGGGACACGTTACCGCGGGCACCGGAGTTCGCCATCATGAAGATCGCATTGAATTTGTCCATGGACTTCATGAGTACGTCGGTTACTTCGTCCTTGGCTTTGGACCAGATCGAGATGACACGGTCGTAACGCTCGTCTTCGGTAATCAGACCGCGACGGAACTGCGTCATGACGGTTGCAACCTTTTTATCCGCTTCTTCCAGAATGTCTTTCTTCTTCTCTGGTACGGCAATGTCCGCTACCGCGATGGTAATACCGGCTTTTGTCGAGTACGTGAAGCCCAGTTCCTTGATCTTGTCGAGGATCATGGACGTTTTCATCGTACCGAAGCGACGGAAGCACTCGGAAATGATCGTTCCCAAGAAGCCTTTTTTCACCGCGCCCGGATCAGGCAGGTTCTTGATGAACTCGGTAACGTTGACGCCTTTATCGAAAATAAAGTATTCGTCAGGAACCATGTTTTGCAGGTTCGCTTTGGTTGGTACGTTGATGTACGGCAGCTCTGGCGGGAAGATTTCGTTGAAGATCACTTTCCCGACCGTTGTTACGATGAGCGCGTTCTGCTGGCGCTCGGTAAAGCTGGTTTTGTTCAGGCGCTTCGCTGGCAGAGCGATGCGCGTATGCAGGCTGATAAAGCCTTGCTGGTAAGCGGCAATCGCATCGTGAGGATCGCGATAAATCGTACCCTCGCCTTTGTCGCCTTCACGTTCGAGCGTCAGGTAGTAAGAACCAAGCACCATGTCCTGGGATGGCGTTACTACTGGTTTACCGTCTTTCGGGTTCAAGATGTTTTGCGCTGCCAGCATGAGAATACGGGCTTCCGCCTGCGCCTCTGCAGACAGCGGAACGTGAACCGCCATCTGGTCACCGTCGAAGTCCGCGTTGTACGCTGTACAAACGAGCGGATGCAGACGGATCGCGCGGCCTTCAACCAGTACCGGTTCGAAAGCCTGGATACCCAGACGGTGCAAGGTGGGGGCACGGTTCAGAAGCACTGGATGCTCGCGAATGACGTCTTCAAGAACGTCCCATACTTCAGGCTGAACGCGCTCTACCTTGCGCTTGGCGCTCTTGATGTTGTGAGCGAGTCCTTTGGACACCAGCTCTTTCATCACGAACGGTTTAAAAAGTTCCAGCGCCATTTCTTTTGGCAGACCGCACTGGTACATCTTCAGGTTAGGACCTACAACGATAACGGAACGACCGGAGTAGTCAACACGCTTACCGAGCAGGTTTTGGCGGAAACGTCCTTGTTTCCCTTTCAGCATGTGGCTGAGAGACTTCAGCGGACGGTTACCTGGTCCAGTCACCGGACGACCGCGGCGGCCGTTGTCGATGAGCGCGTCTACCGCTTCCTGCAGCATCCGTTTTTCGTTTTGTACGATAATGTCAGGAGCACCCAGCTCAAGCAGGCGCTTCAGACGGTTATTCCGGTTGATTACGCGACGGTACAGATCGTTCAGGTCGGAAGTGGCAAAACGTCCACCATCCAACTGAACCATCGGACGAAGCTCTGGCGGGATTACCGGCAAAACGTCCAGAACCATCCAATCCGGGTGGTTGCCGGAGTTGCGGAATGCCTCCAGCACTTCCAGGCGCTTGATCGCGCGGTTGCGACGTTGGCCTTGTGCTGTTTTCAGGTCTTCCTTCAGCATTTCCACGTCTTTGTCCAGATCGATTTCCGCGAGCAGGCGCTTGATCGCCTCCGCCCCCATCATCGCTTGGAAAGAGTGGCCGTATTTCTCCCGATAGTTGCGGTACTCCTTTTCCGAGAGCAACTGCTTTTTATCGAGTGGTGTGTCACCTGGATCGGTTACTACATAAGAAGCGAAGTAGATAACTTCTTCCAGGGAACGCGGGGACATGTCGAGCACCAAGCCCATGCGACTTGGAATCCCTTTGAAATACCAGATGTGAGAAACTGGGGCAGCCAGCTCAATATGCCCCATGCGCTCACGCCGTACTTTGGCGCGGGTCACTTCCACGCCGCAACGGTCGCACACTACACCTTTATAACGTACACGCTTGTACTTACCGCAATGGCACTCCCAGTCTTTGGTCGGTCCAAAGATGCGTTCGCAGAACAAGCCGTCTTTTTCCGGTTTCAGTGTGCGGTAGTTGATCGTCTCTGGCTTTTTCACTTCCCCGAAAGACCACGAACGGATCTTATCGGGGGAAGCCAAGCCGATCTTCATATATTCGAAGTTGTTCACGTCTATCACAGGGCGTTACCTCCCTTTGTACCGGAATCTTACTCGTCGTTCAAGCTTCCACCTTCGAGAACGAGGTTCAGTTTTTCACCGTTGCCTTCATCCTCGTCTTCCATTTCCCGCATTTCAATCTCCTGCTCGTCACCGGACAGGATCTTCACGTCCATACCCAAGCTTTGCAGTTCCTTGATAAGAACCTTGAACGATTCAGGAACACCTGGCTCTGGTACGTTTTCACCTTTGACAATCGCTTCGTACGTCTTCACGCGGCCCACGACGTCATCCGACTTGACGGTGAGAATTTCCTGCAAGGTGTAGGCTGCACCGTAAGCTTCCAATGCCCAAACCTCCATCTCCCCGAAACGCTGTCCGCCGAATTGGGCTTTACCACCCAACGGCTGCTGGGTAACGAGAGAGTATGGACCAGTAGAACGAGCGTGGATTTTGTCATCCACCAAGTGAGCCAGTTTCAGCATGTATACGCATCCGACCGTTACCCGACGATCGAACGGTTCACCTGTACGTCCATCGTACAAGATGGTTTTTCCATCGCGGTCGAGGCCAGCCTCTTCCAGCGTCTCGAATACTTCCGCCTGACGGGCACCGTCGAATACAGGTGTCGCCACGTGGATGCCGAGAAGCTTCGCCGCCATACCCAGGTGCGTCTCCAATACCTGACCGATGTTCATACGCGAAGGTACGCCCAGCGGGTTCAGGACGATTTCAACCGGAGAGCCGTCTGGGAGGAATGGCATATCCTCTTCTGGCATGATCCGCGCGATAACCCCTTTGTTACCATGTCGTCCGGCCATTTTGTCACCCACGGAAATTTTCCGTTTTTGGGCGATATAGACACGTACCAGTTGGTTTACGCCTGGAGGCAGCTCGTCGCCGTTCTCACGCGTAAATACTTTTACGTCTACAACAATACCGGAACCACCGTGCGGCACGCGCAGGGATGTATCGCGAACTTCACGAGCTTTTTCCCCGAAGATAGCGTGCAGGAGGCGTTCTTCCGCAGTCAGCTCGGTAACCCCTTTAGGCGTTACTTTACCAACGAGGATATCGCCGTCCTGGATCTCCGCACCGACGCGGATAATACCGCGCTCATCCAGGTTTTTCAGAGCGTCTTCCCCGACGTTTGGAATATCGCGGGTGATTTCCTCTGGACCCAGTTTGGTGTCGCGAGCTTCGGACTCGTATTCTTCAATATGGATCGACGTGTAAACGTCATCCTTCACAAGCTTCTCGCTAAGGAGAATCGCATCCTCGTAGTTGTAACCTTCCCACGTCATAAACGCGACGATTACGTTACGTCCCAGTGCCAATTCACCTTTTTCGGTGGATGGACCGTCACCAATGATATCGCCTTTTTCAATCCAGTCTCCGCGTCTTACGATCGGGCGCTGGTTGATGCAAGTACCTTGGTTGGAACGGATGAACTTGTGCAATTTGTATTTGTCGATGTCTCCGGCTACTTTCTTGCCGTCGATTTCTTTGTAGCGGCGAACCCAGATTTCGCGAGCCGTTACGCGCTCAACCTGGCCCGGATGCTTCGCGACGATCGCCACACCGGAGTCTTGCGCTGCTTTGTGTTCCATACCAGTACCGACGAACGGCGCTTGTGGAATCAAAAGCGGAACGGCCTGCCGCTGCATGTTGGAACCCATCAGCGCGCGGTTCGCGTCATCGTTCTCCAGGAACGGAATGAGCGCGGTCGCCACGGATACAACCTGCTTCGGCGATACGTCCATGAAGTCTACCTTGTCGCGCGGCACGCTCAGGATCTCGCCTTTACGACGGCAGATAACCATGTCGTTGACAAAGCGGCCATCCTCATCGAGAGGCTGGTTCGCCTGCGCCACGTTGAACACGTCTTCTTCATCCGCAGTCAGATAAACGATGTCGTTCAGAACAAAGCCTGTTTCCGGGTCTACCTTGCGGCGCGGTGTCTCGATAAAGCCGTAGTCGTTGATGCGCGCAAAGGACGACAGCGAGTTAATCAACCCGATATTCGGACCCTCCGGCGTCTCAATTGGACACATACGGCCATAGTGAGAGTGGTGAACGTCGCGCACTTCGAAGCCTGCGCGCTCACGCGTCAAACCACCCGGTCCGAGAGCGGACAGACGGCGTTTGTGCGTCAGTTCGGCCAACGGGTTCGTTTGATCCATGAACTGGGAAAGCTGCGAGCTTCCGAAGAACTCCTTCAGCGATGCGATCACTGGACGGATGTTAATCAGAGCCTGCGGCGTAATCTGGTTCTGATCCTGGATGGACATGCGCTCGCGCACCACGCGCTCCATACGGGACAAACCGATACGGAACTGGTTTTGCAAAAGCTCACCCACGGAACGCAGACGACGGTTGCCCAAGTGGTCAATATCGTCCGTGGAACCGACACCGTGCAGCAGGTTCATGAAGTAGTTGATCGCCGCTACGATGTCCGCCGGCGTAATATGCTTGACAGATTTATCTACGTTCCCGTTTCCGATCACCTTGATGATCTTGCCATCTTCAATCGGAGAGAAAATATTGATGGATTGCAGACGAATCGTATCCTCTTCCAAAACGCCGCCATGCGTGCGAACGTCCAGATAGCCGACGTTGCCTTCAAGCGCTGGCAGGATGCGATCCAGTAGACGACGGTCAATCATTTGACCCGCTTCGGCGAAAATTTCACCTGTGGTGGTATCGACCAATGTCTCAGCCAGGCGCTGGTTGTACAGACGGTTTTTCAGATGAAGCTTTTTGTTCATTTTGTAACGACCTACAGATGCCAGGTCATAGCGCTTTGGATCGAAGAAGCGAGAGATCAAGAGGCTCTTCGCGTTTTCGACTGTTGGCGGCTCGCCCGGACGCAGACG
Organism: Brevibacillus agri; assembly: GCF_004117055.1. Classification (NCBI taxonomy): domain Bacteria; kingdom Bacillati; phylum Bacillota; class Bacilli; order Caryophanales; family Paenibacillaceae; genus Brevibacillus; species Brevibacillus agri. The sequence continues at coordinate 303,524 of NZ_CP026363.1, forward strand.
CTCGTAAATTTCGATGAGCGCTTTTTCCGTAGAGTCGGTGTTGTCTTTTTCCAGCGTGTTCTTGATGTACTCATCTTCACCCAGCAAGTTGAGAATCTCAATGTCGGAACCAAAGCCGAGTGCACGCAAAAGAACCGTTACCGGGATTTTTCGCGTACGGTCGATGCGGACATAAATTACGTCTTTCGCATCGGTCTCCAGCTCCAGCCACGCACCCCGGTTCGGGATTACCGTAGCTGTAAACGTCTGCTTGCCGTTTTTGTCCACTTTGGTGTTGTAATATACACTGGGGGAACGAACAAGCTGGCTGACGATTACGCGCTCAGCACCATTAATAATGAAGGTTCCCGTTTCGGTCATGAGCGGGAAATCCCCCATGAAGACTTCTTGTTCCTTCACTTCTCCCGTCTCTTTGTTCAACAAACGTACCTTCACACGCAGAGGCGCCGCATAGGTGACGTCACGTTCTTTCGACTCGTCAACATCGTACTTCGGCTCTCCCAAACTGTAGTCGATAAACTCCAGCACGAGATTGCCAGTGAAGTCCTGGATTGGCGAAATGTCTTGGAACATCTCACGGAGCCCCTCATCAAGGAACCATTGGTAGGACTTTTGCTGAATCTCGATGAGATTTGGAAGGCCCAGCACTTCGTTAATACGTGAATACGTACGACGCTGGCGGTGTCGGCCACTTTGAATCACTTTACCTGCCAACTTATTCACCCCTCAGGTTGTGTTTTCACACATAGAAACTTGGCATTCGGCAATCTTGCAATCGCGAGCGAACACCTTAAAATAAAAATGGGTTAAAGCAGCATCAACCATTTTTAACCCAGAGAAAATCTATTTTAAAAGAATTCCCATGTTTTTACACAAACATTCCTCTTTCAGGAAAAAAGTAGAAACGCTTGACAGACAGGGAATTGCTGAAAAATAGACATTTATCCCATATTGACATTTTATAATGCTACCACAATCAAATATTCACGTCAAGAAAACTTTTCTAAGGATTGTCGCTTGACTATTTGATTGCCCGAAAGATGGAGTATCCCTTTTCCCGATCCACTTCAATCACTTCACGGTACGTCTCTTGCAGCTTCTTCAGAGCAGACGGAGCGCCTTGCTTTTTCTGAATCACTACCCACATCTCTCCATCTTCCACGAGCAGCGCATGTCCTTCAGTAAAAATGCGATGCACAATTTCCTTGCCCGCCCGAATCGGCGGATTGGTCAAAATGACGTCGTACTGCTCGCCTTGCACGGCGCTGTAAACGTCACTGACCCGCACCTCAACATTTTTGATCCCGTTTCTTTCGGCATTCCGACGAGCCAGGTCAACCGCACGCTCATTCACGTCGATCATCGTCACCCGCCCCTGATCCGCAAGCGTGGCAGCCGTCAAGCCGATCGGCCCGTAGCCACAGCCCACATCCAGCACACGCGCATGACTGCCGATCTCCATGTTTTCGATGAGCAATACACTTCCAAAGTCAATCCGGTCCCGGGAAAAAACGCCTGCGTCCGTGATGAAGCGCAGCTCCTTCCCGCGCAGCACAAACGAAAACTGCTGCTCGTCATGCGCTGCCCCCGGCCGATTGGTGTAATAGTGATCTGCCACGTGTGATTCACCCTTCCTCATCGATTGGAAAACACTCGCCGTCCCCTTACAGAAAAACCCCCTGCCGCAGGCAAGGGGAATTTCTAAAGAAAGCTAACTTACTTCACTTCTACTTGTGCGCCAGCTTCTTCGAGTTTTGCTTTGAGAGATTCTGCTTCTTCTTTGGAAACGCCCTCTTTGAGTGTTTTTGGAGCGTTGTCTACCAGGTCTTTCGCTTCTTTCAGACCCAGACCAGTCAGTTCGCGAACAACTTTGATTACGTTGATTTTGGAAGCGCCGCCGCTTACCAGGGTTACAGTGAATTCAGTTTGCTCAGCAGCAGCTTCAGCAGCGCCACCAGCAACTACAGCTACAGGAGCAGCAGCAGTTACGCCGAATTCTTCTTCGATTGCTTTTACCAGGTCGTTCAGTTCGAGAACGGACATGCCTTTAATGGCTTCCAAGATTTGCTCTTTAGACATTTTGAAATCCTCCATTCATGGAATAGTATTTGTGTAAGCTTTACCCGATCAGACGATTACGCGCCTTGACCTTCTTTTTGCTCGGCCACTGCTTTGATTGCCAACGCAACGTTGCGCATTGGAGCTTGCAGGACGGAGAGAAGCATGGACAAGAGACCTTCGCGGGAAGGAAGAGTTGCCAGTGCTTTGATTTGCTCTGCACCAACTACTTTGCCTTCGATCACGCCACCCTTGATTTCCAGCTTTTCGTTTTTCTTCGCAAATTCCGCGATGATTTTTGCTGGAGCGACAACATCGTCTTTGGAGAACGCCAGAGCGTTCGGGCCAGTCAGATATTGATCCAGTTCAGTCAGGTTTTCCTTCTCGGTAGCCAGACGAGTCAGGGAGTTTTTCAACACCTGGAACTCAACACCAGCTTCACGCAGTTGTTTGCGGAGCTCGGTAACTTGGGCTACAGTCAGACCGCGGTAGTCAGCCACCACTGTGGTTTGGCTCTCGCGGAGCTTGGTTGCGATTTCGTTGATCGCTTGTACCTTTTCTTCACGAATAACGGTTGGACGAATTTCTGCCATTGTTTACACCTCCCGTGCTCTAATCCTGGAAAAAGAAGAATGCCCTCGCAGACATCACGAGGGCATAATGCTCTATCGTCAAAGGAAATCCACATTTCCTCATTCGTACATTACACGCCTCGGAGGGATATTAAGCGTTACTCTTGCAAGCACCGCACCTTCTGTCTACGGCATATTCTTTTCGTCAACAGGAACTATCTTAACAACTCCCCAAAAGGAAGTCAAGCGTCATTATTTTACAGCTACGCGTACACCAGGACCCATTGTAGAGCTCAGGGTTACATTTTTCATGTAAACACCTTTTGCTGCAGCCGGTTTCGCACGGTTCAGCGCTTCTGTCAGAGCAGCCAGGTTTTCAGCCAGCTTGTCAGCGTCGAAAGACACTTTTCCGATCGGAGCGTGGATGTTACCTGCCTTGTCTACGCGGTACTCGATTTTACCGGCTTTGATTTCGTTAACCGCTTTGGTTACGTCGAAAGTAACTGTACCGGTTTTAGGGTTTGGCATCAGGCCTTTTGGACCGAGTACACGACCCAATTTCCCTACTTCACCCATCATGTCAGGAGTAGCTACTACGACGTCAAAGTCGAACCAGCCACCTTGGATTTTCGCGATCATGTCTGCATCGCCTACGAAGTCAGCGCCAGCAGCTTCTGCTTCTTTTGCTTTTTCGCCTTTTGCAAATACAAGAACGCGTTGTACTTTACCAGTACCGTGTGGCAATACTACAGCACCACGGATTTGTTGGTCAGCACGTTTCGGGTCTACACCCAAACGGAATGCTGCTTCAACTGTTTCGTCGAATTTAGCAGTAGCTGCTTTTTTAACCAGCTCAATGCCTTCGACTACTTCGTACACTTTGTTTTTATCAACGAGCTTTACGGCCTCTTGATACTTCTTACCTTTTTTAGCCATGAATAAAAATCTCCCTTCAATGTGGTCGTAGCGGTTAATCCTCCCACAGACAGGGGGGCACAATGTCTGTGCCCCCTTGCACTCAAGACAATTAGTCTTCGATTACGATACCCATGGAACGAGCAGTACCTTCCACCATGCGCATAGCCGCTTCCACGGATGCAGCATTCAGGTCAGGACGCTTCAGTTCAGCGATTTCGCGAACTTTATCACGTTTCAGCGTAGCAACCTTTGTTTTGTTTGGTACGCCGGAACCGGACTCGATACCAGCAGCTTTCTTCAACAGAACAGCAGCCGGAGGAGTTTTTGTGATAAAGGTGAAAGAGCGGTCTTCGAACACGGTGATTTCCACCGGGATAATCATACCAACTTCGCTCTCTGTACGAGCATTGAATTCTTTACAGAACCCCATGATGTTTACACCAGCTTGACCGAGAGCCGGACCTACTGGAGGTGCAGGATTCGCTTTACCTGCTGGGATTTGTAATTTAATTACGCGGATAACCTTCTTAGCCACGTAAGACACCTCCTTACTTCACATGTGGTTATTACGGGGGAATGCCCCCTCCCACCGTTTTATGAAAGTCTCGCAAAAGACTTTCGATCTATAGTGAGAGTGCAAGAAACCCCAGATATTGTTGTGGGATTGTTAAAACAAAATGAAATGTACCACATAGCGCGATACTTTTCAAGTTGAATCCTAATCCAATTTTTGAACTTGTGTAAAGTCTAGCTCTACCGGTGTTTCGCGACCGAAGATGTCCACCAATACGCGAACCTTCTGTCTGTCGGGGTGAATCTCGATAATCTCCCCGGTGCGATTAGAAAACGGACCATCTGTGACGCGCACCATATCGCGGAGAGCAAAATCGACTCTGATCTTGGGAATTTCGATCCCCATTTGCTTGAGAATCGTATCGGCCTCTTCAGGACGCAGCGCTGTCGGCTTGGAGCCAGCGCCCGTGGATCCGACAAAGCCGGTAACCCCAGGAGTGTTGCGCACGACATACCAAGAGTCGTCCGTCATCACCATTTCAACAAGGACGTATCCAGGAAACACTTTTTTCGTGACGGTGCGCTTTTTGCCATCCTTGGTCTCCACTTCTTCTTCAGTGGGAACGAGAACGCGAAAGATCTTGTCTTCCATGCCCATCGACTCGACGCGCTTCTCTAGGTTCGTCTTTACCTTGTTTTCGTAACCTGAGTACGTATGAACGACATACCATGCTTTTTCCATATCCACCAGGACGTTAACCGTCCGTCCCTCCTAAGACTTGCAAAATTACGTTCCTAGAATCAAATCGATCAAGCGCGAGATTCCCAAATCAACGACGAAGAAGAATATTGCCAGAAGCACAACCGTAACGAGAACGACGATCGTATAGGTCGTCAATTCTTTACGATTCGGCCAACGGACTTTCTTTAGTTCGGACATTACGTCGCCAAAGAAATCACCGGTGCGGCGAAAACTGGCTCCGATTCGTGCTAAAAAACCCACTTTGCCACCCCCTGACTTCGTCGCATCAACCATTACTTCGTCTCGCGATGAAGGGTTTGCTTCTTGTCACGGGAGCAATACTTTTTCAGCTCAACACGTTCAGTAGTGGTGCGCTTGTTTTTTGTGGAGATATAGTTACGCTCGCCACACTCGGTGCACGCCAACGTGATGTTTACTCGCATTTATTGCCACCTCCATCTCATTTCAAACCTGCTATTCGTTAAAAGTACCAAATGATAAATAGTACGGGAAAACCGCTACTTTTTCCTGACCATTTCATTCACCAAAGTAACCATAGAACAGAGAGATAAGAGTCTATGGCTACCTAAATAAATTTATCACACCAAAATACCCATGTCAAACAAAACGACTTGACAAAAAGAAGGCCTTTTGCTTCCATATTCCTCCGCGGTTCGTTATGTACAAAGCTTTTGCGCGCTTGGCGGTCCGAAAATAAAAAGAGATTCCCCTGTTTTACAGATGAATCTCTCTTCCTTCCAGATAGCGCTCCAGTTTGCGTTTGACGCGCTGCAGTGCATTATCAATAGACTTGACGTGACGTTTGAGCTCGACGGCAATTTGTTGATAGGACCGTCCATCCAGGTACAGCATCAGCACTTGCCGCTCCAGGTCACTCAAAATTTCGCTCATTTTCCCTTCGATGTCATCAAACTCTTCGCGATTGATGAACAGCTCTTCCGGATCAGTCACTTTGGTCCCGGAAATCACATCGAGCAGTGTCCGATCAGAATCCTCGTCGTAAATCGGCTTGTCCAGCGAGACGTACGAGTTGAGCGGAATGTGCTTCTGCCTAGTCGCTGTCTTGATCGCCGTGATGATTTGACGAGTAATACAAAGCTCGGCAAACGCCTTGAACGACGTGAGCTTGTCCCCTCGGAAGTCGCGAATGGACTTGTACAGACCGATCATGCCTTCCTGTACGATATCTTCGCGGTCAGCCCCAATAAGAAAATAGGATCTCGCTTTGGCACGCACAAAGTTCTTGTACTTGTTAATCAAGTATTCCAGAGCTTCGGCATCATTATCGCGAACCAGGTCGACTACTTCTTCGTCGGTCATTAGTTCATATTGGGCATGTTTTAACTCCTTGAGGTCAACACTCACAAATGATCCCTCCGCCAACCGGTTTCTCCATAGCTAGCGCTATTATACATGATGCCGTAAAAAAGCGTCAACCGAATCCAAGTTATTCCCTTCTCCATTTTTCGAATATTTTCGCTATTTCGTCGTTCAGCGCAATCCGTTTGGAGAACCGTTCTTCGTGCGTTTTTTCGACCTGCTGCTTGATTTCTTTCCCGGCGTTTTCCATATCGAGCAGCAACTCCCTCGCGGATTTGCGCAAGGCTCCCTGTCCAAAAATAACCCGCTGGGACGTATAGTCCGAGGTCGCTACATAAATTTGTCGATTTTTTTGGTGAAATTCGGAGACAAGCTGCTCAATTTTTTCGTCAGCCGTCTCCTTTTTCTTCGTGAAGTAGATTTCAACCAGGTAATCTTCCATTTGCCGGCCGATGCCGGGAACGTTGTATGCGTCGAACACGATGATGACTTTGATCCCGGTATAGCTCTGGTACTCTGCCATTTTGGAGATCAACTGGTCGCGCGCCTCGTCCATCCGCTCCTGATCTTTCAAAAGGCGCAGCTCAGGCCAGGCCCCGATGATATTGTAGCCGTCCACGATCAAAAGCTGTTTAGCTTTTCTTTTCGCCATCTCACTTCACCCGCGTCGGAAGAGGACTCCTGGAGCGATATACTTCATACATCAGCAAAGCAGCAGCCACCGAAGCATTCAGGGAGGTGACGTTGCCCGCCATGGGCAGACTGTAGAGGAAATCACAGTTTTCCCGCACGAGGCGACTCATCCCTTTTCCTTCACTGCCGATGACAACGGCGAGCGGCATCGTGTAGTCGCCCTGGCGGAAGTCCTGCTTGGCGCTGGCGTCCGTTCCCGCGATCCAGACTCCGCGCTCCTTCAGCTCCTCCATCGTGCGCACGAGATTGGTGACGCGCGCTACGGGCACGTAGTTGATCGCTCCGGCTGACGCCTTTGCCACCGTCGCTGTCAGGCTGACAGAGCGCCGCTTCGGAATGACGATGCCATGCGCTCCCACCGCATCTGCGGTACGCATGATCGAACCCAGGTTATGCGGGTCTTCCAGCTCGTCCAGCAGCAAAAGGAACGGCTGCTCGCCTTTTTCCTCGGCCCGCTGCAAAATGTCGTCCACTTCTACGTAGTCGTAAGCCGCGACAGAAGCCACGACTCCCTGATGGTTGTCCGTCGACACAAGCTGGTCCAGCTTTTTGCGGTTGGCGGTAGTCACAATGACCCCCTGCTCTTTTGCCAAAGCAAAGACAGGTGCCATCAAATTTTTGTTGGTCCCTTCCGCAATCCAAATCTTGTTGATCGTGCGCCCGGAACGCAGCGCCTCGATCACGGGGTTTTTCCCCAAAATCCACTCTTCACTCATGTCTTACTCTCCTTCCACAATCGCAAACGCCTGTTGCACAATTTCTGCGATCCGCTCTTCTTTTCCACACAAATACAAGTAGCCAATCAACGCTTCAAAAGCCGTAGCATGCCTGTAGTCGATAATATCGGCATTTTTGGCGGTGGAGCCGGACTTGGCATTCCGCCCCCGTTTTACCACATTCAGCTCTTCCTCCGGCAATGTCGGCATCAGCGCGAGCAGCACATTGGCCTGTGCTTTGGCTGAAACGTAACGATTGGCCGCCTTGTGGAGCTGGTTAGGTTTAACCAGCCCCTTGGCGATCAGATGATACCGCACGCAATGCGCATAGGTAGCATCGCCCAGAAAGGCGAGCACGAGTGGATTTGTCAGGTTTGGATCTCGGGTCAGTTCTTCTTTTTGCATCTAGCTTCTTCGGCCCCTTATTTTCGGCGCCAGCGAACACCTTGTGGCGTGTCCTCCAGCACGATTCCTTTTGCCGCGAGCAGGTCGCGAATTTCGTCAGAGCGGGCAAAGTTTTTCGCTTTGCGCGCCTCTGTGCGCTCTGCGATCAGCGCGTCGATCTCACTGTCCACCAGCTCCTGCTCCTCGGCAATCTCAAGTCCGAGAACTTCTGTCAATTCCACGAGCAGCTCCATATAGGCGCGAACCTCTCCGGCCCCTACATTTTGGTGGCGCAAATACAGGTTCGCTTCCTTCACCACGTCGAAAATGACCGTGATGGCATTGGCTGTATTAAGATCGTCGTCCATTTCAGTAATGAACCGTTCTCTCAGCTCATTGATGATGCGCTGCTGTTCCTCGGCCTGGCCGTTCGGCTCCTCGTCTCTTGCCGTATCCAGGCGGTGGGAGAGGTTCGTGTAAGCTGTTTTGATGCGCTCCAGGCCGTTCGCTGCCTGCTCCAGCAGCTCCTCGCTGAAATTGATCGGGTTGCGGTAGTGGCCTTGCAGCATGAAGAAACGGATCAACTGGCCGCCGAATTTTTTGGACAGATCGCGAGCGAGCAAAAAGTTTCCGAGGGATTTCGACATTTTCTCGTTGTCGATATTGAGCATCCCGTTGTGCAGCCAGTAGCGGGCAAACACTTTTCCGGTAAAGCACTCGGACTGCGCGATTTCGTTTTCGTGGTGCGGGAACACAAGGTCGGTTCCGCCCGCATGAATGTCGATCTGTTCACCCAAAAACTTCAGGGCCATCGCCGAACATTCGATATGCCAGCCTGGTCTGCCTTCGCCCCACGGGCTGCTCCAGGTTACTTCGCCTTCCTTCGCAGACTTCCAGAGCGCGAAGTCGAGCGGATGCTCTTTTTTCTCGTTGATCTCTACGCGAGCGCCTGCCTGCAAATCGTCCAGCGGCTGGTGCGAGAGCTTGCCATATTCCTGAAAACGCCCCGTGCGGAAATAGACGTCGCCTTCGCTCTCGTACGCGTAGCCTTTTTCGATCAGCCCTTCCACGAACGAAATGATCTCCGGAATCGTCTGCATGACGCGCGGCTGAATGTCAGGCGGCAACACGTTCAGGGCACGCAGGTCCTCGTTGTACGCATCGGTGTAGCGGTCTGCTACTTCCTTGACCGTCGTTCCTTCCTGGTTGGCTACCCGAATCAGTTTGTCGTCCACATCGGTAATGTTTTGCACGAACGTCACTTCGTAGCCGCGGTATTTCAAATAACGTCGAAGCGTGTCGAAAACAATAGCGGGACGGGCGTTTCCAATGTGAATGTAGTTGTACACGGTCGGTCCACATACGTACATCTTCACCTTGCCCGGCTCCAATGTGACGAACGGTTCCTTTCGTCGTGTCATCGTATTAGTCAGTTGAATGCCCATGGTTCTTTTTATCCTCCCTCAAAAGCTCCAATTCTTTGCGCAATTGATCGATTTCCTTTTGCATCAGACGAATCGTGTCTGCAACCGGGTCAGGCATGTTGACGTGGTCCAGATCGTGTTTGACGCGTTTGCCATCCTGAATGACGATGCGTGCCTTGATCCCTACTACGGTCGAGTTGGGCGGCACTTCCTGCAAAACGACTGCGCCAGCCCCTATCTTTGAATTATCGCCAATTTTGAAAGAACCCAACACTTTTGCCCCCGTCGCGATAATGACATCGTTGCCGATTGTGGGATGGCGCTTGCCTTTTTCCTTCCCGGTTCCCCCGAGCGTGACGCCCTGATAGATGGTGACATTGTCGCCGATTTCACATGTCTCCCCGATGACCACGCCCATACCGTGGTCGATAAACAAGCCTCTGCCAATTCGCGCGCCCGGATGAATTTCGATCCCGGTGAAAAAGCGGGTAACCTGCGACACAATCCGCGCAAGCGTGTACCACTCCGCTTTCCAGAGCTTGTGGGCAATCCGGTGCCCCCATATGGCGTGCAGACCTGAATAGGTCATGACAACTTCCAATGCACTGCGTGCTGCCGGGTCTCTTTCAAATACAGCCTGAATGTCATCTTTCATCTGTGCGAACATAGTTGGGTGGCACCTCCTGCCTGAAATTCCTGCCAGATTTTTTTGCTGCAAAAGAAAAACGCCTCCACCCCTTCAAGGACGAAGGGACAGAGACGGGGTTTACCGCGGTTCCACTCTGCTTAGATCGCTGTTCATCCGGCCAAAAGAAAGCCAGTCGCACGATCTCGCTCTACATCCCGATAACGGCGGGAACCGATGGCACCTACTGATGTCGTCCAAACAGTCAGACACGTTCAGCTCATTGCTCACAGGCGCATTTCCGAACAGGGCACGCTGGATGGCTCTCACCTTTCCATCCTCTCTGTAAACGTGTATCCTGCCGTACTTCTCCTGATCGTCGCATTCGTTTGTATATCACTGGCCCTTTACAGGTTATTTTCCGTTTGCAATCACACGCTGGGCACGCGCCAACACTTTGTCGCGTCCGAGCAGGTACAGCGTCTCTGCCAAGTCGCGCCCGTGCGCTTGACCCGTTGTGCCGACACGTACTGGCATGAACAGCGCTTTGCCTTTTTGACCCGTTTCCTTTTGCACGTCCTTCAGCACCGCTTTGATGACATCCACATTATATGCATCCTGGGCCGACAGGTGTTTCACAAAAGAAGCGAGAACTTCCGGAAACTGCGGTTCTTTCAGTACCATTGTCGCCTCTTCATCGTACACCACTTCGTCCAGGAAGAAAAGAGCGGCCAATGGAACGATTTGGGCACAGTAGGACATTTGCTCCTGGTACAGCGCGACAATGCTGCGCACCCACTCCCGCTTCTCGTCAGACAGCGTTTCCTCGATAAAGCCCGCTTTTTGCAGGTGCGGAATGCACATGTCGGTAATCAGATCGAGCGGCTGACGCTTCAGGTAGTAGTTGTTCATCCAGTTCATTTTTGTCGCATCAAATACTGCCGGCGACTTGCTCACGCGCTCCATGGAGAACAGCTTGACCAAATCGTCCATGAGGAAAATTTCCTCTTCGCCACCTGGAGACCAGCCCAAAAGAACGAGGAAGTTCACGATTGCTTCTGGCAGGAAGCCAAGATCGCGGTATTGCTCGATGAATTGCAAAATGCTTTCATCGCGCTTGGACATTTTTTTGCCATCCTGGTTGAGAATCAGTGCCAAGTGGGCGAAGTCAGGCGCTTCCCAGCCAAACGCTTCGTAGATCATCAATTGGCGAGGCGTGTTGGAGAGATGTTCCTCGCCGCGAATGACGTGGCTGATTTTCATCAGGTAGTCGTCGATCACAACCGCGAAGTTGTAGGTAGGGATACCGTCCGGACGGCAAATGACGAAGTCGCCCATTTCGTTGGAGTTGAATGTCACCTGTCCGCGGATCAGGTCGTTGACTACGTATTCGCGGTTATCCGGCACAAGGAAATGAATGGATGGCACACGGCCTTCCGCTTCGTATTGCGCGCGCTGCTCTTCTGTCACATGGCGATGCTTCTCCAGAATACGCGGAGTTTCTCCACGCGCCAGTTGTTCTTCGCGCTCGGCATCCAGCTCTTCCTTGGTCGCGTAACAGTAGTACGCCTTGCCTTCTGCGAGCAGTTGATCGATATATTTACGGTAAATGTCCAATCTCTCGGTTTGGCGATACGGGCCGTAGGGGCCGCCCACATCGGTGCCTTCTTCCCATTCGATTCCGAGCCATTTCAAGTTCTTCATTTGCTCTTCATCGGCATTTTCCTTATTGCGCGTTTGGTCCGTATCCTCGATCCGAACGATAAACGAACCGCCGTGATGTTTGGCAAACAGATAGTTAAAAAGCGCTGTTCGCGCACCGCCGATGTGCAAATGCCCCGTAGGACTCGGCGCATAACGCGTGCGGATTTCTTTCGCCATTTTTAGCACCATCCTTGTGAATGTAAAAGGCTATGATCCTTCATGAATACGTTTCTAAGGCTTTATGTTACACCTTGCCCCTTTACTTGACAAGCAAGCATGCAGCCTGGGCCGCGATTCCTTCTCCTCTGCCCGTAAAACCGAGCTTTTCCGAAGTCGTCGCCTTCACGTTTACCTGCGAGGCGTCTTCTGCCTCCAGCACACGGGCAATGACTTCGCGCATTTGCGGTATGTAAGGAGCCATTTTCGGCGCTTGCGCGATAATCGTCGCATCTACGTTGCCAAGGCGATAGCCACGCTCTTTTGCCAGCTTCCACACATGCTCGAGCAGCACGACGCTGTCAGCTCCCTTGAAGGCAGGGTCCGTATCCGGGAAGTGGCGCCCGATGTCGCCTTCGCCAATCGCTCCGAGAATCGCGTCGCTGATGGCGTGCAGCAGCACATCGGCGTCAGAATGGCCCAGCAAGCCTTTTTCATACGGAATGGTGACGCCGCCGATAATGCACGGACGACCTTCCACCAGTTGATGCACATCAAATCCTTGTCCAATACGCATGATTTACTCTCCCCTTCGCTTACGCATGATCTCTTCACCGAGCCACAGGTCATCCGGCGTCGTGATCTTAATATTCTCATAGCTTCCCTGCATGACGGACACAGGATGCCCCAGCCATTCGACCAGCATCGCGTCATCCGTACCGAGCTTGCCCGCTTTTTCTGCCGCCTCATGCGCCTCTCGCAGCAAAGACATACGAAAAGCTTGTGGGGTTTGAACCGCCCACAAGCTTTCCCGTGCCGGGGTAGCCTCCACAAGCCCTGTGGCCCCCACCACTTTTATCGTATCCTTGACAGGCACGGCCATGATCGTGGCCTGATCGCGCCGCACCTGCCGGAGCATGTCGCTGATCTGCTGCTGCGTGACGAAAGGTCGGGCAGCATCGTGAACAAGCACGTAGGTACAGGATGAAGCCAGTGACGCCAGACCGTTTCTGACGCTGTCCTGCCGTTCGGCGCCGCCCAAGGTGACGGTGACTTGCAGCTTTTCCGCATCCACCAAGGCAAGCACGTCGGCGTAGTCCGCTTCGCTCACGACCAGGACGATCTGGTCGATCTCCTGATGCGAAGCGAAAAGGCGAACGGTGTGAGCCAAGATCGGCTCTCCTGCAAGCGGCAACCACAATTTGTTTCGTTGACCGCCCATTCTTTTGCCGGAACCGGCAGCAACGATCACGACCCCTGTACTCACGTTTTCTTTCCTCTCCCGTCTTGTACTTCTCGCCTTACAGCGCTCTTTCCAGCAGCTTCGGCTTGGCGAAGATCATCCGTCCCGCTGACGTTTGCAGCACGCTGGTGACCAATACGTCCACGTCGTTGCCGATGTATTCGCGTCCGCCTTCCACGACGATCATCGTGCCGTCGTCGAGATAAGCAACGCCCTGACCGTGCTCTTTGCCGTCTTTGATGACTTGCACGTTCATTTCTTCCCCTGGCAGCACGACCGGCTTCACGGCGTTAGCCAAGTCGTTGATGTTCAATACCGCCACGCCTTGCAGCTCGCACACTTTGTTCAGGTTGAAGTCGTTGGTGACGACTTTTCCGTTCATGACCTTCGCCAGCTTAATCAGCTTGCTGTCCACTTCGGATACTTCTTCAAAGTCGCCTTCCCAAATCTGCACCTTGACCTTCATTTCCTTCTGGATCTTGTTGAGGATGTCCAGACCACGGCGGCCGCGGTTGCGCTTCAGCACATCCGAGGAATCCGCGATGTGTTGCAGCTCCTCCAGGACAAAGCCCGGAATGACCAGCACGCCCTCCAAAAAGCCCGTGCGGCAAATATCTGCAATGCGTCCGTCAATGATGACGCTCGTATCCAAAATCTTGTGCTCGACATTGGTCGTCGCAGCAGCCTGTTCCTTTTTCTTATCCTTGCGTCCAATAGAGAAAACCGACATAATCTCGTCCCGCTTGCGAAACCCTACCTGAAAGCCCAGATAGCCGAGCAACCCGGAAACAACCAGTGGCAACAGATCACCTATTAGCGGAATCGGAATTTTACTGATGGGCAGGAATAATAAAAAGGCAACAATAAGACCACTAATCAACCCCATCGCTCCGAACATCACGTCAACAATCGGCATTTTGACGAGCGTCTCTTCTCCCCAGCGAACTACCCTCAAAATGTAGTCCAACAGCCAATTAGCTAAAAAGAAGAACAGAATGGCACCAAGTACCGCCCCAATATATTGCGCTCCAGCAACTACTCCAAAATTCAACAACGGGTTGAGCAGCGAAAACAGCTCTGTACCGTATTGGTACCCCAAGCCACCGCCAACCAAGACAAAAAAGATTTTTCCTATGCGGCGTACCATGCCTTCACCTCCTTTTATTAATTATAGACAGAAGCCTATGAGTAAAACCCTGTTTCTTTCCAAATAGCGAAATTGCTTCATTATCGCTTTCCCTCACTATAGCAAAAATGATTTTACCATGTCAAATAGCCAAAAATTTTAACATAGTTGCCATTTTCTCGTCAACCTCAAACACCTGTTTCCTTCCCAGGCAAATTGACAGCGGCCAGACTCCCTTCTTATAATGGCAGTAACACAATGAGCGAAAATTGTGACGATACGAACAGCTTAAAGCAGAGGTGAATCGATATGGACAAACGAGATGTAGACGACTTTCAAGCACAAGTATCCGAGCTTTTGATCCGACATCGAAGCGTACTGGACGTCATGTCCAAAGTTCAGGAAACAGCGTCTCGCATCAACCGCTCCCTGACGAAAGCCATCACCGAATGCGGCTGTGTTGAAGTGGTAGCCAAAAAGCAAACCTACGACGCAAGCAAAAACCTGGAGGAGAACAAGTCCCATCTGGACACTCACTTTAACGGCCCACTATGCGAGCATTGTCGCGATGTAGTCACAGCAGAGCTTGGCAAAAATCTTTTTTACCTGACCGCCTTGTGCAACATTACAGACATCAAGCTGGAGGACGTCTTGCAAAAAGAATCGAACCGGCTGAATACGCTGGGTGTGTTCAATCTTTCTTAACCCCACACTCGTATTACGAATGAACCCTACAAAAAGTTGCATCCAAAAGCGAAAAACCCGCACATCGCAGCGCGGGTTTTTTCATTGCCTGGCTTATTCAAATGGCACAGATTCTTCTTCCTTGTTCTTGCGCTTGCGTAATTTTTTGACGAGAAAGTCAACGTTTTTTTTTATTCCATACAGGGCATAGAAAGCAAGCGGCAGGAAGACGATTTTGGGAAACTGCTGCGGATACTTGATCGCAACCACAACGACGATGGCGATGATGATCGGCGTAATCCAGTAGGCCGATTTTGGAATCCCGACCTTCTTGAAGTTCGGATACTTGACCTTCGATACCATGAGGAAAGCCAGAAGCAGCATGCTTACCGCAAGCAGTACCGGATTGAAAACTTGATGATACAGGGCCAGCGTGGCCAGCACGCCACCGGCAGCCGTGATCGGCAGCCCGATGAAATATCCCGGAACTCCGGCCTGGACGTTGAATCTGGCCAGACGGAGCGCACCACAGATCGGGAAGATGGCGGTAACGAGAATCCCAAGCCAATCGAAGTGCTGCAGGACAACAACATACATGATGAAAGCCGGAGCTATCCCAAACGTAATGACGTCAGAAAGCGAGTCGAGTTCCTTTCCGAATTCACTTTGCGCATTCAGCATGCGAGCGACGCGTCCATCCAGTCCGTCCGCCAGCATACCGATGATGACCGTAATCGCCGCGTAATCGACGTAATGATCGCCTCGAAACGCAAGTATGATTGCCAAGACTCCCAGAAACAAGTTGCTTACGGTTAGCATGTTCGGCAACGATTTCACGAACATAGACTACCTCCTGATTTCTTTTGCAGAGGAGACAGTGTATCCTGTCAAACTTGCTGTTGCTTTCAAGTCCCCTGGGCAAATGTTGAATAACAAATAATGCCTTTATCCTATTCTACTTTAAATGTGCCTGTCAATGAACACTTGCTCCTGAATCCGTTTCAGGCCCTCCTTGATAGCCCGGGCGCGCACTTCGCCAATTCCTTCCACCTCGTCTAATTCCTGAATCGTCGCCATCATAATTCTCGGCAAATAATGAAAATGCTCGACCAAATTGGCGATGATGGAAAGTGGCAGTCGGGGAATTTTGTACAAAATCCGGTATCCCCTTGGCGACACCGATTCTTCCAGCATGCTGGCACTCGCGGAAAACCCGAGAACACGCAGGAAAGACCCGAGCTCCAGCACTTCCTCGGAGCTTAGCTTTTTCATCTCGCGCAGCACTGCGTCTGGAGCATGCGCCACGTCCTTGGCGTAGTCGCGAATGAGCATTTGCGCTTCTTCCTCAATATTCGACACAAGCTCCTCCAGTTGCATGCTGACGAGCCTGCCTTCTGCTCCCAGCTCGCATATGTACTTGGAAATCTCCGTTTTGATCCGCAGCACCATCTCGATTCGCTGCAAGACAGAGGCGACTTCGTGCAAGGTGACCAGCTCTTCAAATTCCAGTGCGCCGAGATTGGTCATGCCTGATCGAGCACCGCCTTGTATTTTTCCAGGGTGGATACTGCCTGGTTAGCCTTGGCGAGAATAACGCTGATCTCATTGAGCACATAGCGGAAATTTCCTTGGTACAAGGTGATGACATTACCCCGCCGGGATATGGCGATGACCAGGTAGCTCGTGTGGATCGCTGTCCGTTGCGCAGTCCGGTGCCGAGTACCTGTCTCGCTGGTGTGGATGGAAGCAGGCGGAAACAGTTGGGTATTGGCGTACAAGATTCGTTTGGCATCTTCACTTACTATAATCGCCCCATCCATCTTCGCCAATTCATACAAATGGGCAGGAGAAAAGTCGCAATTGATGGAAAAACCGCCGTCGACGATCAGGCCGCCAGTTTTGGCGCGCAAAACATTTTCAAGCCCTTCGCGAAGCTGCGTCCCTGGTGCGACCAAACGAAGCACATCGCCGAACTGCGGAGTTCTTTTCGTGTTCTCCTGCATATTCCGCCCTTACCTCCTTATCACCTCGTTCAAAGCATCTGCAATATTGCTGACGCCGATCACCTGAATGTCGTCTGGCGCATCCAGGCCGCGAATGTTTTTCTCCGGTATAATCACGCGTTTGAAGCCGAGCTTGTGCGCTTCCCGCACGCGCTGTTCAATGCGCGATACGCCCCGCACCTCTCCTGTCAGGCCAATCTCCCCGATCACGACGTCGTGCGGATTGGTGGCATGGTCGCGAAAGCTGCTGGCGATGCTGACGGCGATCGCCAAATCGACAGCAGGCTCATCCAGGCGGACGCCCCCGGCCACGTTGACATACGCGTCCTGATTTTGCAGCATCATGCCCATGCGCTTTTCCAAAACAGCCATAATCATCGCCACACGCTGGTGATCGACGCCTGTAGCCATTCTCCGGGGAGTAACGAAGCTGGTCGGTGCCACGAGTGCCTGAAGCTCCACCAGGACTGGACGGGTGCCTTCCATGCTGGCTACGACGGTGGAGCCAGCCACGCCGAAGGGACGCTCAGCCAGAAAAATCTCGGAAGGGTTTGCGACCTCTTCCAGACCGCGATCCTTCATCTCGAAAATTCCGATCTCGTTTGTCGAACCAAAACGGTTTTTGACAGCGCGCAAAATCCGGAACGTATTGTGGCGCTCGCCTTCAAAATAGAGAACTGCGTCCACCATATGTTCAAGCATACGAGGACCTGCGATCGAGCCTTCTTTGGTCACGTGGCCGACAATAAAAGTACAGATTCCTTTGCCCTTGGCAATCCGCATCAACTGGGCCGTCGCCTCGCGCACCTGCGCGACGCTTCCGGCCGCAGACTGCACAGCGGGATGGAACACGGTCTGGATCGAGTCGATAATCAACACATGAGGGTCTACTTGATTAATATGCTGTTCGATCAAATCCAAATCATTTTCTGCCAATACAAACATCGGGGGCGTCTGCATATGCAGCCGGTCTGCGCGCAGCTTGATCTGCTTCGCGGACTCCTCCCCGGATACGTACAGCACTTTGGCCCCCTGATGAGCCAG
The DNA here is from genome assembly GCF_004117055.1 of Brevibacillus agri. Taxonomy (NCBI): domain Bacteria; kingdom Bacillati; phylum Bacillota; class Bacilli; order Caryophanales; family Paenibacillaceae; genus Brevibacillus; species Brevibacillus agri. The sequence continues at coordinate 321,470 of NZ_CP026363.1, forward strand.
AGCAAAAGAGGTCTGCAACAGCAGTGTGGACTTGCCGATACCCGGATCGCCGCCGACCAGGATGAGCGAGCCTGGGACGAGCCCTCCCCCGAGCACGCGGTTCAACTCGCCAATGGTCGTATCCATGCGCGGCTCTTCTTCGCTGGCTACCTGCGTCAAAGGGATAGCCGACTGGCGCGTGCCGCCGCTCAGCCCTTCGTGGCGGTGCGCCGCCTTGACTGTCACTTCTTCCACCAATGTATTCCAGCTATTGCAGCCCGGGCATTTTCCCATCCATTTTGGCGATTCATAGCCACATTCTTGACACGCGTATTTCGTTTTATACTTTGCCATAATCGCTACCCTCACTTGGATTTTCTTCTCTACTTTTATCATAGTTGTGCAGCCAAAAAAAGAATACCTCCCAAAACAGGAGGCATTCTTCATGATGCTTTTCGCCCAGCTTACGATTTTGTTTTTTCCAGTCGTTTGACGACCAGTTTGCCTTCTTCGGCCTCGATGTTGACTGTGTCGCCCTTGCTGATGTTGCCCTTGAGCAGTTCTTCCGACAATTTGTCTTCGATATGGCGCTGAATGGCACGACGCAGCGGGCGCGCCCCGTACGCTGGATCGAAGCCTTCTTTTGCCAGCAGCTTTTTGGCATCTTCCGTCAATTGGAAATCAATGCTTTGTTCTTTCAAACGCTTGCGCAGCTCGTCGGTCATCAGCGATACGATTTGCTCGATATGCTCCTGCTCCAAGGAGTGGAACACGATGACTTCGTCGATGCGGTTCAGGAACTCCGGACGGAAGCTCTTTTTCAGCTCATCCATGACTTTGTCCTTCATATCCTGATATTTTTTCTCGGTATCGTTGGTGGTGAAACCGAGTGTCGTGTTTTTCTTAATCATGCTGGCTCCGACGTTGGAGGTCATGATGACGACGGTGTTGCGGAAATCTACGGTACGGCCCTTGGAGTCCGTCAATCGGCCGTCATCGAGCACCTGGAGCAAAATGTTGAAAACATCCGGATGCGCCTTCTCGATCTCATCCAGCAGGATGACGGAGTACGGCTTGCGGCGCACTTTTTCCGTCAACTGGCCGCCTTCGTCAAAGCCGACATACCCTGGAGGAGCCCCTACCAGACGGGCAGTGGAGTGTTTCTCCATGTACTCGGACATGTCGACGCGGATCATGGCGTCCTCGTCTCCAAACAGCGTCTCTGCCACGGCACGGGCCAGTTCGGTTTTCCCCACGCCTGTCGGGCCGAGGAAAATAAACGAACCGATTGGGCGTTTCGGGTCTTTCAGACCGGCACGGGCACGGCGGATCGCGCGGGAGATGGATTTGACCGCTTCGTCCTGGCCGATGACACGATCGTGCAAAATCTCTTCCATTTTCAGGAGGCGCTCTGTTTCCTCTTCCTTCAGCTTCAGAACAGGGATTCCCGTCCAGCTAGCGACGACAGTCGCGATATCCTCTGGCGTCACTTCCATGTTCAACTGGCCTTGGCGTTCTTTCCAGTCTTTTTTCGTTTTGTCCAGTTCTTCGCGAAGCTTCTGTTCCTGATCGCGCAGGGCCGCCGCCTCTTCAAACTCCTGCGATTGCACAGCCGCGTCTTTTTCCTTGCGCACCTCTTCCAAACGGCCTTCCAGCTCTTTGAGGTTTGGCGGAACCGTGAACGATTGCAGGCGCACCTTGGACGCTGCCTCGTCGACGAGGTCAATCGCCTTGTCCGGGAGGAAACGGTCGGTAATGTAACGGTCAGACAGCTTCACTGCCTGCTCGATGGCTTCATCGGTAATTTTTACACGGTGGTGGGCTTCGTAACGGTCACGCAAGCCATGCAGGATGCGAATCGCGTCCTCTGCCGTCGGCTCATCCACCTGAATCGGTTGGAAACGGCGCTCCAGCGCAGCGTCTTTTTCGATGTATTTGCGGTATTCATCGAGCGTGGTTGCCCCGACGCATTGCAGCTCGCCGCGAGCGAGAGCCGGCTTGAGGATGTTGGAGGCGTCAATCGCGCCTTCCGCACCGCCTGCGCCGATGAGTGTATGCAGCTCGTCAATGAACAGGATGATGTTTCCTGCCTGGCGGATTTCATCCATAATTTTTTTCAGGCGGTCTTCGAATTCTCCGCGATATTTGGTGCCCGCCACAACGGTTCCCATGTCGAGCGTCATGACGCGCTTGTCACGCAGCGTCTCCGGAATTTCGTTGTTGACGATTTTTTGCGCGAGACCTTCTGCGATGGCCGTTTTCCCCACACCAGGCTCCCCGATCAGTACCGGGTTGTTTTTGGTGCGCCGGCTCAATACTTGAATTACACGCTCGATTTCTTTTTGACGGCCGATCACAGGGTCCAGTCCGCCATCGCGTGCGATTGCCGTCAGGTCGCGAGCCAATCCGTCCAGCGTAGGCGTATTCGCTGCAGGATTGCCGCCGGAAGGCTGATGCGACGCCATCATTTCCGAGCTGCCCAAAAGCTGCAGCACTTGCTGACGCGCCTTGTTCAAGCTGACGCCGAGGTTGTTCATGATTCTTGCGGCGATGCCTTCGCCTTCGCGGATCAGCCCGAGCAGGATGTGCTCTGTGCCCACATAGGTATGACCCAGTTTGCGCGCTTCGTCCATGGACAGTTCAATTACTTTTTTGGCGCGAGGTGTATAGTTTGGCGTGTAATTACTACCGGACTGCTCTGTTCCGCGTCCGATCAACGACTCCACTTCGCTCTGGATTTTATCGAGTCCAAGTCCGAGCGATTGCAAAGCCTTGGCAGCAATCCCTTCGCCTTCTCGAATCAGTCCCAGCAGTACATGCTCCGTCCCGATATCTTTGTGACCGAGACGCACTGCCTCTTCCAGGGCAAGCGCCAGTACTTTTTGTGCTCGTTCTGTAAAACGTCCAAACATCATATCGTACACCTCCGTATAACCGTGTTTTTCTCTATAGGTTCACTTCTGTTGATGCCTTATGTTTTGCCAATCATGCTGGTCCTGTCGCACTGAGCCTCTCCCGAATCAACCGTGCCCTTCGCTCGTCGCGCTGGTCTGGCGTCAGCTTTTGTCCTGCATGCTGCTGCAGGAAGCCCGGCTGAGTCGTCACCAGCAGCTCGTTCATCACCAGAGGCGATACCCCCGGGATGATGCCAAGGTCAATGCCGAGGCGGACGTCAGAGAGGCGTTGGGCTGCTTCCTTGGACTCCACAGTGCGCGCATACAGCAAAATCCCGTAAGAACGGAAAATGCGGTCTTCCAAAGATATGCGCGTATGCTCCAGCAAATAAGTACGTGCTACGCGTTCCTGCTCAATAATCTGTCTGGCAACGCCGTAGAGGTTGGAGAGAATATCGGTTTCCGACATTCCGAGCGTGACCTGGTTAGACAACTGGAACAGGTTTCCTAGAGCTTCGCTGCCTTCCCCGTAAATTCCTCTAACGACCAGACCAACTTGATTAATCGCCTGCAAAATTCTGCTGATCTGCTGCGTCATCACCAATGCAGGCAAATGCAGCATGACAGAGGCGCGAATCCCCGTACCGACGTTGGTCGGACAGCTCGTGAGGTAGCCTCTCGTCTCATCGAACGCGAAGTTCAGATGCTTCTCGAAAATATCATCTATTTTGGTTCCTATTTCCCATGCTTCATTCAAACGAAACCCTGGCAACAGCACCTGAATCCGAATGTGGTCCTCTTCGTTCACCATAATGCTGACAGACTCGTCAGGACTCAGGAGCACAGCGCCTTTTCTCGATTCCTCCGCCAAGTGCGGACTGATGAGATGCTTTTCCACCAGCACCCGTTTTTCCAGCGGATTGATCTGGTCCATATGGAGAACCTGCAGCGGCTGGCGCTTGCGCATGGCCTCCGATTCGCTCACTTCCGTTACCTTTCTGACGACTTCCTCGCCTTGCGAGTCGGTTGCCAATAACGGAAAAGGGTGCTGGCGCAGGTTTCGGGCGATGCGCAGCCGTGTGCTGATGACGATATCGGAATCAGGACCTTCTCCTTTCATCCAATTGCTCCACGGGTTTTGCATAAACTGCTTTTGTGACATGACCAGCTTACCTCCCCTTGTTACGATTGAGCGATTTTTTGTTCCAGCGCACGGATTCGGTCGCGCATTTCAGCCGCTTTTTCAAACTCTTCGCTGGCGACGTGGTTTTGCAGCGCACGTTTTAGCTGCTCCAGCTCTTTGCGGATTTTCAACTGCCCGCCTGTGCGTTCCGGAACCTTGCCGCTATGCTGCGTATTGCCGTGAATGCGGCGGAACAACGGATCGAGCCGGTCACCCAGGAAGGTGTAGCAATCGCTGCAGCCAAATCGGCCGCTTTTGCTGAACTGGGCATACGTGAGTCCGCATGTTTCGCAGCGGAGCGGCTTGCTGGGCGCAGGCTCGCGTCCGTTTTTTTGCATGGGATCAAATTTTAACAGTCCTGACAGGAGATTGTTGATGCTGAAGTTGTGAAATCCGGTAAAGACGTCCCCTTTTTCGGAAGCGCAATGCTCACAAATATGGTATTCGGTTTTTTCACCATTGACGATTTTCGTCAAATGCAGTGTCGCCGGTCGTTTTCCGCATTCCTCACAGTTCATTACATCCTACCCCCTAACACATGCTTCATTTACTTCAACAAGATAGCCGCAATCATCTGCTTTAATATATTTGCCCGCAAACGATCCCGTAATTCAGACTCCAGAGTCAAAACATTTCGGGAGGTGGCGATTTTCATCAAGGCTGCTTCTTTGGCGTTGACCAAACCTTCTTCCTGCAGCCTCTCTACAATCGCGTTCCCTACACTCTGCGAGATGCTTTCGCCAATCAGCTCTTCGGTCAGCAATTCCTGCAATCGCGCCTTGCTCACAATCTGCACCTTGCGAATGCGGATATAGCCGCCGCCCCCACGCTTGCTCTCTACAATGTACCCTTTTTGTACCGTAAATCGCGTATTGATGACGTAGTTGATTTGAGACGGCACACATTGAAATAAGTCGGCAAGCTCACTACGCTGGATCTCGATCGAGCCATTGGGACTTTGTGTCAAAATGCCTTTTAAGTGTTGTTCAATGATGTCCGAGATGTTACGCAAGTCATCGCCTCCTATTCCATATGTGTATGTGCTTGCTACTGACTTTGACTATCTTTGACTTTAATTATAATGGGTTTGCGACGCGCTTGCAAGTGATCGATACACTTTCTAGTGTGGGCAAAAGGCGGGCGCTTGAAACCATCCAAAACAGTAACGGCACGACCGTTTTGTCGACGGCAAGCGGCACGTCTCGGCTCATGAATTGTCGAAGCGTTTTATGTTTTATACAGAAAAAACCACTCCTCTAAAGGAATGGTTTATGTCAGTCTTTGCGATTTGGTGTCGATTGCCGGCAAATGATCCAGTAATTGCGGAAACTGCGTAATGACGACATTTGCCCCGTCCAGTTCTCCTGGCTTGGCGAAGCCGAAGTCACATCCGATGGTAAACAGGCCGTTTTTTACTCCTGCCTCTACATCGGAATGGCGGTCGCCTACCATGACCGCCTGTTCTACCTGGTAGTCGGCGATGAGCTTGGCTACCAGATCCACTTTGGAGCGCGTGCGGAACCGTCCCGCCGAGTACAAATCCGTCAGCAACGGATTGAGTGCATACTCCTGGCAGATGGCTTCAATGTACTCCTTCTGTCCGTTGCTCGCGACAAACAGCGGAATCCCCTTGGCGTGGAGCTGTTCCAACGTCTCCCTCACGCCAGGGTACAAATCGGTCACTTTTTCTTTGAGCAAAGCAATTTCGTTTTCCAGCAAAAAAGCATCCGCCGCGCGGACAGCTTCTTCATTTGCGCCTGGCAAAAGCTTTTTCCAGACCTGCTCGACAGTCAGTCCGAGCACGTTGACCAACTCTTCCTCGCTTGGCGTCTCGCCTGCCCACAAGCCTTTTTCTCTCAATCGCTCAAATGTCCGCAAAAAAGCGGGCGTCGACAACTTCTCCGTCTGCAGCAATGTGCCATCCATATCAAAGAAAATGGCAAACGGCATACTCATGCGCTTCCTCCTGTTAGCC